>NZ_JAEMRD010000070.1:0-7828 GCF_016463485.1 Brevundimonas sp.
CGACGTCGAGAAGGAACGCGTCTCGCTCGGCATCAAGCAGCTGGGCGGCGATCCGATTGCCGAAGGCGACACCTATCGCAAGGGCCAGACGGTCACCGTGACCGTCACCTCGATCGAGTCGGGCGGCATCGAGGTCAAGTTCGGCGAGGATGACGCGCCGGTCACCAGCTTCGTGCGCAAGTCGGACCTGAGCCGCGACCGCAACGAGCAGCGCACCGAGCGTTTCGCCGTCGGCGACCGCGTCGATGCCCAGATCACCGCCGTGGACAAGGCCTCGCGCCGCATCTCGGTGTCGATCAAGGCGCTGGAAATGAAGGACGAGGCCGAGGCCATCGAACAGTTCGGGTCGTCCGATTCCGGCGCTTCGCTGGGCGACATCCTGGGCGCCGCCCTGCGCGAGAAAGCCAAGCAGGACTGATACTCGGATTACTTCCTAAGACCGAAGAGGCGGCCGGAGCGATCCGGCCGCCTTTTTCTTTGCAGTCAAACGATCTCGACTGTGTACGGTGAGTGACATTCACCATCTTTGGAACCGTATGTGACCTTTCCGGGCTTTTTCGCGCGCCCGGCGAAGGTTAGGGTGTTTCGTGGGCGCAGGGGACGGCGACCACACACGCTCCTCGAGGGCTGGCAAGGTGAGGTCCTGCGCATGATCAAGTCAGAGTTGATCGAAAAGCTGGCGGCTGAGAACACGCATCTGACCCATGCCGAGGTCGAGCGCGTGGTCAATGTCGTGCTGGGCCGAATGACCGATGCCATGTCCGAAGGCGGGCGGGTCGAACTGCGCGGCTTCGGTGCCTTTTCCGTGCGCTCGCGTCCGGCGCGTGCCGGACGTAACCCCCGCACCGGCGAGACGGTCGATGTCCCGGCCAAGTCCGTGCCCTTCTTCAAGAGCGGCAAGGAGCTGCGCGAGCGGCTGAACGCCTCGGGCGACGCCTGAGATTTTTGTCAGCCTGCCGTGCGTCGCACGGCTTGAGGCCACACAAGGGTTGAAACACCTGGCGAAGCGGTTTTCACTGGCCTGAACCACAGGCCAGCCAGGAAAAGCCCATGAGCCTCGTCTCCGAGTTCCGCGAGTTCGCGATCAAGGGCAATGTCGTCGATCTGGCCGTGGGCGTGATCATCGGCGCGGCCTTCAACGGCATCGTCAAGAGCCTGGTCGATCAGGTCGTCATGCCGCCGATCGGCCTGCTGACCGGCGGCATCGACTTCTCCAAGCTGGAATGGGTACTGCGGCCCGAGAACGGGGCGACCGAGGAGATCGAGAAGGTCTCGGTCATGTACGGCGCCTTCCTGAACACGGTGATCCAGTTCGCGATCGTCGCCTTCGTGGTCTTCATGATCGTCAAGGGCATCAACAAGTTGCGGCGCCAGGAGGCCGAGGCCCCCGCCGCGCCGTCCGCGCCCACGGCGACCGAGGCCCTGCTGATGGAAATCCGCGACGAGCTGAAGGCCCGGCCTCAGGTCTGACGGGCAGGGACTGGCGTCCTTTCGCCGCGTTTTTTCCGCACCGGCACGGGTCGCTGGCAGAAGGCGTGATCAGCGTCGAAGGGCGTCGGCGACCAGGCGTGATGGTCGGGTCCGCCCGCGTTGAACCGCACATGGCTGTGGCCCCAACCGCCTTCGCGCCGCGCGCCCGCAGCCCACGGGCCCAGACGGCGCAGCAGATCTTCGCCCAGAACCTGTAGACGAACCTTGGCGGCTCCCAGGGCTCGACCTTCGGCCATCAGGGCCTGCATCAGGGCGGGAATGGCCTTGGCGTCGCCTTCGAGGGCGACGAGGTCGAGGATTTCCAGGATTGCGGGCTCGATCGGATTGGCCTTGGCCATCAGGGCCATCGCATAGCCGGTGATGACGCCGTCGCGCCGGAAGGCGACCATCACCGGCGGGGTCTTCTGGTCCGGATCGGCCATGCGCCAGCGCAGAATCTCGGGGCTGCGGTCGGCAATCAGCCGGCCCTCGGCCTTCAGCGCCTCCCAGAAGGCCGCATAGTCGGACCGGTCGCCGAGATCGGTGACAGGCGAAACCTGCGACGGCAGGCGGGGCGTGCGGGGTGCCCCGAGCCGGCGGTGCATGAACCGCTCCCGGTAAGGATCTGTCAGATGCGGTGCGCGCTTGACCGCCTCGCGCAGGACGCGCCCGTGCAAACAGTCGATCGGATCGATGATCCAGGACAGTTTCAGGTCGTGAGTGCGGGGTGGCCAGGCGACCATATCATGGCGGCCATAGAGGGGTGCCGAACGGCTGTTGGCGTTGAAGGTGTAGGCGGCGAAGACGTGGGGTTGTCGATTGAACACCTTCAGCAGTTGGCGGCTGGCACCCCGGACGCTGGGCGGCACGATGATCGAGAAGCCGGTCGCGCCGTGGAACAGGACGTCGTCCTTCCAGAAGCGCTGGATCAGGTTGCCGACGAAGGCAGCCGGGGCACCCGCTTCATCCGTCACGACCCACCCCGTCGGGGCGTCGATGTCGGCGCGCGCCGGGTTGGCGTCGAGCCAGGCCCAGCCGGCCTTTGAACGCTCTGGCCACCAGACGGACCGGTGCAGGGCGTTGACGGTGTCTATGTCGGCGGGGGTGAAGGGTCGGGTCGTCATGGGGGTATCCATTTCCTGTCCTGGGACAGGGCGGGGGTTCAGGCGGGAGTCACTGCATCGATCGGACCAGAACACCATGACACGTAAAGGTTGAAGTCTGCTTTCCAACAGGAAGCGGAGCGATTCAGGTTTGACTCTGCGGCGGCCGGAACAAATAATGAACATTCAGGTTTCGAGCCCATGATGACCGTTCCGTCCCTTGCCCCGGATGCCGCCTGCCCTCCCCATTGCGAGGGGCTGGAAGAGGTGTGTGCGGCCGGTGTGCGGGACATGGCGGGGGCCCTGACCTTTGGCCTGGTGCGATTGCCTCACGAGGATCGAAGGCCTGTCCTGATGGCGCTGGGGCGGACATGGCGGAGCGAGCATGGCCGCCCTTACGGGCCGGGATTGCTTGGCGCCGGGGCCAGGGACAGGGCGTCGGGCATGATCGTCGCCCATGTCGCCGGCGAGGCCGAGGGGCTGTGGGTCATGGAACAGGCGCTGCGATCGGGTGCGGTCTCGGCCGTCCTGGCCACGGTCGAGGAGGCGACCCTGGCCCAGACGCGACGACTGGAGTTCGCGGCGCGCGACGGGGCCTCGGCCGGTATCCTGTTGCGGCGGACGCAGGGGGGATTGAGCGCGGCGCGGCGACGGTGGCGGATCACAACTCTGGCGAGTTTCGGGGCGACACATGACGGACGCGCGCCGGGGGGATTTCGTCTCGATGCGGAACTGACCCGCAGCCGTCAGGAACGGCCGGGGATCTGGCGACTGGAGCAGGATGATGAGACGTATCGTCTCCGTCTGGCTGATCGACTGGCCGGTGACGGTCTGGGCGAACGGGGCCGGACGGGTCTCGCCGCCTGAGACCCCTGTCGGCACACATGAGGGGCCGCCCTTCGCCCTGATCGGACGCACCAGCCGGGGCGCGGTGATCCACGCCCTGAACGCTGCGGCGCGGGCGGCCGGCCTGTCTCGCGGCCAGACCCAGGCCGACGCCCGCGCCATCCTGCCCGCGCTGGAGTGCCGCCCCGCCGACCCCGACGCCGACGATCGGGCGTTGCGGGCCCTGGCCGTCTGGGCCGAGCGGTGGTCGCCGTCGGTCACGGTCGACGCCTCCCCGGACGGGCTGGAGGGTCTGTTCATGGACGTGACCGGGGCGGCGCACCTGTTCGGCGGCGAGGCGGGGCTGCTGGAGCAGGTCGAGCGCCGCATGGGCCAGGCCGGCGTCCGCGCCCGCGCCGCCATCGCCCCCACGCCCGGGGCGGCCTGGGCCGTGGCGCGCCATGGTTCCGCCGCCCGCAATGCCCGGGTGGTCGCCGGGCCTGCCCTGCGCGACGTCCTGTCCGGACTGCCGGTCGAAGCCCTGCGCATCGATGCCGCGACGCTGAAACAGGCCCGGCGGTTCGGCCTGTACCGGATCGGCGACCTGTATCCCATGCCGCGGTCCGGGCTGGCGCGGCGGTTTCGAGAGGTCGACGGCGCGGGTCTGGTGCGCCGGCTGGACCAGGCCCTGGGTCTGGCGGCCGAGGCCATGGACCCGACCCGGCCGCCGCCCAGATATCGGGCGTGGGAGGCCTATGCCGAGCCGCTGGGCGACACCGCCGGGGTCGAGGGACGGGCTCCGGGCCTGATGGCCGATCTGGCGGCGGCGCTGGAGAAGGACGGCCAGGGGGCGCGGGCCCTGACCCTGACGGGGTTCCGCACCGACGGCCAGACGCGGGGCCTGTCGATCCGGCTGGGCACGCCCGGCCGCGACGCGGGCATCTGGATGCGGCTGTTCCGCGAGCGGGGTTTCGAGCGGATCGACCTGGGGTTCGGCATCGACGCCCTGATGCTGAGCGCCGACCTGACCGAACGGGTGACGGCGCGCCAGATCTCCACCGAGGACGAGGCCGCCGCACGCCATGCCGAAAGCCTGGCCGCCCTGATCGACCGGCTCTCGGCCCGGCTGGGCGAGGCCGCGATCCAGATCGCCGAACCGAACGGCTCCTGGCTGCCCGAACGGGCGGAACGCTGGCGACCGGCGCTGGGTGCCCGCCCGGTCCCGGTCAAGAATGACAGCGGGGATCGCCGCGCCCGCCCCATCCTGATGCTCGATCCACCCGAGCCGATCGAAGTGGTCGCCGAACTGCCCGATCGGCCCCCGGCCCAGTTCACCTGGCGCCGTGTCGCGCGCCGGGTCACCCGCGCGGACGGCCCCGAACGCCTGTCGCCCGAGTGGTGGCGCAGCGCCTCGGACGGTGCAGGTCCCCTGCAACGCCAGCCCCGCACGCGTGACTACTACCGGATCGAGGACGACCAGGGCCTTCGCTACTGGCTGTTCCGCGAGGGCCTCTATGGCCGTGAATACGCCGGGGCGGCCGAGGAGCGCGCGCCCTCGTGGTGGATGCACGGGATGTTCCCGTGAGCCCCTCATCACAGGTCTGGGCCGGCGACTACGCCGAGCTCGGCGCCATGACCAACTTCAGCTTTCTGGAAGGGGCGTCGCACCCCGGGGAGATCATGTTCCAGGCGAAATCCCTGGGGCTGGCGGCGGTGGGGGTGGCGGACCGCAATACCCTGGCCGGAATGGTGCGGGCCCTGATGGGGGGCGAGGATGCGGACATCCCCCTGGTCGTCGGGTGCCGGCTGGGCTTCCTCGACGGGAGCGAACTGATCGTCTTCCCGCGTGACCGGGCCGCCTATGGTCGGTTGTGCCGACTGCTGACCCTGGGCAAGAGCGAGATTCTGGCGGACCCGCCGCCCCCCACGACGAACGTGGTCGCCCTGCGACCGGACACGGCACCGGCCGCCACCACCCCCGACCGCATCACCAAGGGCGAGACCCGGCTGACCTTCGACCAGGCGGTGGCCCATGGCGAAGGCATGATCGCACTGGCCGTGGCCCCGATCGATCCGGACGCGGCCTTCGAGGCGCGGCTGAAGGCGTGGCGCGAGGCCTGGCCCGACACCCTGTACCTGGCCGCCCAGCCGCTGTGGCGCGGCGACGACCGGGCGCGGCTGAACCGGCTGGCGGCGATGGCGACCCGGACGGCTGCGCCGATGATCGCCACCAATGCGGTGATGTACCACCACCCCGACCGCCGCCCCTTGCAGGACGTCCTGACCTGTATCCGCGAGGGCACCACCATTGATGCGGCGGGCCTGCGGCTTCAGGCCAATGCCGAGCGGTTCCTGAAGCCTGCGGCAGAGATGGCGCGTCTGTTCAGGGGTCACGAGGCGGCGCTGGAGCGAACCATGGAGGTGGTGCGGGCGTGCCGGTTCTCCCTGCGCGAACTCAGCTACGACTATCCGGACGAGCCCGTTCCGTCGGGCTGGTCGCCTCAGCGGTGGCTGATCCGGCTGACCTGTCTTGGAGCCCGCGATAAATGGCCTCGCGCCAAGGGGCCGGTTTCGACCCATGTCGTGCGGACCATCAGGAAGGAACTGCGGCTGGTGCGCCAGCTGAAGTACGCCCCCTATTTCCTGACCGTCCACGACATCGTCGACTGGGCCCGGGATCCGGAGCGGGACATCCTGTGTCAGGGGCGAGGGTCGGCGGCCAACTCGGTCATCTGCTTCTGCCTGAAGATCACCAATGTCGATCCGACCAGCCAGAACATGCTGATCGAGCGGTTCATCTCGGCCGACCGGTCCGAACCGCCGGACATCGACGTCGATTTCGAGCACGAGCGGCGCGAGGAGGTGATGCAGTATGTCTATCGCCGCTATGGCCGCGACCGGGCCGGGATCGTGGCGACCATCATCCACTATCGGCCGCGCTCGGCGATCCGCGATGTGGGCAAGGCGCTGGGCCTGACCGAGGACGTCACGGCGCGACTGGCCGACACCGTGTGGGGCTCCTACGGGTCCGAGGTCAAGGACCGGGACGTGGACCGCGCCGGGTTCCAGCGCGACGACCCGCGGTTCCAGATGGCGCTCGACCTGACCGCCGAACTGATCAAATTCCCGCGCCACCTGTCCCAGCACGTCGGCGGCTTCGTCCTGAGCCAGGGTCCGCTGTGCGAGATCGTGCCGATCGGCAACGCGGCCATGGCGGACCGCACCTTCATCGAATGGGACAAGGACGACATCGACCATCTGAAGCTGATGAAGGTCGATGTGCTGGCCCTGGGGATGCTGACGGCGCTGAAGCGGGCCTTCGACATGATCGCCGTCGACTATCGCCGGCCCCTGGACCTGCACTCGGTGCCGAGAGAGCGGGGCAAGGTCTATCGGATGCTGTGCCGGGGCGATTCCCTGGGCGTGTTCCAGGTCGAGAGCCGGGCCCAGATGGCCATGCTGCCGCGCCTGAGGCCCGAGGTCTTCTACGATCTGGTGGTCCAGGTCGCGATCGTCCGTCCCGGCCCGATCCAGGGCGACATGGTCCATCCCTATCTGAAGCGCCGGGCCGAACGGCGGGCGGCGCGGACGGCGGGAGTACCCTTCGTCATCGACTATCCCCGCCCGGCACCCGAGCACGGTCCGCCGGATGAGCTCAAGCTGGTCCTCGACAAGACCCTGGGCGTGCCCCTGTTCCAGGAACAGGCGATGAAGATCGCCATGGACGCCGCCCAATTCTCGTCCAGGGAGGCCAACGGTCTGCGCCGGGCCATGGCGACCTTCCGGCACATGGGCACGATCGGCCATTACGAGGCGATCTTCGTCGGCCGGATGATCGAGCGCGGCTATGATCCCGTCTTCGCCCAGAGATGCTTCGACCAGATCAAGGGGTTCGGCGAGTACGGCTTTCCGGAGAGCCATGCCTGTTCCTTCGCCCATCTGGTCTATCTCTCGGCCTGGGTGAAATGCCTGTATCCCGAGGTATTCGCGGCCTCGCTGCTGAACAGCCAGCCGATGGGCTTCTATGCCCCGGCCCAGATCGTGCGCGATGCGGTCGAGCACGGCGTCGAGGTCCGGCATCCGGACGTCAACGCCAGCGACTGGGACTGCAGTCTGCAGCGGCGGCGAAAGGGGCGGCGGCGCGCCCTCCGCCTGGGTCTGCGGTCTATCGACGGCTTCCGGCGGGACTGGGCCGAGCGGATCGTGGCGGTGCGGGGCGAGGCGCCGTTCGTCGATCTGGAGGACCTGCGGCTGCGGGCGAAGCTGCCACCGGCGGCGCTGGATCGGCTGGCCGAGGCGGATGCCTTCGGGTCGCTGAAGCTGTCGCGGCGACAGGGGATGTGGGCCGCCAAGGGGGCACCACCGGCGTCCTCGGCCCCCCTGTTCGAGGCCATGGGGCTGGACGAGGCGGACGGGCGGCCGCCTCGTCC
>NZ_JAEMRD010000070.1:7838-16812 GCF_016463485.1 Brevundimonas sp.
GTCGGCGACTATCAGACCATCCGCCTGTCGCTGAAGGGCCACCCCGTCGCCTTCCTGCGCGATCGGCTGGCCAGGGCCGGGGCGATGACGGCGCTGGACTATCAGGCGGCGCGTGAGAACCGGCGGGTGGCGGTCGGCGGTGTGGTGCTGGTGCGCCAGCGTCCCGGGTCGGCCAAGGGGGTGGTGTTCCTGACGCTGGAGGACGAGACCGGGGTCGCCAACCTGGTCGTCTGGCCCGACGTGTTCGAGCGGCTTCGGCCCATCGCCATGGGCGCGCGAATGGTCCTGGCACGCGGCCGGGTGCAGCGGGCGGAAGGCGTGACCCATCTGGTGGTCGAGGACCTGATCGACTGGACCCCCATGCTGGGCCAGCTGTCGATGAGCCAGACGCCGGGATCGGGCCATGCCCCGTCGGGCGCGGGTCGCGGCCGACATCCCCGGGACGTCCGGATCCTGCCCGGATCGCGGGATTTCCACTGATCCAGAGGGTTTGAGACACCGGGGTTACGCTTTCGATTCATCCTTAAGACTTGTCGGGCCTTTGCCGCCGTGCTGCTTATGCTCTCAAAGCGCGCCGGGTCGGCGCTGCATGAGGGAGTGAGCGTTTGAGCACGACGGATATGGGGGGGCTTTCGCCTCGCAAGACTTTCCTGGGGCACCCGCGGGGGCTGGTGATCCTGTTCTTCACCGAGATGTGGGAGCGCTTCTCCTTCTACGGGATGCGGGCCATGCTGACGGTCTATCTGATCCAGCATTTCCTGTTCGGCCCCGAAGAGGCGCAAGGCATCTACGCCGCCTATGCGGCCCTGGTTTATCTGATGCCCGTCATCGGCGGGCTGATCGCCGACAAGTATCTGGGATCGCGCAAGGCCGTGATCATCGGCGCCGTCCTGCTGGTACTCGGTCACTTCACGATGGCCTTCGAGGGCACCGGCGGTCGTGAGCGGATCACCATCGGCGACACGACCTATGCCATCGAGGTCGATGGCCGGAACCAGGATCGCAAGCTGTTCGCGGTCAACGGGGCCGAGCGGGTCGAGATCGAGGTCACGCCCGAAGGCGTCAAGCGGATCGGTGCGGCGGACACCCGCGTCCCGCCCGCCCAGGTCGAGCCCGGCGGTGCGCCCGGCGCACCCGTCGCGCCTGTGACGGCCGTCGACGCCCCTGCGGGCGGCTTCCCGGCCTTCACCCCCGTCGGCGGTTATTCGCTGGACACGACGCGGGACACCCAGGTCGGAGAACCCCTGCTGTTCCTGGCCCTGTCGCTGATCATCGTCGGCGTGGGCTTCCTCAAGGCCAATATCTCGACGGTCGTGGGCGCGCTCTATGAAGAGAACGATCCGCGTCGGGATGGCGGCTTCACCATCTTCTACGTCGGTATCAATCTGGGATCCTTCCTGGCCACGATCGCCTGTTCCTACCTCGGCTATACCTACGGCTGGGCCTACGGGTTCGGCCTCGCGGGACTGGGGATGCTGGCGGGCCTGCTGACCTTCATCCTGGGTCAGCCCTGGCTCGAGGGTCGCGGCGCTCCGCCCAACCCCGAGAAGCTCGCAGGAACCAAGGTCCTGGGCGTTCCGCTGGAGGTCGTGTTCTGGATCGGTGGTCTGGTCGCCGTCTTCCCGACCTGGCTGCTGATCCGCCGGCACGAGATCATCGAAGCGGTCCTGCCCTGGGCGGCCGGCGCCATCTTCGTCGCCGTCGTCGGCTATACGGTGACCAGGCTGAAGGGCACCGATCGTTCCCGCATGCTGGTCGCTCAGGTGCTGATCTTCTTCTCGGTCCTGTTCTGGGCCCTGTTCGAACAGGCCGGGTCGTCGCTCAGCCTGTTCGCCGATCAGTCAACGGCCATGCCGTCCTGGTTCAACGTCGGCTATACCCAGTCCTTCAACCCCGGCATCATCATCCTGCTGGGGCCGCTGGTAGCCGGCCTCTGGGTCGCCCTGGGCAAGCGCGGCCTGGAGCCGTCGACCCCGGTGAAGTTCGCCGCAGCCCTGGCGTTGGTGGGTTCGGGCTTCCTGCTGCTGGCGTGGGCGTCTCTGAACGCGGCCAACGTCGACTTCCGCGTGCCGTTGATGTTCCTGTTCCTGACCTACTTCCTGCACACGGTCGGTGAACTGTTCCTCTCGCCGGTCGGTCTGTCGATGGTGACCAAGCTGTCGGTGGAACGGGTCGTGGGCCTGATGATGGGGGTCTGGTTCCTGTCCAGCTCGGTCGCGCACATCGCCGCCGGCGTCATCGCCAAGGCCACGGCGACGGCGACGGTGGCCGGGGTCGTCACCGATCCGGCCCTGGCGCTGCAGACCTATGCGTCCCTGTACAATACCATCGGCTGGGTGGGCGTCGGCGTGGGGGTTCTGCTGCTGGCGATCTCGCCCGTCCTCAAGAAGGGCATGGCCGGCGTCAACTGATCCCAGGCGCGCAGACCGTCAGACGGATGAAAGGCGGTGGTCGCGAGACCGCCGCCTTTTTTCGTGCCCGACGTCTTTTCCTGGACTGTCCGGACTCGAAAATTAGAGTCCGAGGAGTCCGAGGAGTCCGAGGAGTCCGGCCTCCGTGGAACGGATGCGGGATGTCAAAGACCCATAGGCCCGGGATCATACCCGCCGTCGGGACCAGGCCGACCAAATCGACTCAAGAATGAGCCGATCCCTTGCAGGACAAGGGATTGCTCGATCGAAGTTGCGAACCTGAAGCATTCCGGACAGCCGTCTACGGCGTCGTTCCGGCATTGCGGATCTCCTCGATGTCGTCGGCGGTCTCCTGATCCAGGCCGGCGACCTCGTTGCGGGCCCCGTCGGTGGCCAGGATCAGTTCGTCGAGCTTGGCCTGAAGGGCGGCGGTGTCGCGATTCTGGCCCCGCTGGATGACCAGGGTCATGGCGACGGCGACCAGGGTCGCCACGGCGTGGAGGTCGAAGCTTTCAGGCTCGACCCATCGCCAGACGACGGCGAAGATCAGCAGGACGATCAGGCTGGCGGGATGGCCCAGGGCCGCCACGACGGCGGTCATGGCACGGTGCAGAGAATGATTGCGCATTCTCGTCAGCGCGCGGCCCGGATCGTGGTTCCAGGGCGCTGACCCTGACCGACCGTCACAGTCGCCAGACCTCCCCCCTGCCCCCCGCCTCGCCCAGGGCCGTGGCGACCCAGGTGCAGATCTCGGCCGCGACCGCATCGGTGCCCGGCGGTGGATTGACCACCACCATGGCGCAGCCGTTCATCTTCATCGGGTCGGTCAGAGGCCTCAGACGTGCCTCGGCGACCAGCACCGGCCCGACCCCGTCCAGCCGCCTCAGGAAGCCGTCGAAGGTCTCGAGGTCCTTGAGCGGGGTCCAGATGGCCACCGTCGCACCGGCGTCGGCGCGGACCAGGGCCACGGCGGTCTCGGCCGCCCTCAGATAGTCGTCGGCGCGCTCGAACGGGGGATCGATCAGGATGAGCGGCGCGTCGGCGGCCCGCGCTGCGGCCACCACCGCCGCATAGCCGTCCGCCGCCGCACTGTCGGCCTCCGGAAACGGAGCCAGGGCGTCAGCCAGCAGGGCCTGGACCGCCTCGACCATCTCGAAACCCAGATAGCGGTCGTCGCCCCCCAGCGCCCGCGCGACCAGGACCGGTGAGCCCGGATACCAGCGCACGCCGCCGTCGGGATTCAAGGCCCGCACCTCTTTTGCCAGGGCTTCCAGCGACGCCGGCAGGTCCGTCGCCGTCATCAGCCGCGCGACCCCGGCCTCGGCCTCGCGCGAGCGGGTCGCGTCGCCCTGCAGGTCATAGAGGCCTGCCCCCGCATGGGTATCCAGCACCGCGACCGGCCCTGAGGCCTGGCGCGCCTTCACCAGCCACAGCACCAGTGCGTGCTTGACCAGATCGGCGAAGTTTCCGGCATGGAAGCTGTGGCGATAGTTCATGGGTGCTCGTCACCCGTCGTGTGGTGCGCGTCAAGCGGGGGACCGCCCGAGCCATCGGTGATCCTTCTTCCAAAGGCCGCGCCGGAAAACTGCAAACGCGCCTCAGTAAAACTCTACTGCACAGCTAGGTTTTTAATGACACCCTGATCGCGCCGCATATCGCGAACGCAGGAACCGTCATGCCTACATCCCTCCCCGCCCTTCGGACCGGCCTTCTGGCCGCGGTGTCGACGGTCGCGATCTGCTGCGCCGCGCCCGCGCTGGCCGAGGTCGCCGCACCGGAAGCCGCGCCGGTCGCCGCCGAACCCACCCCACCGGAGGGCGCGCCCCAATCCACGCTGGACCCCGGCTTCGCCTCGCTGGGCGACATCGTCGTCACCTCACGGCGCCGCGAGGAACGGGCCCAGGACGTGCCGATCGCCCTGACCGTCATCAACGAAGAGCTGCTGAACCGCACCGGCGCCTACAACGTCGGTCAGGTGACCCAGCTGGCCCCCTCGGTCCAGTTGCTCAGCCCCAACGCGCGCAACACCGCCATCACAATCCGGGGCCTGGGGGCCAGCTATGGCCTGGCCAACGACGGGCTGGAACAGGGCGTCGGCATCTATATCGATCAGGTCTATTACAGCCGCCCGGCCACGGCGACGCTGGACTTCGTCGACATCGACCGAATCGAGATCCTGCGCGGGCCGCAAGGGACGCTGTTCGGAAAGAACACCACGGCCGGAGCCCTCAACATCACCACCCGCGCGCCCTCGTTCACGCCGGACGCGCAAGGCGAAGTCACCATCGGCGACTATGGCTTCCTGCAAGCCAAAGCCTCGATCTCCGGGCCATTGATCGACGACAAACTGGCCGCGCGCCTGTCCTTCGTCTCGACGCGCCGCGACGGCTTCCTCGACAACGTCACCGTCGACCGCGAGCAGAACTCGCAGGACTCGATCAGCCTGCGCGGCTCGCTGCTGTTCCAGGCCACCGCCAATCTGACCGTCCGCCTGTTCGGCGACTATTCGGACCAGACGCCAGATTGCTGCACCCAGCTGTATGTGCGGGTCGGCGACACCGCCAAGCCGGTGAACCTGCGCTTCCCGGCCCTGGCCGCCGGGCTGGGCTATGTGCCCGCCAGCACCAACCCCTATGACCGCATCGCCGACGTGGACGGCGCGATCGGCGCCGACCAGATCCAGCGCGGCTTTTCGGCCATCGTCGACTACGACTTCGGCTGGGCCACCCTGACCTCGATCACGGCCTGGCGCGCGTGGGACTGGCGGCCGGCCAACGACCGCGACTACACCGCACTAGACATCACCCGCCAGTCGGCCAACCCGTCGGATCAGGACCAGTCGAGCCAGGAGTTCCGGCTGTCGTCCAACGGATCGAACCGGATCGACTGGACCGTCGGCGCCTATGCCTTCCATCAGGCGGTGGAGACCCACGGCGTCACCGAATACGGCCGCAACGCCTCCTACTGGCTGACGACGGTAACCGTGGGCGGCGTGCCCGTCCCCGGCACCAACCCCGGCCTGCTCGACGGTTACACGGTGTTCAACGACAGCCGCATCGAGACCGACTCACTCGCCGTCTTCGGCCAGTTCACCTGGAACATCACCGACCGGCTGCACCTGACGCCGGGCCTTCGCTACACCCATGAAGAAAAAAGCGGCGTCTACGCCTCGACCGTCAGCGGCGGCGGTCCGGGCACGGCGGCCGACCTGACCCGCCGCCTCGGCGTCGCCCGGCCCCAGAGCTATGCCGCCGACATCTCGGACGGCGACCTGTCGGGCCAGGTGTCTCTGGCCTATGACGTCAGCGACGACATCCTCGTCTATGGCAGCTATGCGCGGGGCTTCAAGTCGGGCGGCATCAACATGGCCGGCATCCCCAACCTGCCGAACGGCAGCCCGTCCCTGACCAACGCCACCGTCGAGCCCGAGGCGGTGACGACTTGGGAGCTGGGCCTCAAGACCCAGTTGTTCGACAAGCGGCTGACCGCCAACCTGGCCGCCTATCGCACCGACGTGGAGGACTATCAGGCCAACGTCGTCGACACCGGCCCCGGCGCCCTGCGCGGCTATCTGGCCAATGCGGACAAGGTCGAGATCCAGGGCATCGAGTTGGACGCCTTCGCCCGGCCGAACGCGTTCGTCGACCTGTACGCAAACGTCTCCTGGACCGACGCGAAATACGCCGACTTCAAGAACGGCCCCTGCCCCCTGGAGCGGATCGGCACGGCGACGATCGCCTGCGATCTTTCGGGCAAGGAACTCCCGGGCGTATCCCCCTGGGCCGGCGCGATCGGGGGGGAAGTCCACGCCGACACGACCGCGCTCGGCCAGTCGGGCGAGGCCTATTTCGGCGCCGACGCCAGCTACCGCTCGACTTACAACGCGGACGCCTCGGTCTCGAGGTACACCGAGATCGAGGGCTACAGCATCGTCAACCTGCGCGCCGGCTTCCGTTCTGAGGCGGGGTGGGAGGCGTTCGTCTTCGTCAAGAACGCGCTGGAAGAGGATTATATGCAGCTGCTGACGGTCCAGGCCGGCAACTCGGGCCTGGTGCTGGGGACGCCCGGTGATCCCAGGACCGTGGGGCTGACGATCCGGGCGCGGTACTAGGGTCGAGGCACGCTTCTCCTCCCCGTGCGCAGCATGGGGAGGTGGCGCGGCCCTCCTTCAGGGCCGTGACGGAGGGGGCGACACGTTATCGAAAGTGAGGGCTTTCACACCCCTACAGGACAGACCGAGTCGCCCCCTCCGTCACGGCTCGAAGCCGAGCCGCGCCTGAGGACGGCTCGTATACGAGCCGCCCGCAGCGCCATCGCTGCGCGACGGGGAGGAGAGCGTTCCCACCAGATCCGCCAACGTGCGCCGTTCCAGCACCTCGGCCAATGCATCCCGCCCTTCCAGCAGCACGAACCGGATCCGACACGTCTCCACATCCGCGCAGTCCTCGCAGGCCTCGAACCGCGTCCGTGACGCACAGGGCGCCAGCGCCAAAGGCCCGTCCGTGGCCCGGATGATGTCGGCGACCGAAATCTCGCCCGCCGGTCGCGACAGGGCATAGCCGCCGGCCCTGCCCCGCAAGGACACCACCAGCCCGTCCAGCTTCAGCCGCAGCAGGATGGATTCCAGATACTTCCTCGGAGCTGAGGCCGCCGTGGCGACCTCCAGGATCGAGGCGTGGCCGTCGCGCTCGGCCAGGACCATCATCGCCCGCATGGCGTATCGGGCGGTGTCCGACAGCACGGTCTCAGGCGGCCTTCTGCCAGTCCAGAACGACCTTGCCCGACTGACCCGACTTCATCGCTGCAAAGCCCTCGCGGTACTGATCGTACGCCAGTCGATGCGTGATCAGGGGCTCGAGGTCGAGCCCGGCCTTCAGCAGGCCCAGCATCTTCCTCCAGGTCGTGAACATCTCGCGCCCATAGACGCCCTTGATGGTCAGGGCCTTCAGGATGATGGCGCCCCAGTCGGTCTCCATCGGTTTCGACGGAATGCCCAGCATGGCCATGCCGCCGCCCATGATCAGGGTGTCGACGCACTGTTTGAACGCGATCGGCGATCCCGACATCTCCAGCGCCACGTCGAACCCAACCTTGAGCCCCAGCTCCTTCATCACGTCGCGCAGATCCTCGCGTGAGGTGTTCAGCGTCCGCACGCCCGGCGCGACCTTGAGAGCCAGCTCCAGCCGATAGTCATTGATGTCGGTCAGGACGACGGTGCGCGCCCCGGCATGGCGCGCCACGGCCGCCGCCATGATCCCGATGGGCCCCGCGCCCGTGACCAGCACGTCCTCGCCCAGCAGGTCGAACTGCTGCGCCGTGTGGACCGCATTGCCGAAGGGATCCAGCATCGAGGCCACCTCGTCCGACACGTCGTCGGGCAGTTCGATGACGTTGAAGGCCGGCGCCACGACGAACTCGGCGAAGGCCCCCTGACGGTTCACCCCGATGCCGCGCGTGTGCGGATCCAGATGGAAATGGCCGGCCCGCGCGGCCTCGGAGTTCAGGTCGATGACGTGGCCCTCGGCCGAGACCCGCTGGCCGATCTTCAGCGGCCGATGGACGTCCGAACCGATGGCGACGATCTCTCCACTGAACTCATGGCCCGTGATCATCGGCGTCGGCACATTCTTCTGGGACCACTCGTCCCAGTTCCAGATGTGGATGTCGGTGCCGCAGACCGCCGTGCGATGCACACGGATCAGCACATCCTCGGGGCCCGCCACCGGGATCGGCGCATCGATCAGCTCCAGACCCTCGACGGGACCGGTCTTGGCCAGGGCCTTCATGGTTTGCGTCATCTCAAACTCCTACAATCGTCAGGATTGCTCGATCACGAGCGACACGGGAAAGGCAGGCTCGAACTCGTCCTCCATATCCCTCAAATTCTCGAGGACATCGATCAGGACAGCGAAATCTTTCCGCCCGAGATTTCGCTCCAAGGCTTTCGGGTGCCTGACCGTGATCTCGAGGGGGTATTTTATGAACGAGCCTAGCTCATCGAGAGCATCTAGGTTTCGGCCGAACCAGGCCGGAATATCAGGAAGCTGCGCAACCAGGTCATAGACATCCTCGAGGCTCTCCACGTTGCCCCCGTCAATGACGAGCTTCGACAGCAACTAGATCACTCCCAACTCTTGACCTGCCTGCTTGAACGCCGCGACGGTCTGATCGATGTGGTCGAACGTATGCGCCGCCGACATCTGCGTCCGGATGCGCGCCGCGCCCCTCGGGACGACGGGGAACGAGAACCCGATCACATAAACCCCCAGTTCCAGCATCCGCGCCGCCAGATCCTGGGCCAGCTTGGCGTCGCCCAGCATCACCGGAATGATCGGATGCTCGCCGGGCAGCAGGTCGAAGCCGGCCTCCGTCATCGCCGCCCGGTACCGCTGCGCATTGGCCGTCAGCTGGGTCCGCAGGGCGTCGCCCTCGGCCCCCTGCGCGATCCGTATCGCCTCCATCGAGGCCCCGCAAACCGCCGGCGCCAGGGCGTTGGAGAACAGATAGGGCCGCGCCCGCTGCTTCAGCAACTGCACCACGACCGAGGTCGCGCAGATGAACCC
>NZ_JAEMRD010000204.1 GCF_016463485.1 Brevundimonas sp.
TTGAGCGTCTCGACCTGTCGGGGGAGCAGAACGATCGGTCGTCCCTGACGAAGCGCGAAGGCGTCCTGGTCCGTAATGGCCAGCTCCGGGATGTCGTCCAGGGCGGTCGCTACGGGCAGCAGGCCTTCAAAGGCGGCGTCCCTATGCACCAGATCGGTCAGGAAATCCAGAGTGACCGCGTTTTCGGTACTGAACGGTCCAACCCGCTCGCGGCGCAGCGCCGAAACATGCCCTTCGGCCCCCAGCATGACCGCCAGATCGCGCGCCAGCGACCGGACATAGACGCCCTTGCCGGTGCGAATGGTCAGTTCGACGTGATCCGGGTCCGGCGCGTCCGTGACCTCGGCCTCGTGGATGGTGACGCGGCGGCTGGCCAGTTCGAACTCCACGCCATCGCGGGCCAGGTCATAGGCGCGCTGGCCGTCCACCTTGATGGCGCTGAACTGCGGCGGGGTCTGGTCGATCTCGCCGACGAAGGACGGCAGCGCCGCACGCACCGCCTCTACGCTGGGCCTGACGTCGGAGCGGGCAATGATCTCCCCTTCCCGGTCCACGCTGGCGGTCGAAATCCCCCAATGGATCGTGAAGCGATAGACCTTCTCCGCCTCCATCATGAAGGGCACGGTCTTGGTCGCCTCGCCCAGCGCTATGGGCAGGATGCCGCTGGCCAGCGGGTCCAGCGTCCCCGCATGCCCCGCCTTCTGCGCGTTGAACAGGCGGCGGACCTTCGACACGGCGTCGGTGGACCCCAGCTCGAACGGCTTGTCGAGACAGACCCAACCGTTGACCGGATCGCCCTTCTTACGACGGCCCATCAGGCGTCGTCTTCCTCGACCGGCGGCACGAACACGTCTGCGCGCACGCGCGGGTCGTCCAGCAGGCGGTTCAGCCGCTCGGCGGCCTCGAAGCTCTCGTCGTGGCGGAAGCGCAGGTCGGGGGTGAAGCGCATGTCGATGTGCCGGCCCAGCGCCCCGCGCAGGAATTTGGCGTGGGCGTTCAGCGCCTTGAGGATCTCGTCGATATGGCCGGCGGTGTCCGAGGTCTCGACGCCGGCACCCAAGGGCTCGACGAAACAGGTGGCGTGTTTCAGGTCGGGCGACAGCCGGACCTCGCTGACCGTGATCGAGACGCCGACCAGGGCCGGATCGCGGATCTCGTTCTCGCGCATGACTTCGACCAGGGCGTGGCGGATCATTTCGGAGGCGCGCAGCTGGCGCTGGCTGACCAGGCCGGCGGTGGCCTTGGTCTTGGGTTTGCGGTTGCTCATGAGGTGGTCTCCGGCGCTTGCCGGGGATCGGACCCGGCGGAGGGCTGAAATGGAAAAGGGAGGCGGTCTAGGCCTGCGGGGCCGCCCTGTCCAATTGCGTGCGGTCGATGGTTCGGCCGATCTCTGATGACAGGATGGTCTGAACCGGCCGGATCGGCAGGCCGGCGGCGTCCAGCACCTCGCCGACCCAGTGATTGCACAGGTGCAGAACGGAAAACGTCTCGCGGCTGGCGAAGAAGCGAACCGGGTCTCCGGGCCGGGTCGCGGCGACGCGTGGGGCACCGGTCGAGAGGTCGAGGCTGGCCTCCACGCGGCGCGCCATCCCGTCGAAGGCTGTGTCGGACAGGACAAGCCGACGTCGGCCCTCGGCGACGAATGCCTGTTCGGGCGCAATGGTCTCGGGGCGCAGCATCAGGACGGAGGGGTTGCCGGGCCAGAAGAAGGCGCGGGCGCCGTCGGGCAGACGGTCGGCGATCGGCCTCTGATCGACATAGAACGTGGCATCGCCCCAGCCGATCAGGATCCAGTCGCCGGGGCCCAGAGTCCCGACGGCGTCGGCCAGGGGGCCGGGGCGCGACGCCAGGGCCGCGCGGGGCACGACCAGGTCGGTGTGGAAGCCGTTGTCGAGCAGGGTGACGGGTATCCGCTGCTCCGTCGCAGCGGCCGGCCAGCGCGCGGGGTCACCGGGGATGGTCCAGGTCCAAAGGGCGGCAAGGGCACCTGCCAGCGCAGCTATGACAAGGAAGCTAGCCTTCATTCTATCCGCTCATCCCCGGGGAACGCCGGGACCCAGTTCTTTTATGAGGCACGGTGCGTGGGATCGGTCCCGGGAGCAATATTCGAGGCCGATCGCCCAAAGCACTGGGTCCCGGCTTCCGCCGGGATGAGCGGTATCAAGAATGTCTGTCACGGCAAGGTGGGAGCGGTGCTTTCACCCGGCGCGGTGCGCGGCGGCAGGGCCCATTCGCCGCGATAGCTGTAGTTGAGTTCGACGCAGTGGCGGTATCGGCCGTCGGGCCAGCGGCCGACCGCGTGCATGGTCAGGGGCCGCACCGCCCGCACCAGACCGACGACCAGATAGGTCTGGTCGGCGCCGGGGCACAGGGCGCGGGCCAGGGGGCGGCCGTCGCCCTCGGTCGGGATGGTATAGACGGTACTCTCGCCCGAGCCCTCGGGCAGGGCGTCGCGCGCCTCGTACGGGCCGCCACGCCGGATGTCGGCCGAGCCGCGCGAGCTGGTCGAGATGATCCGCCGGATCGACACCGCCCCGAACAGCCCCTTGTTGACCTCGAGCGTCAAGCCGCGCGTCAGGGCCGTCGTGATCCGGTCCGACGGATTGTAGGCGAGATAGCTGGTTCCCGCGAAGGCCGGGGTGGCGATCACGGCAGCGGCGAGGACGGCGGGGATCAGGCAGCGGAGCATGGCGACTTCATCCAGCGCCTATGCGGCGGAAGCTGGGCGATGAAACTCTCCTCCCCGTCGCGTAACGATGGGGAGGTGGATGCGAGCCTCTGGCGAGCAGACGGAGGGGCTGTCGCCCCGGACGCGGTGCGCGCGGCCAGAGCCCCTCCACCACTTCGTGGTCCCCCTCCCCGTTCGCCAAGCGGCGAACGGGGAGGAAAGCCGACTATTGTGCTCAAGCAGCAAGCGACCGCGTCGCGAGCGTTAGCGCGGCGCGAAGCGCCCCACTCAGAGAGTCCGCTGGATCTCTTCGACGGTGAAGCACTCGACGTAGTCGCCGACCTTGATGTCGTGGAAGCCCTGGAAATGCATGCCGCATTCCTGGCCCGACGGCACCTCGTTGACCTCGTCCTTGAAGCGCTTGAGCGTGGCGAGCGTGCCCAGCTCCAGCACGACGATGTCGTCGCGGATGATCCGGACCTTGGCGCCCTTGCGGACCACGCCTTCGGACACCCGGCAACCGGCGATCTTTCCGGTCTTGGAGATGTCGAACACCTGGAGAACCGCCGCGTTGCCGAGGAAGGTCTCGCGTTGCAGCGGGGCCAGCATCCCCGACAGCACGCCCTTCATGTCGTCGAGCAGGTCGTAGATGATCGAGTAATACCGGATCTCCACGCCTTCGCGCTCGGCCATGTCGCGCGCCTGTTTCGAGGCACGGACGTTGAAGCCCAGGATCGGGGCGCCGGCCGACTTGGCCAGCTGGACGTCGCTTTCGGTGATACCGCCGGCGCCGGAATAGACGACGCGCGCACGGACCTCGTCGTTGCCCATCTTCTCCAGCGAGCCCTGGATGGCCTCGCCCGAGCCCTGGACGTCCGACTTGATGAGGACCGGCAGTTCCGAGATCTTCTTGGAGCCCAGCTTGGCCATCATGTCGACCAGGCTGACCTGGTTGATGCCGCCAGTGGCCTTCTCGCGCTTGGTGCGGGCACGGTATTCGGTCAGCTCGCGAGCGCGGGCCTCGGATTCCACGACGGCCAGCGGTTCGCCCGGCGACGGCGCCTCGTCCAGACCCAGGATCTCGACCGGGACCGAAGGCCCGGCTTCCTTGAGCTGTTCATTGCGCTCGTTGAGCAGGGCGCGAACCTTGCCCCAGGCGGAGCCGGCCACGACGATGTCGCCGCGCTTCAGCGTGCCGCGCTTGACCAGGACGGTGGCGACGGGGCCGCGGCCCTTGTCCAGCTTGGCCTCGATGACCACGCCTTCGGCCGAGCGTTCCGGATCGGCCTTGAGGTCCATGACCTCGGCCTGCAGCAGGATGGCCTCGATCAGACCGTCCAGGTTGATCTTGGCCTTGGCCGAGACCTCGACGATCTGGGTGTCGCCACCCAGGGCCTCGCCGATGATTTCGTACTGCAGAAGCTCGTTGATGACCTTCTGCGGATCGGCGTCGGGCTTGTCGACCTTGTTGATGGCCACGATGATCGGGGCACCGGCGGCCTTGGCGTGCTGGATGCTTTCGATCGTCTGGGGCATGACGCCGTCGTCGGCCGCCACCACCAGGATGACGATGT
>NZ_JAEMRD010000071.1 GCF_016463485.1 Brevundimonas sp.
GGCCAGTCGGACGATGGCCATCTCGACCGCATCGGCGGGGCTCGGCGCACGTCGCACCTCGTCCAGGGCCTTGAGCAGCATCTGCCAGGTCCGCGACAGGGTCCCGGCCGAGATCGCCGCCCCCAGCGCGGCCAGGGTCCGGGCCTGATCCGCCGGCAGCCGCGTCGCATCGGGCCCCAGCATCTTTGCCACCGAGGCCGCGTGGCAATGTTCCAGCAGGTCGTTGGTGATCTGCACCGGATCGGCGCCGTAGCCGTACAGGGTCCGGAAACTCTCCAGCGCCTCGGGCGTGCGGCCGGCCATGATCTGTTCGAACAGGGCGATGGTCTGGGAGCGGTCGGCCAGGCCCAGCATGTCGCGAACGACCTCGGTCTTGACCGTCTCGCCGCGCTCACCCTGGACCAGGGCCTGGTCCAGCAACGACAGGCCGTCGCGCACCGACCCCTCGGCGGCCCGCGCGATCAGGGCCAGGGCATCGTCCTCGACCTTCATCCCCTCCTTGCCGGCGATCCGCGACAGGTGTTCGACCAGGATTTCCGGCTCGACGCGGCGCAGGTCGAAACGCTGGCAGCGGCTCAGGATCGTCACCGGCACCTTGCGAATCTCGGTGGTGGCGAAGATGAATTTGGCGTGGGGCGGCGGCTCTTCCAGCGTCTTCAGCAGGGCGTTGAAGGCGTTGTTGGACAGCATGTGCACTTCGTCGAGCACATAGACCTTGTAGCGGGCCTCGACCGGGGCATAGCGGACGCTTTCGATGATGTCCCGAATGCCCTCGATGCCGGTGTGGCTGGCGGCGTCCATCTCCATGACGTCCATGTGCTGGCCCGCCATGATCGCCGCGTCGTGGCGACCGAAGGCGGTCAGCTCCAAGGACGGCCGATCGATGACGTCGGTCTCGTTGTTCAGTGCCCGCGCCAGCAACCGCGCCGTCGTCGTCTTGCCGACGCCCCGCACGCCGGTCAGCATGAAGGCGTGGGCGATCCGGCCGGTGGCGAAGGCGTTGGTGAGGGTCCTCACCATCGCCTCCTGCCCGATCAGGTCCTCGAAGGTGCGCGGCCGGTATTTGCGCGCCAGAACCGTATAGGCCTCGCCGTCCCCTTCGACGGGGGCAGGCGCAGACACGGCGACCGGAACGGCAGCAGGTTTTTCAGCCGGCGGTTCGTCGGCTACGGCGGGCGCAGCGACCGGCACACCGAACATGTCGTTGGTGTTCTCATCCCGTTCGGGAAGATCCTCCTCCCAAGGGGGATCGTCGGAATCAAGGTCGACGTCGCTCATGCGATCAACCTACCGCGAACCTCCCCGCCGATGCGACTCTCTCTCCATTCTTTCGTCAACCTCCGGCGAGCGCAGCGAGACCGGAGGATGACGAAAGGGTTTGAATCTACGCCGTCAGATCGCGCGGCAGTTGCCCACCATTGTCCACGATCTTCTGGATCACCTGTTTGTGCAGCCAGATGTTCATGCTGGCGCTGTCGCTCTTGTCGCCGGTGTAGCCCAGTTCATCGGCCAGTTCCTTGCGCTCCGCCAGGGAGCTTTCCAGCCCCAGCAGCTTCATCAGATCGACGATCGAGGTGCGCCAGTTCAGCTTTTCGTCACGGACGCTGTTCTTGAAGTCGAGGATGCCGGCCACGTCGACGGGTTCAGCAGCGGTCGTCGGGGTCGGAGCGGGGGCCGGCGTCGGCTTCGGGGTGGCGGTCGGCGCGGGCTGCGGCGTCGGGGCCGCCTTCGGTTCGTCGTCCTTCTTGCGCCCGAAGATGCCGCCGAGGATGTTGCCGAGAATGCTCATGATGTTCGTTCCTGCCGTTGAGCGACAAGAACGATCGACAAGCTGGGCTGTTCCCCGATCCTTAACCGACTCTGGGCGTTTTCAGGCGTCGCTTGTTGGAGTGGGTCTGCGGCGCCGTGCCGAGGTCCTCGGGCAGTTCGCCCTTGAAGTAGAAGCGCTGCCAGGCCTCCTTGGCCGCATCGGGGTCGCCCGAGGCCAGACGCTTGTTGAAGTCCGTCCTCTGGCGGTTCCAGGCCTCGAACTGGCCCTTCATCACCGGGTTGGAGTCCAGCGAGCGGATCACCGGCTGGAATTCCTCGACCTGTTTGTGCTGGACGAGGTTGATGAAGCAGAAGGGTTCGCCCTTCTCGAACTTGATCCGGCCGGGCCGGGTGAAGATCCAGTTCATCGTGAACGGGAACGGCAGCCAGTCGGTCTCGATCAGCCCGACCAGGGCCTGGATCCCGTCCTTGACGTGGTTGGGCGATCCCGAACAGGTCATGCCCCAGCCCGGCGGGGTCCGGAACAGATACTGGGGGTGCATGGTCAGCACGCCGCGCGAGAAGTGCGAGGTCACGAAATGGTCGGCCTGGGGGTTGGGCCGGTCGGGCGTGATGGTGATGTCGTTCTGGCTGGGCCCGCCGTTCCACTCGGCCGAGAAGCCGAACGGACACAGGATTTCCCACCCCGTCGTATTGGCCATGTTCAACGGCAGACAGCGATAGGGGTGCCGCGAGATGAAGGCGTCCATCCAGTTGCGCGACTGCCGCCCCGGGATCAGATCCGGCGGCGTCCCGGTCATCGGATAGCATTCCAGTTCCAAGACGCGTCTCCAGTCGGTATCGAAGCTGTTCAACCCTTAGCCCGGCACACCATGACGGCTCAACCTGCCTGTGATCGCGACGGCCTGCTGGCCTGGATGGCGGACAACGCCATCGCCCAGACGACGCATGACCATCCGGCCGTGTTCCGCGTGGAGGAAGGCCTTGAGCTGAAAGCCGGCATGCCCGGCCTGCACACCAAGAACCTGTTCCTCAAGGACAAGAAGTCCAGGCTGTGGCTGATCTCGGCGGCCCAGGACACGGTGATTGACCTGAACCGCGTCCCCGCCCTGATCGGCGCGCCGCCGGGCACGGGCCGGTTCTCGTTCGCCAGCCCGGAGCTGATGTGGGCGACGCTGGGGGTGCGGCCGGGCTCGGTGACGGCGCTGGGCCTGATCAACGATGTCGAGCGACAGGTCACCTTCGTTCTCGACCGCCGCCTGTGGGAGGCGGATATCGTCAACTTCCACCCACTCGTGAACACGGCGACGACGGCGCTGGAACAGGCGGCGTTCCGGCGGTTTCTGACTGTGCTGGACCGCGAGCCGATCGTGGCGGATTTCACAACTGACCCCCTCTCCCAGAGGGAGAGGGTTTGAGCGCGAGAGCGTCAGGATCGGACTTGCGCGAAAGGGTGAGGGGTTCTGCTCTCACCGGTTGGCACGGAGCCCCTCACCCTTTCGGCTAGGCGCATCGCTTCGCTCTGCGAGCCTCAAGCCCTCTCCCGACGGGAGAGGGCGCAAGCATCAGCCCTCCACCTTCGCCGACACCTTCCTGATCCAGCTGTAGAGGCCGAACACCAGCACCGCGAAGACGACGATCCCCGACACCATGGCCGGCCAGGCCGAGCCTTCGGGCAGCATGGCGAAGGGGGCGTCGTTGCCGGTGAAGACGATGACCCCCGCCGTCATGACCAGGAACAGGCTTTCACCGACGATCAGGCCGGATGCCAGCAGCACGCCCATGCGGCGGCCGACGTCAGCGAACCGGGTGGTCTTGATGGCCCGGTCATAGACCCAGCCGCAGACCGCGCCGATGACCAGCATCGTGGTGACGGCGGCCGGCAGGTAGAAGCCGATGCCCACGGCCAAAGGCGGCAGCTTGACCTTGCCCTTGGTCGTCGCGTTCAGGACGATGTCGAGGACGATGATCACGACGCCGATCACCGCGCCGATCCCGATCAGGTCCCAGCGCAGGCCGCCCTCGATCACCCCCTTGGCCAGGGCCGAGATCAGCGTCGCCTGGGGCGCCGCCAGGGGCGCGTCGGCGATGCCGGCCGGACCGCCCTCGAAGCCGAAGGCCTTGTTCAGCAGGTTCAGGATCAGGGGGATGACGATGGCGCCGGCGCCCACGCCGACGATCAGCGCAGTCTGCTGACGCCAGGGCGTGGCCTCGACCAGCTGCCCGGTCTTGAGGTCCTGAAGGTTATCGTTGGCGATGACGGCGACGGCAAACACCACCGCCGTGACGATCAGGGCGAAGGCCACCACGGACGGATCGGCGGGTAGTCCCGCGATGGCGAGCACTCCCAGCATAAGCACCGAGGCGATGACGATGGCCAGGATGCCGACGCCCGACACCGGGCTGTTCGACGACCCGATCAGCCCGGCCATGTATCCACAGATGGCCGCCACGGCGAAACCGATGATGACGACATAGATCAGCCCGCCCGCGACCAGCAGGGCCGTCGATCCGGCCAGGGTGGCGTTGCCTTGCGCGAACCACGCCAGCAACCCGCCGATACCGATCAGGCAGGCGACCGACAGCCCGGCGACGATGTTGATGGGGATGTCCTGTTCGGTACGCGCCAGGATCTCGCCCGAGTTCCGGCGTCGGTTCGCGGCCAGCGCCGACGTCAGCCCGCCGACCAGCGGTCCTGCCAGCTTGATCAGGGTCCAGATGGCCGCGACGCCGATCACGCCCGCCCCCATGAACCGGACCTCGCGCCGCCAGACGGTGGAGGCCAGTTCCTCGGCCGCGACCCCGGGCTCAAGCGTGGTGGCGATGGACGGGATGCCGTGCGCCGTCAGCCAGGCGATGGTGTCCGGGCTGGTCAGGATCGGCACCGCGATCCCCCAGGCCAGCAACAGGCCGAACGCCTGGGCCAGACCCACGGTCAGGCCGATCAGGTGGCCGGCACCCAGCAGCGCGAACTGCATCCCAAAGCCCAGGCCGGTCGCCCCGCCACCGAACGCCGCCGGCAGCTTGAGGAACCGGGCCGCCTCGCCCGCGAACACCCGGCCCGCGACCAGCAAGGCATATCCCGCCGAGACCACGGCACCGGTGATGACCACCCACAGCCCGGCCTTGTTCTCGCGCACAGCAGCGTCGGTCTGTTCGGCCCCGCGCGAGCCGACGGTCAGGACCTCGGCGGCGGCGACGCCCTCGGGGTAGGGCAGGCCCGCATCCACCACGAGCGCCCGGCGCAGCGGGATCGAGAAGGTCACGCCCAGCACGCCGCCGAACACGCAGATCAGCACCGATTCCCAGAACGGAAACTCCAGCCACCACCCGACCATCACGAGGCCGGGCAGGACGAAGATGATCGAGCTCATGGCCCCGCCGACCGACGCGACCGTCTGCACGGTCATGTTCTCCCAGATGGTCGAGGTCTTGAACATCCGCAGGATGGCCATGGAAATGACCGCCGCCGGGATCGCCGAGGCGAACGTCAACCCGACCTTCAGACCCAGATAGGTGTTGGCGGCGGTAAAGATCACCGCCAGCAGACAGCCCAGGACCAGGGCCCGGATCGTCAGTTCGACGCGTTTGACGGTCGATGCGGGGGCAGGTGTGTCGGTCATGTCGTGGGTCCCTCTCGAACGGCGGAGGTAAGCCGGAATTCCATTCCGGCGCAACGCCCGGTCTTTCGGCTCAGGCGACGACGATGCCGGAAACGCGGCGCTTCAGAGCCGGCAGGGGGCGCCGGCCCGGCGTCGGAGCCGCAGCCATCACGCGGTGCAGAGCCGCCAGCACCAGGGCGGTGATCGCCCAGGACAGAAGCACGTCCGACAGATAATGCCCTCCAAAGGCGACGCGGTTCAGGGACAGCGCCACGGCGTAGACACAGGCCACAGACACGGTCGCCACCCTCCATCGCGCCGGTGTCATCAGCAGGACCGCACAGACCATCCAGGTCGCCGACGACGCTTCGCCCGAAACGAACGAACAGTTGTCGCGACACGCGTCGCTGATCCGCCAGACGCCGCTGAAGGCCGCCTCGCCGCCGAACAGGTCGGTCTGGACGGGCCGGGCCCGCCCCCAGCCGTTCTTCAGCACCGTATTGACCACCAGCCCCGGCCCGACCGCCAGCCCCACCAGCAGGAAGGCGCAGTTGCGCCCGAGGCCGGGTCCAATCCGTCCGATCGCGCCCGGACGGGACAACCAGCGGCGCAGGATCAGGATCGTGAACGCCGAGATCAACAGCCCCGCCAGAACCCAGGTCGAACTCTTGCGAAGCCCCTTGAGGATCGGCTCGCGAGCGAGGGCAAAGCCTTCACCAGCCTGGTGGAACGTCGCGCTCACGGCCAGATCCACGCCCGGGAACAGCAGAAAATAGGCAGACAGGCCAAGCACGGCCAGCAGCGCCACCGCTATCGGATCGCCAAGCCGCATCCCGGCCGCGACGGAGACCCGCAAGCGCGCGAACGCCCCCCGCAAGCGTCGGGCGGCGGCCCCGGCGAAGACCTCGCCCGGCCTGACCGAGGCGGCGTCCTGAATTGGAAAATCCAACCGATCCCCCCGATCTGTATGGCCAGAACGATCTCTGACGGGGTTCGACGTCAGGGCGACCACGGTTCGGCGACAACCGCGCAGCCATTTTCCAACCGTCCTGCGAAGGTTGCTCCGGTCCCGGCGCTTATGGTCAAGCTTGAGGCGGCTTCTCCCGCGAGCCGGCGCCGTCTAGGGTGCAGGCATGCCTGAACTCCCCGAGGTCGAAACCGTCCGGCGTGGCCTGGAGCCCGTTCTGGTCGGGGCGCGACTGACACGGGTGCGCCAGAACCGGCCCGACCTGCGGTTTCCGTTTCCGGACCGGTTCGTGGACCGGCTGGACGGCGCGATCGTCGAACGGATCGACCGGCGGGCCAAATACCTGCTGGCCGCGCTCGACACGGGCGAGACCTGGATCACCCATCTGGGCATGACGGGCCGCTTCACCCTGGACGGAGCCCAGGTGGGGGAGTTCGAGGAACCCGCGCCGATCGCCGGCAAGCATGAGCACATGAGTTTCTGCGCCGTGCGCGGCGAAACGACGACCCGGGTGGGGTTCGCCGATGCCCGGCGCTTCGGCTTCATGGGCTTGATCCCGACCGAGGCCGTGGAGGTTCATCCGTGGTTCAAGGCCCTGGGGCCCGAACCGCTCGGCAACGGCTTTTCAGGCGCGCATCTGGCCCAGGCCTTCGACGGCAAAAAGCAGAACATCAAGGTCAGCCTGCTCGACCAGCGCAACGTGGCGGGTCTGGGAAACATCTACGTCTGCGAAGCCCTGTACCGGGCCCGTATCTCACCCCTGATCGCGGCGGGAAAGGTGTCCAAGCCGCGGCTGGAGACCCTGGCCCGCGTCGTGCGCGACGTGTTGAACGACGCCATCGCGGCAGGGGGCTCGACCCTGCGCGACTTCGCCAACGCCGACGGCGGCCAGGGCTATTTCCAGCATCGCTTCGACGTCTACGGCCGCGAGGGTGAGCCCTGTACGGCCGAAACCTGCACGGGCGTGATCAAACGCATCGTGCAGGCCGGTCGATCCACCTTCTACTGCCCCAGCTGCCAGAGGCGCTGACGGAGTAGCGCGGCCTTACTTGCCGAACAGCTTGGCCCAGCGGCGCTTGTCGCGGTTCTTCCAGGCACCGCGGTGATACGCATCCGAGCCGATCAGCGGCACGACGGTGGTGGCTTCGGCGAAGACCATCTGTTCGTGCGTCGTCTGGACCTTGCCCCAGGACGCTGCCTCTTTCAGCGTCGAGGACGAGCAGGCGCCGTCGCGGACGTCGGCGACCGTGATCTGGACCGCATAGCGATGCATCTCGGCCTCGATGCCGAGGATTTCGGCGCAGACGACCGTGTCCTGGGCGAAATTCTTCGGAACACCCCCGCCGACCATGAACAGGCCGGTGACGCCCGCCGCGATCTTGATGTCGGTCAGTTCACGGAAGTCGGCGACCGCGTCGATCATCAGATAGGGCTTGCCTTCGGCGATCCGCTCCTTCTGGTGCTTGACCAGACCGAAGCCGGCCGAGCTGTCGACGAAGGCCGGGCAGAAGATCGGCACGCCTTCTTCATAGGCGGTCTGGATCAGCGAGCCGGGCTTCTTGGCGTTGCCTTCCGACAGCCACTTGCCCATCTCCCAGATGAATTCGCGGCTGGAATAGGCGCGCGGCTCCAGCGCGTTGCAGATCTCCAGGATGGTGTGATCGCAGTTCTGGAGCTCTTCCTCGTCGATATAGGTGTCGTAGATCCGGTCGATGTAGTTGTCGCGCAGGACGTTGTCGTCCACCTCGCCCGCGGCCTGGTAGTGTTTGAAGCCCAGGGCCTCGAAGAAATCCATGTCGACGATCGAGGCGCCGGTGGCGACGATCGCGTCGATCATGCCGAACTTCACCATGTCGCGGTAGACGTGCATGCAGCCGCCGGCCGAGGTCGAACCGGCCAGGATCAGCCACGGCGAGCAGTCGGCGTCCTCGATGGCCATGGAAAAGATGTCGGCGGCGCGGGCCGTGTCGCGCGACGAGAAGCTCATCTTGCGCATCGAATCGATGATCGGACGCGCGTCGAAGGACGTGATGTCGATGTGCTCGACGACGTTCTGGAGCAGCTGAGCCTTGGTGTTGGACTGAACGGGAGCGTTCATTGCAAGGGTTTCCCTTTGGTTTGAGCGCCCGTCGTCAATAGAAGCAGCGGCCCGGACGGAGCGACGGGCCGCTGCTGATTAGAACCGAAACATGACGGTTTAGCGCCAGGCCCTAGCGGCGGGCCTTCTTGCGTTGACCCGCCTTGCCCTTGGGACGCGACAGACGAACGACCTTGCGGGCCGCTTCCTCCGCCGTGGTGCGCACGGTGGGGATGGAGCGCGGAGCCAGGCCGTACAGCGAAGCCATCGGGGCATCCTCGACGACGGCGAGATCGTGTTCGCCATAGCCGTTGAAGCCCGTCGACATCGCCACGCCATAGGCACCCAGCATGCCGATCTCGATGAAGTCGCCTTCACGGATGTCGGCCGGCAGCCAGAAAGGGCCCGGCATGTGGTCGATCGAATCGCAGGTCGGTCCATAGAACTGGAACGGCTTGAGATCGGCCGAGGCCTCGCCCCCCTGAATGGAATCTGGCCGGACCAGCTTGGTCGGGAAGGGCCAGCGCGAATGGGTCGCGTCGAACAGCGAGCCGTACGACCCGTCGTTCAGATACAGGGCGTCGCCCTTGCGCAGATCGACGCGGGCCAGGATCGACGAGGATTCGGCGACCAGGGCCCGGCCGGGCTCGCACCACAGTTCGGTGGTTTCCGACACCGGCATTTCGTTGAAGCCGCGATGGATGGCGTCGGCGTATTCGCTCATGTCCGGCGGGACCATGCCCGGATAGACCGAGGGGAAGCCGCCGCCGACATCGACGATGTCCACGATGACGCCCGCGCGCGAAATCGAACGCCCGACCTGGGCCATGGCGGCCTGGTAGGCGGTCGGACGCATGCACTGCGACCCGACGTGGAACGATACGCCCATCAGGCCGTCGACCACCGCGCGGCGAACCGACAGCAGCAGGGCCGGAGCCTGATCGGTCGACACGCCGAACTTGCCCGACAGCGTATAGGCCGCGCCCTCTGCGGACACCGCCATGCGCACGATCAGGTTCAGGTCGGTGGCACCGCCCGTGCAGTCGAGAATCTTCTGCAACTCGTCTTCGCAGTCGAGCGAGAAGGTCCGGACGCCGTGATCGAAATAGGCACGCGTGATCGCCGACCGGCTCTTGACCGGGTGCATGAAGGCCAGGCGCGCGTCGGCGCTGACCGAGCGAACCAGCTCGATTTCGGCAAGCGATGCGACGTCGAACCCTGTGACACCCGCCTCGACTAGGGTCTCGATGACCCATGCCGAGGGATTGGCCTTCACAGCATAGAAGACGTCAGCCTTGAGATTGTCCTGGAACCAGCGCGCCGCTACGGAAACCGAACGCGGCCGCACGAGTGCGACTGGACGTTCAGGGGACCGCTCGCGGACCAGGTCCAGGGGAAATGGATACGTGCGCAATTCACGTAAACCCCTGTAATTGTTAAACCCAGCCGGCGTTAGCAGCGCAACGTGTAGACCTACGGGGTCCGCCGGAAGGCGCGATTTAGGGTCACGAGACTGTCATGTAAAGCGGTTTTTTTGTGGCCTGAACGAATGGCCTCGCTTCGCAAACCCTTGCAGGGCCTGAAAAACTCCGGGACCGGACAATACGGAGGCCGCGCCATGCCACGCCACTGGACGCCGTCCCGGCACGCGTGGCATTAAGACTTGCCGGAACGCCCATCAGCGGGCATCGGCGACCGCCTCCCTCTCAGCTGATTCAGCGAGCCCGATGAGTTCCTCCAGCCCAGCGGTCGCACCCGATCTCGTCGTGGTGCGCGATGTCTCGAAGACCTATGGCGCGCGCAAGGCGCTGGATGGCGTTTCCGTGCGCGTCGCGGCCGGAGAGATGGTCGCCCTGATCGGGCCGTCGGGGTCGGGCAAGTCCACCCTGCTGCGCTCGATTACCGGCCTTCACCCGATCGACGGCGGTGCTGGGACGATCCAGGTGTTCGGCGAGACGGTGCAGAAGGATGGACGCTGCACCGGCCATATCCGCGCCGCCCGCGCCCGGCTGGGCATGATCTTCCAGCAGTTCAACCTGGTGGGCCGCCTGAGCCTGTTTTCCAACGTCATGCTGGGAGCGCTGGGGCGTATTCCGACGGCCCAGGGGCTGTTCGGCCTGTGGCCCGCCGCCGACAAGGCCAAGGCCATGGCCGCCCTGCACCGGGTCGGTGTCTCCGACTACGCCGCGCAGCGCGCCAACACCCTGTCGGGGGGCCAGCAGCAGCGCGGCGCGATCGCCCGCGCCATCGTCCAGGGGGCCCAGGCCATCCTGGCCGACGAACCGGTCGCCTCGCTGGATCCCGTCTCGGCCCGCAAGGTCATGGAGATCCTCGTCGAGTTGAACCGGCGCGACGGGCTTGGCGTCATCGTCACCCTGCACCAGGTCGATTATGCGATCCGCTATTGCGAGCGGGTCATCGCCCTGAAGGCCGGCAAGATCGTCTATGATGGCCCGGCCACCGGCCTGGACACAAAGACCCTCATCGACATCTATGGTCCCGAGTTCGAGGACGCGTTCTGGGAAGCCAAGGCATGAGCCGTACACTCATCTCCCGCCGCCTGCTGGGGCTGGCCGGCGCCGCTGTCATCGCCCTGGGGCTGTCGTCATGCGGCAGCGGCGACGAAAAGGCCGGGGGCGCTCCGACCGAGATCACCTTCTCGATCCTGTCGGCCGAGGGTCAGGCCTCTGCGGGGCCGCTGTGGCAGCCTCTGCTGGACGACATGGCCAAGGAGACGGGCGTCACCGTCAAACCCTTCTTCGGCTCCAACTACACCGTCCTGGTCGAGGCCATGCGCGGCGGTCAGACCCAGGTCGGCTGGTTCTCGGCGAAACCGGCCCTGGAAGCGGTCGATCGCGCCGACGCCGAGGTCATCGCCCGCACGGTCAACAAGGAGGGTCTGGATTCCTATCAATCGACCCTGATCGTGCGCAAGGATTCGGGCATCACCCTGGACCAGGTCCTGGCCTGCGGGAAGCGGTTCGACTTCGGCATCGGCGACGCCCAGTCCACCTCGGGGACCCTGGCCCCCATGGCCTTCCTGTTCAATCCGCGCGGCATCGCCCCGGCCCAGTGCTTCAAGACCGTCCGCTCCGCCAACCATCAGGCCAATGCCTTCGGGGTCGCGACGGGCGTTCTGGACGTGGCGACGTCAAACACCGTCAACACCGTTTTCATGACGCGCCAGAATCCGGCCATGGCGGCCCAGATCCAGGACATCTGGCTGTCTCCGCCGATCCCGGAATCGGGCATCGTCGTGTCCGCCGAGCTCGATCCGGTGCTGAAGGAAAAGATCCGCGCCTTCTTCCTGGGCTACGGCCAGGGACAGGGCGTCGAGGCCGACCGCCAGCGCCAGGTCCTGGCGGGCCTTGAGTATTCCCAGTTCCGGGCCGCCGACGATGGCTATCTCGATCCGATCCGGGTCATGGTGGCAGACCAGAAGCTGGCCGAGGCCAAGGCCAAGGGCGATGCCGCCGCCGTGAGCGCGGCGGAGGCCGAACTTCAGGCGCTTCGCGCTCGTGCCGAGGTCCAGCCTTGACCGCGACGCCCGTGACATCGACCCCCATCCCAAACCCGCCCACCAAGTCGCTGGGCGCCTGGGCGCTCGACATCCTGATCTGGGGCGGGGTGGCCGTCATCCTGATCTACAGCATCAAGGCCGTCGAACTGGGCAATCTGCCGCGTCTGCTGGAGAACAGCGACAACACCGCGCGGTTCGCCAGCGACCTGATCAAGCCCGATTTCGCCGACTGGGGAATCTATGTCGCCAAGATGTGGGAGACGGTCCAGATCGCGCTGTGGGGCACCTTCCTCGCCGTCTTCGCGGCCATTCCGCTGGGGCTGGCGGCCGCCCGCAACATCGCGCCCGTCTGGGTGGTGACGCCCGTGCGGTGGGTCATGAACCTGCTGCGCTCGATCCCCGACCTGGTCATCGGTCTGCTGTTCGTGGTGGCCGTGGGCCTGGGGCCGCTGCCTGGCGTCCTGGCCATCGCCCTGAACACCGCCGGCGTCCTGGCCAAGCTGTTTTCCGAAGCGGTCGAGTCGATCGACAAGGGTCCGGTCGAGGGCGTGCGCGCGACGGGCGCCTCGCCGCTGAACGAAATCGTCTGGGGCGTCATTCCCCAGGTCGCGCCCCTGTGGACCTCGTTCGCCCTGTACCGCTTTGAGTCCAACAGCCGCTCGGCGACCGTACTGGGCCTGATCGGGGCGGGCGGTATCGGCCAGGTCCTGATCGACGGCATGAACTCCTATGCCTTCACCAAGGTGTCGGCCATGGTCATCATCATCGTCATCGCGGTGACAATGATCGACATGCTGTCCCAGGCCATGCGCAAACGACTGCTCTGAGCCTCATCGGTCAAAGCGTCACAAAGCTGATCTAAAGCCTCGCGAATGCTTCAAGGAACCGGCTCCATGATCCGAACCCTCCCGACCGTCCTTGCGGTCGCCGGCCTGGCCCTTCTCGCCGCCTGCGACAGCGGGTCAGGTCAACGCACCGGAATCTGGGCCGCAGGGTCTTCGACGGTCTTCCCGTTCGCCACCCGGGTCGCCGAGAATTTCGCGCGCAACAATCCCGGCAACGCCTCGCCCCGCGTCGAATCACTCGGCACAGGCGGCGGTATCCAGGCCTTCTGTCAGGGGGTCGGGCCCACCACCCCGGACATCGCCAACGCCTCGCGTCAGATGAAGAAGTCCGAGTTCGAGATGTGCGCCAAGAACGGCGTGACCGAGATCGTCGAGCTGAAGATCGGCTATGACGGCATCGTCGTGGCCACGGCGCGAAACGGCAACAGCTTCAACTTCGAGCTCAACGACCTTTACGAAGGTCTGGCCCAGACCGTTCCCGATGCGAACGGTCAGTTCGCTACCAATCCGAAGCGGACCTGGCGCGACGTCAATCCCGGCCTGCCCGAACAGCGCATCCAGGTCTATGGCCCGCCCCCGACCTCGGGCACGCGCGACGCCTTCCTGGAGCTCGGCATGGCGGCGGGCGGCAAGCTGGTTCCGGCGACCAACGCCTTCGCCAATGATTCGAAGAAGTTCGAGAGCCTGACCCACACGATCCGCGAAGATGGCGCCTGGGTCGATTCCGGCGAGAACGACAACGCCATCGTCCAGACCCTGACCCGGACGCCCGGCTCGCTCGGTGTCTTCGGCTTTTCCTTCCTGGAGCAGAACCTCGACACGGTGAAGGCCGAGACCATCGACGGCGTCATGCCGAGCGTGGACACCATCGCCGACGGCTCCTACCCCCTGGCTCGAAGCCTCTACATCTATGTGAAGAAGGCCCACGTGGGCGTCATTCCGGGGCTGCAGCTCTATGTCGCCGAACTGATGAGCGACGCCTCGGCCGGGCGTGGCGGCTATATGCAAGACCGGGGCCTGGTCCCCCTGCCGGCGCCCGAACTGGCCCAGCAACGCGCCATCGCCATGGCCCTGACCCCCATGTCCGCGCCCGCGAAATAGGGCGTCAGGCGGCTTCCCGGGCCCCGGTGGCGACAGCATCCCGCCGCGCCAGGGCGGTCTCGATCCCGGACAGCAAGGCCTCGACCTGGATCGGCTTGGCCACGAAATCGTCCATCCCGGCCTGTTTGTAGTCGTCGAGCTGGTGGGTCATGACGTTCGCGGTCAGGGCGATGATCGGGACGGGTGCGCGGCCCGCAGCTCTTTCCTCCGCGCGGATCGCGCGCGCAGCGGTAGGCCCGTCCATGACCGGCATCTGAACGTCCATCAGGATCAGGTCCCAGGGTCCATCCACCGCACCGTCGCGCCAGGCCTGAACCGCCTGTTCGCCGTTCTCGACGATCCAGGGCACGATGCCGACCTGACCGAGCAACAGGCTCAGCACCTGCCGGTTCACCGGATGATCCTCGGCCGCCAGGACGCGCAGGGTCCGGCCCTGGTCTGCGGGCGCGTCGTGCTCGGCCCTCACGGCCAAGGCCGCCTGGGGGCTACGCCGGGCATCGATGCGGAGCAACGGGACGTCGAAGGTGAAACGCAGGCCGTGCGGGACCACGTGATCGGCGATGATCGATCCGCCCATCAGCAAGGCCAGCTCGCGGCAGATCGACAGGCCCAGACCGGTGCCTCCGTATTTCCGCGTCGTGGACGCATCAGCCTGAACGAATTTGGCGAACAGCTGCTGCATCTGGGCCGGGGTCACGCCCGGCCCGGTGTCCTCGACCACCAGACGCAGGCGGCCGGCGACGACACCGACGGTCACCAGCACACGGCCGGCGTCCGTGAACTTGACCGCATTCGAGATCAGGTTGGACAGGACCTGACGCAGTCGGGTGGGGTCTCCGCACCAGGCTCCGGCCGCCTCGGGCTCAACCCGGACCTCGAAATCCAGGCCCTTGGCTTCGGCGATGACCCGGAACGTCTCCTGCGCCTGCGTGATCAAGGTCTCGAGATCGAATGGTGAAAGCTCAAGCTCGACCTTGCCCGCCTCGATCTTGGCCAGGTCCAGCACATCGTTCAGGATCGTCAGCAGCGCCTGGCCCGACTGCTTCACGACATCCAGGCGCTCACGCTGATGGACCGACAACGTGTCCGCGCCCATGGCCTGGGCCATTCCAAGAACGCCGTTCAGGGGCGTGCGGATTTCGTGGCTCATGGTCGCCAGAAAATCGCTCTTGGCCCGGTTGGCCTGCTCGGCCTGCGCCTGGGCCTGTTCCATGGCCGAGAAGGTCCGGGCCAGACGCCCCCAGGCCGCGACACAGGCCATCACCATCAGCGCCGTGGCGACCAGCAACTGCAAGGAGAACAGCGGATCGTGGTGGATCGAGATCGCCGCAACCGGCAACAGCAGGGCATAGATCGCATGCGGACCGACGGCGGCCCACATCATGGGACGCGACCCCGGGCTGATCAGGACGGCGTTCAGGATCGCGCCGCCCGACAGCATACCCGCGCAGATCAATGCGGGCATCGTTCCGGAGAAGATCTCGACGGCGGCGAACATCCCGTAGGTGATGTTGCAGATCAGGACGAGCGCGAGGCAGGCTATGGGGTAGTGCTCACCGAGACGTAGGGCCATCGGTCCGCCCGGCTGGAACCGCTGCTCGAGGATCGTCAACAGAGAATAGACGAGCAGCCAGCCCCCGGCAAAGGCGGGACCCGTCAGCGGAAAGAAGACCAGGCAAATCACTACGCCGATACCGATGCGTAGCTTCCATTGCCTTGAGCGGTTGACCATCGCCAGGGCGATGTGCCGCTTCTGTTCAGGCGTCATCTGTTGTCTCCCACCCGGAGAACAGCAGATTCCAGTTCAGAAAACGTAAATTTTCAAGCGGATAGGATCATCGGTGTCTACGCTGCGGCGCGTCTACGCACCCCCGCGATCCGCCTCAGCCGCCGCCAGAACCGGCCACGCAGCGGCTCGGGATAGGGCTCCAGATTCTCGACGAACTGTTCGGCCGAGGCGCGCCAGCTGAACTTTTCGGCATAGGCGCGTACCGCCCCCCGGTCGCACTCCAGCGCCTTCAGACAGGCGACCTTGAGGTCCTCATCGATGGCCCCGGCGTTCGATCCCGGGATGATGTCGATCGGTCCGTGCGCCGGATAGGCCGCCACCGGCGTGCCCGTACCCATGGCCTCCAGGATCACCAGGCCGAAGGTATCGGTCCATGAGGGGAAGACGAAGACGTCTGCGTCGCGGAAACACCGCGCCAGTTCGTCTCCGAACCGGGCCCCCAGGAACTTGGCCTCGGGATAGCGGGCCTCGAGGTCCGCCCGCGCCGGCCCGTCGCCGACCACGATCTTGGTGCCCGGCAGGTCGGTTTCGAGGAAGGCCTCAATGTTCTTCTCGACCGCCACACGGCCGACATTCAGGAAGAAAGGCCGGGGCCAATCGCCTCCGCCCAGTTCGTGATAGATGCGCTCTAGGTCCGGATTGAACTGTTCGGTGTCCACGCCCCGCGTCCACGGCGAGACGTTCCTGAACCCATGCGCGACCAGTTCATCACGCAGCGTCGGCGTCGCCACCATCAGCCGCCCCGACGGCTTGTGGAACCATTTCATATAGGCGTAGCCGACCTGGACCGGGATCGGGAACCGGGCCGAGACATACTCGGGGAATTTGGTGTGATAGCTGGTCGTGAACGGCAACTTCCACTCCACGCAGATGCGCCGCATGGCGATCCCGATCGGGCCTTCGGTCGCGATATGGACAGCCTCGGGCTCGAAGGCGCGCAGCCGTTCGCGGATTTCCTCTTCCGCGCCCAAGGCCAGCCGGATCTCCGGATAGGTGGGGCAGGGTATGGTCTTGAACTGGCTGGGTTCGATGACCTCGACCTCATGGCCCATGGCGCGGC
>NZ_JAEMRD010000205.1 GCF_016463485.1 Brevundimonas sp.
CCAACTCCGCCGCCCTGGCCGCGATCTCGCAGAACATCGCGAACGTGAACACCGTGGGCTACAAGCGCACGGCCTCGGAGTTCTCGACCGTCGTCAACTCCCAGACGCGCGGCACCGGCTATTCGGCCGGCGGCGTCCTGGCCAACACCCGCAACTTCATCAGCCAGGCCGGTCAGCTCCAGCGAACGACCGAGTCGACGGACCTGGGCATCTCGGGCCAGGGCTTCTTCGTCACGACCGAACGCGCCGAGGGCATCGACGCCGGTGATGCGCGCCTGTTCACCCGGGCCGGTGCCTTCCGGGTCGACAACTTCGGATACCTGAAGAACACCGCCGGCCTCTATCTGCAGGGCTGGCCGGTCGACTCCGAGGGCGTCATCCTCACCGACCCCTCTGACCTCGGCAAGCTGAAGGCGATCAACGTCGGCTCGGTCGGCGGCACGGCCGAGGCCACGACCCGCGCCCAGTTGAACGCCAACCTGAAGTCCAGCCAGGCCGTCTCGGCCGAGGCCACCGCCGCCGCCGCCTTTGCTGCCAACCCGGCCGATCCTGCCGCAGCCGGTCGCTATGACCCGACCACCAACTCCATGGCGCAATATGATCCCGAGACCGGCGCGGGCGTGAAGCCCGACTTCGAACTCACCGTCCCGGTGTCGGACTCCAAGGGGGGCCAACGCACCGTCGCCATCTCCTTCCTGAAAAGCGCGACCCCGAACCAGTGGTACGCCGAGATTCGTGCCGTGCCGGCCAGCGACGTCATCACCGGTGCCCCCCTGAGCGACGGCCAGCTCAAGACAGGCCTGGTCGCCTTCACCCAGGACGGCCGCCTGGACGTCGACGCCATGACCGCCCTCGGCGCGGCCGCCCTGTTCCCCGATGTCACCACCGCCTCCCTGACCTTCGGTGCCTCGAACAACGCCGCTCCCGGCGCGGGCGAGGTCAAATGGGCGGACGGACTGGGCATCGACGACCAGGTCGTGACCTTCGATCTCAACGCCTCGGCCGGCGGTCTCAGCCAGTACGACTCGGACTCGGTGGTCCAGGCCGTCATCACGAACGGCACCGCCTTCGGCAACCTGTCGAACATCGAGATCGACGAGAGCGGCTTCGTCACCGCCATCTTCGACAACGGCGTGACCCGCAAGATCGCCCAGGTCGCCCTGGCCACCTTCCCTAGCCCCGACAGCCTGACCGCCGCCAACTCCAACGCATTCCGGGTCAGCCAGGGCTCGGGCACCTACAACCTCAAGGCCCCCGGCACCGGCGGTGCCGGCCTGGTCGGCGCGTCACAGCTCGAGGCCTCGACCGTCGACCTGTCGGCCGAATTCACCGGCCTGATTACCACTCAGCGCGCCTATTCGGCGTCGTCCAAGATCATCACCACGGCCGACGAGATGCTGGCCGAACTGATCAGCATCAAACGCTGATCGCCCGGTAAGTAATCGTTAGTCTCAATGAATCGTCGCTTTAATACTGTCGTTCGACGTCGTCTGGAGGGTCTGGATTTTATCCTTTCCTTCACCACGACGCTTAAACGGCCTTTAGGTGCGACTGGGTACATTGACCGTCACGAATGTGGTGGTGAATGAGGCAAAAGCCCATGTTGCAAGAGCGACGCCTGAACGGAAAAGGCGAACAATACGTGGTTGGACCGACCGGCACCCCGCTGACTCTGCGGGACCTTCCCCCACCCAATACCGACCGATGGGTCATCCGCCGCAAGGCCGAGGTGGTCGCCGCCGTACGCGGCGGTCTCCTCAGCCTCGAGGACGCGCTGAGCCAGTACCGGCTGACGGCCGAGGAGTTCATCGCCTGGCAGAAGGCGATCGACAAATGGGGCATGCAGGGCCTGCGCACCACGCGCATCCAGAGCTACCGCTCCTAAGCCTCTGCCCTATGACATCTGCATACGGCCGCGCCCCGCAAAGGGCGCGGCCGTTGTCGTTTGAGAGCTTTCGGCATATTCTCGCCGCATGGCCAACCTGACCGTCACCCTGCCTGATCCAATGATCGAGTATATCGACGGCCTCGTGCGACCGGACGGATTCCAGGACCGGAACGCGGTCTTTGAAGCCCTGATCACGGACTGGCAGGAGCGGTTGGACGCCCTCAATACCGAGATCAAGGTCGGGCTCGACGAATTTGAACGCGGCGAGTTCATTCGAGTCGATGACCTTGAGGCCTGGGGCGAAACGCTCGGCCTGGACGATTGATGAGCCGGACAGTCGATGTCGCGCCGCAAGCAAGGCGAGATATCATCGACATTGCCAGAACCAGCAGAACGACCTTTGGCGACGAGGCTGCGGTTGGTTACCGTAACCTCATCATCGCCGGGATCGCCAGCCTGGCAGAGGAACCGGCTAAGCGAGCCGCCAAAACTCACGAAGACGTTCTCGGCGGAGCATGGACATATCATCTGCGTTTTTTCCGCCAATTGCCCCCTCGAGTTCGGCCGCCGCGGCACCTGATCGTCTACACATATGACGACGAGTTTCTGCGGGTCATACGCGTCCTCCATGACGCCATGGATCTGCCTCACCAGGCCACAAAGCCCTGACGCCTCGAAATCGCGCGGCTTTGCGCCTATATGGCCGCGATGACCCCCGCCGCCGACATCCTGGCCGAGCCCTTCTGCCCCCTGCCCGACATCGCCGTCCCCGACATGGATGCAGCGGTCGAGGCCGCGCGCGCGGCGGTCGGACTGCCGGTCGGATCGCGCATCGTGGCGGCCATGTCGGGCGGGGTGGACTCCACCGTGGTCGCGGCCCTGCTGCACAAGGCGGGCTACGATGTCGTCGGTGTCACGCTGCAACTCTATGACCACGGCGCGGCCCTGAAGAAGAAGGGGGCCTGCTGCGCGGGTCAGGACATCCACGACGCCCGCCTGGCCGCCGAGACCCTGGGCATCCCCCACTATGTCCTCGACTACGAGAGCCGGTTCCGCGATGCCGTGATCGATCAGTTCGCCGATGCCTATCTGGCGGGCCGGACGCCCGTGCCCTGCATCCGCTGCAACCAGACGGTCAAGTTCCGCGACCTGCTCGACGTCGCCCGCGATCTCGGCGCCGCCGCCATGGCGACGGGCCACTATGTCGGACGCGCTGTCGTCGCCGACGGCCGGGTCCAGATGCGCAAGGCTATCGATCCGTCGCGCGACCAGTCCTATTTCCTGTTCGCCACCACGCGAGACCAGCTGGACTATCTGCGCTTCCCCCTTGCCGGTCTGGAAAAGCCCGCCGTGCGCGGCGTCGCGGCCGAACTGGGCCTGAAGATCGCGGCCAAGCCGGACAGCCAGGACATCTGTTTCGTCCCCAACGGCGACTATCGCACCCTGATCGACAGGTTGCGGCCGCAGGGGCGCGAGGCCGGCGAGATCGTCCACATGGACGGCCGCGTTCTGGGCAGTCACGCCGGCATCACCGACTACACCATCGGCCAGCGCCGGGGCCTGAACGTCGCGGTCGGAGAGCCCCTGTTCGTCACCCGGCTGGAACCCGAGCATCGCCGCGTCGTGGTCGGCCCGCGCGAGGCCCTGCTGACCGCTGCCCTGACCCTGGACGAGACCAACTGGCTCGGCGACGAGGCGTCGATTGAGGCCGCAGCCGCCGCCGACGCTCCCGTTCTGGCCCGCGTTCGCTCGACCCGGCCGCCCTCCCCCGCCCGCCTGACCCTGTCGGACGGTGTCGTCGGCGTCGCCTTCGACACCGGCGAAGAAGGCGTCGCGCCCGGCCAGGCCTGCGCCCTCTATGATCCGGCCGACCCCGACCGCCTGCTGGGCGGCGGCTTCATCGCGACCACCACGTCAGTCGCCTGATGCTCGCACGTCAGTCGGCGTTGCGATCAATACTCAATGCCGGACGGTAGACTGTAGCGAACACTGCAACTCATTCTCGCCTCGACTGATAAAAACTCGCAAGACCCCACGGCCCGATTTCCTGTGCTACACGATGCCATCCAGCGGAATCGCCTCCTCGATCCGCCGACCCGAGACGAAGGACCATGGCCATGAAGGGCGATCCCGCGATCATCCGCCTGCTCAACACGGTGCTCACCAATGAGCTGACGGCCGTGAACCAGTATTTCCTGCACGCCCGGATGTTCGAGAGCTGGGGCCTGAAACACCTCGGCAACATCATCTACGAAGAGTCGATCGGCGAGATGAAGCACGCCGACATGCTGATCAAGCGCGTGCTGTTCCTCGACGGCCTGCCCAAC
>NZ_JAEMRD010000072.1 GCF_016463485.1 Brevundimonas sp.
TCGGCCGGCCGCCTGACTTTGAAAGCGCCCAGACCGATTTCGGCGGCGTGTTCGCGGTGAATTGAGTTCGCGGAGCCGCCTTGCGCTGGCCGCACTCCCCGGTATGGTCCGGCGCCGTGAAAACGGTGAGCCGGCTGCCATCCGCCGCCGAAAAAAGGGAATGCCAGGTTGCGTGTCGGAGCTCTGAGAACGCCATCTTTGATGAAGCATCTCCGCATCATCGGTGCCTTGCTAATGCGAGAGCTCACCACCCGGTTTGGTCGGGAAGGGATCGGTTTCCTCTGGGTGATCGGCGAGCCGCTGCTGTTCTGTTTTGGCGTGCTGATTATGTGGTCGATCATCAAGCCGTCTTATGAGCACGGAATACGACTCGGACCGCTGACCATGACCGGTTACATGTCCTTGTTGCTTTATAGACACATGATCAGCTTCAGCCTGGGTGCGATCCAGGCGAATGTCGGGCTGCTACACCATCGTACGATCGGCATAATGCACATCTTCATCGCGCGAAACCTGATGGAGTTCGCGGGTGCTACCGCCGCCTTCGTGGTCGTCTACCTGACGCTCATGGCCATCGGAGAAGTCAGTCTGCCCGAGGACTGGCTTCTTCTCTATAGCGGATGGCTGACAGTGGCATGGACCGGGTTCGGCCTCGGCCTGTTGTTTGCCGGTCTGGCGACGCGCTTTGAAATCATGGAACGACTTGTACCGGTCCTGACCTACGCCATGATCCCGCTCTCGGGAGCCTTTTTCATGGTGGGATGGCTTCCGGAAAAGTACCGCGAAGCCTTCCTTCTCGTTCCGATGCCCCACGGTATTGAGATGGTGAGGGGGGGAGTGTTTGGCGAATTCGTGCACACATATTACCACCCTGGATATGCGTGGGCCGTCTCGGCGGCCCTTGCGATCACGGGAATGCTTCTGCTCGCCGACGCTAAAAATCGGATTGTGATCGAATGACCGGCCGCGCCCCGCCGCCCGGCTCCCGACGGAACTGAAATGACTGACTCCAAGCTCAACTACGTTGGACCTATCCCCAGGACGCTTGCGTTCGAACGCGGGCGTCCGGCTTGGTGGCGCAGAATTCCTGTCGCCGGCCTGCTGATCGTGGGCTTGCCAACGCTACTGGCCGCCATCTATTTTCTCCTGATCGCGTCTCCCCGCTACGTTTCCGAGGCCCGGTTTCTCGTAAGGTCGGCCGGCCAGAGCGCGCCGACTTCGCTCGGTGTCGCGCTCCAAGGCGTGGGTATCGCACCGACCCAGACCGACGCCTTCGCTGTGCACGAGTATGTGACGTCCCGCGACGGCTTGGCGGCCCTGTCTCGTCGCTATGACATCTGGAATATCCTCGCACCGCCCGGCGCCGACGCCTTCTCCCGGTTCCCGAGACCTTGGGAGGGCCGTTCCAACGAGGCGCTTTACAAGGGTTTCCAGCGTTACATCACGGTCGGCTATGACTCGGCGACCGGGATCAGTACGCTGCGTGTCGAGGCGTTCCGGCCCCGTGACGCCCAGGCGCTGACCGAGGCACTACTTTCCAGCAGCGAAGACCTCGTCAACCGGATGAACGAGCGATCGTCAGCGGACGCCGTCAGCGACGCGCTGCGCTCGCGGGACGAGGCGCGACAGCGTCTCTCGCTAGCGCAACAGGAACTCACCGCCTTCCGCAATCGCGAGCAGTTCCTCGACCCCACCGCCGCCGCTGCTGAAGGAAACGAACTGATCGGGGGCTTGCTCGCCCAGGTCGCAACCTTGCGCGCTGATCGCGCCCAACTGGCTTCGGAAGCGCCCAGCAGCCCGCAGCTGCCGATTTTTGACAGCCGTATCGCGGCCTACACCGCCCAGATCGCTAGCGAACGCGCCAAGCTTGCCGGCGCAGCCGGATCGCTGGCTCCGAAGATCAGCATCTATGAAGATCTGTCCTTGAACCGAGAGTTCGCCGACCGGGAACTCACCCAGGCGACCGCGGCCGTAGTGACAGCCGAGCAGGAAGCGCGACGCCAGAAGCTTTATCTGGACCGGATCGTCAATCCCAGCCTGCCGGACGAGGCATCCGAGCCGAAGCGCTGGCTGTCGATTCTGACCGTTTTCGCCTCTATGGTGCTGATCTACGGGGTGGGCTGGCTTGTCTATGCCGGCGTACGCGAACACAGGCAGGACTGATGGAATCCGCCGAGCCCGTTGGCTTGGTCGTCGACAACCTTTCGAAGCGCTATCACGGCGCCAAGAAGGATCTGTTCAATGGCCTCAGCTTCGATCTGCGCCGGGGCGGCCGTCTCGCCATCCTGGGGCGGAACGGGCAGGGCAAGTCCACGCTCATCAAGATGCTGGGCGGCGTCCTGCCGGAGACGGGCGGTCGCATTCGCTGGCAGATGACGTCGTCGTGGCCGATCGGCTTCGGCGGCGGTTTTCAGGGCAGCCTGTCCGGTCTCGACAACATTCGTTTTCTGGCGCGCATCTATAATCGCGATTACGCCGACGTGCTGGCTCGCGTCGATGATTTCGCGGAACTGGGAACTTCTCTGAAGCTCCCGGTCAAACACTATTCGTCCGGCATGCGGGCCCGCCTGGCGTTCGGCCTGTCGCTGGCCATCGAGTTCGACTGCTATCTGATCGACGAGCTGGTCGCGGTTGGCGACGCCCGTTTCCAGCAAAAATGTCAGGAAGAGCTTTTCCAGCACCGTGCAGACCGGGCCTTCATGATGGCGTCTCACGACACACATCTGGTCGCATCCCACTGCACCCGAGCCCTGATTATCGAAAGCGGCAAGGCCAAGCTATTCGAAGACATCGCCGAGGCGGTCGATATCTACACTTGGCTGAGGGCCGCGTGAGCGATCCGCAAGATGTCGGGCATGGCCCGCCGGGGGCCCCATGGATCGTTCTCACGCCCTCTGTGGACGATCGGGCCTGGCGCATGGAAATCAGTCGGGCCGCCGCAGAGGCAGGAACCGTCATGGTGGACGCTGCAGACGAGACGAATTCGCCTCCGGACGCCGTTCGGGTCACGAACGATGCCCATATCGCTCTCGCCGCGGGGGCGACCCGCATCATCGCCCTGATACCGGAGCCCGCCACCGCGCCCGAAGCGATCGGCGATCTGACCGGCATGGCTACGCCGGATCGAGAAAGGCACGCCTCAATGCTGCTCTCACGGGCCGCCGCCCTGGCGTCCCGATATTCGGTGGTCTCGGCGAAGGATCTGGCCGCCAGGCCGACAGCGCTGACCGTTCTCGGCGCGCTACGCCTCGTGCCCCCCCCCTCGAAAGTGGAGGTCTCGCGCCAGCCTTCCATCACAGCGGCTTTCGATGCCTATGCGGTGATCGGCCCGGGCAGCGACCAACCGACGGTCTGGGCACAGGACCTCTTCACCTACGACCAGCGTTCGATGCAGGACGCCCCGGGCCCGGCCGGCGTCCTTGACACCACAGGACGCCCCAGAATGATGGTGTCCGGACCTTATCTCTACCTGCCTCCGGGAAATTGGCGAGCATGCTTGCGGTTTGGCGTCGACGCGGCCGCAGCCAAGCATCAGTTCAGACTGGACTGGGGCACGCGGACGGCGTGTGTCAGTGAATATGTGGTCCCTGGAGCCCCCGGCCGCTACGAACTCGAGCTCGACTTCATCTGGTCCGAGGTGGACGTCGCGGAAATCCGCATTATCCTGATGGAAGGCTCATTTTCTGGCACGGTTCTGTTCGAGGGCATCACCGTTCGACAGATCGAGATGCCATCCTGACCGACAGGACCGACTGGCCAACCTAACCCCTGACCCGGTGCCGTCGAGCAACAGGGTCGGTCCGCGAGCAAACGATATCGCAGGTCTCCAGGTCGATCATTCGATCCGCATCCACCGCTGTCAGCGACCCATCCAGGCCGATCCGCCACGAGCGGAATCCCAGCGCATGGAGCCACTCGATGAACTCCGGAAGTGAGGTCCGCCCTGCCATTTGGATGGGATCCCACTCCATGCAAATGACCACGCCGGGGCTCGCTTCGATCGTCCGCTGGCCCCCTCGCAGAATGAAGGGTTCGCTTCCCTCGGCGTCCAGCCGGATAAAGTCGACGGGACCGGTGTAGTGGGCGTCGAGATTGGTCGCCTCGACGTCGAGGACGACGGAATCTTCGAATGCCGCACGGCCGTCGGTGCTCACGTGTCCCCAGCCCGAGCGCTTTCTTGAGGCGTCGAACTTGATCGTGCCCGGCGTTTCGAAGACTGCCTTGGGCACGACCCGGACGTGCTTTTTGAAGCCGTTGATATAGGCGGACTTCTCGACCATTTCAGCGAGGCGGGGGTTGGCTTCGAAGGAGGTCACCGATCCCGCCTCTCCGACCAGCGCGGCCATGGCGACGGTGTAGTAACCGACATTCGCGCCGACCTCGACCACCGTGTCTCCCGGGCGGACGAGGGACCAGACGACGGAATAGACATTGGGCTCCCAGTAGCCGTGCCCGATCAGGTGCGCGCTCATCGTTTCATCCTGCGGATCGATATACAGGAGGTAGCCGTTAAGCAGGCGCGTCAGAGCCAGCTCGGGTGAGAGGTAGAAGTACTCCACCCCTGATCTGGCCGGGGCCGATCTGCCTTGAACCGGCGCGCTGTCATCACGAAAAAAGGCGCGTCTCGCGCGCGCAAGCCGCTTGGTCAAGGTCATGAAGGCGTCCGGATGGCAACGGTGGCGGACCCTAGCCCTTGGATCGGGGCGGAGACAAGCGCTTGCGACAACCATTATCGACGGGGTTGAATCCTCATCCGCAGTCGGGCCAAAGAGGCGTGATGAGCGAGCTTTTCCGCACCGCCAATCTCGTCGTGCGAAGCGTCCCTTGCGAGGACCTCTCTCGCTGGGTCGTGACGTTCGACAACTACGGTCTCGGGCCGGGGTTCGAACGTGACGGCTTCGGCGAGCCGTTCCTGAAGGCCTATGGCATTTCCGCGATTCACGTCTTGGGGCGAGGCAACGACTGGTATCAGTATCCGGAAATCGCCGACGCCCTCGCCGCCGTTAGACAGGGGGTCGCGGGTGCGCAGCGGGTGATGACCTATGGCTCCAGCATGGGCGGATATGCGGCGGTCCGCTTCGCCGACGCGGTGGGAGCGACCAGCGTCCTGGCTTTCTCACCCCAGTACTCACTGGATCCGGCCAAGGCTGGCCATGACAGGCGGTGGCAGCAGGACGCCCATCGCATCCAATGGCTCGAAGCGGTCGACGGCCCCATTCGGAGCGCGATCAAGCCGGTCGTGATCTACGATTCGACCGGGCTCGACGGCTGGCATGGCGATCGCATCGGCCAGGACGTGGAGACGGTGGCCGTCCGCCTTCCGCATACGGCCCATCCCGTTGCGGTCTACCTGGACGAGATCGGACTGTTGCGATCGCTCGTGTTCGACGGCCTGGAAGGCGTCATCGACGGACCGACGATTCAGAGGGAGGCGCGTCTGCGTCGGCGTGCCAGCGCCAACTATTATGGCGAACTGGCGCTGCGCCAGCCCGCCAGCCGAGACCGGACCGGCCTGGGACTGGCTCGGAAAGCGGTCGAGCTCGGCCCCCTGAACGGCCACGCGCTGTCCAGCCTGGCGGCGCTGCTCTCCAGGCAAAATCTGCATCAGGAAGCGCTTGTACATCACAAGCTCCTGGTCGAGATCTCCGGGGCCAAGCCCGATTATCTGATCCCCTATGCCGACGCCCTGGTGGCTGCGGGCAATCTGGAAGAGGCCTGCAACGTGGCGGCTCAGGTCGCCGCGATCGCCCCCCACATGTCTCGCTTCCAGATCTGGGCCGCCGATATTCTCTGGAAAGGCGGGGCGGCGCAGGAAGCGTGCGCCGCATTGGGAGCCGCACTGGCGCACAATCCCACGGATCTGCTTGTGCAGGCCAAGCTCAGTCAGTGGCGGCTTGAGTGCCGCGGGCCGGTCGTCCGGCCGGGAGCCAAGGCTTGGCGGCGTCTCCAGCGGTGGTGGGCCCGTCGTGTGAGAATCGCGGCCTGAAGGTGTTTCGTTGAGCGTCGCATAGTGGACTACCTCGCAGCGATATAGGCTCCGGTGACGGCCATGCGGATGCCTGCGGTCACGGGAGAAACCTCGAACGTGAAGGTCGCGGCGCGCGGGTCGCGTTTGACCTCGCCCTCGAAGGTCCGGTAGCGAGATTGAATCGTGGCTTGAAGCCTCTGCACGGCAACCTCGCCGCCGGCGAGGTCGCGCTGGGCGAGGCGCACCTCGGCCGACGCGGTCTGCCCCGTCGCCAGGTCCGGCGCGAACAGGCTCACCCCGAAGCGATAGTCACCCGGGGGCGGAGCATCGATTGTCTGTCCGTAAGCGCCCGCCGGCACGCTTTCGGCGAGGATGGTCCGGAGGCAGTTGCCGTTCGCGCTCCACGGCGGGCCGTCGAGCGTTCCCGGCGTCAGAGGAGCCGGAGCACGTGTCGGCGTCCAGCCCTGCTCATTGCATGCGTACGAGCCCTCGGGTTCATACGGCCCGCCGACATGGGTGTTCTCAAGCAGGTTTCGCCCCGTGTAGAGCGGATCGACAGGAAAAGTCCGGATCGTTGGATCGACCGCCGATGCGCCGTCCGGATCCCACAGCCCGCCGGCCGGCTGCACCACGGCGGTCCAGGTCCTGCAATCGACCATGGAGAATGTTCGCCCATGGAAGCGGGCTTCGTAAGGGCCGCCGGGACAACGGGGTTTCAGCGCCTCCAGCGTCAGACCTCGGCCGGGACGCCAGGCCTCCCAGCGGGTCACCCCATACTCCCTGGTGAAGTAGTTGGTTTCCATCGAGCCATAGCCCGCTGAAAAATGCCGGACCACGATCGAGGCCAGGGTCCGCGTGCGCGATGGATCGGCCGGATCGACGACAAAGGGCTGCGCCGCGACGTAGCGCCACTCCACCGTCGACGCATTGGTTCGGATGCGCCCTTCGCAGCCGGGCGCGAAGGTGGCCGGCGACGCCGCCTCCCCGCTCCGCAACGCGCGATGGTCGTTGGGAAAGAGGAGCCAGCCCTGGGCGCGGCAATCCGGCGTCCACCACGGCTGCCAGTAGGCGCCGGGATCCGAGGTGCCGCGGAAGAAGACGAACTCCTCGTCCGCGCCGATGATGTTGTAGCCGCCGCGCGCCGGATCGTGATGGACCTGGTTCGGAAAGGCCGGGTCGTCGTCGAAGGCGTCGGTGAAGAAATAGCTCTGGACGCCCAGCGTCAGGCCGTTGGCGTCGGCAACGGGATAGGAGTCACTGATCTGGAAGCCGCCGACGTCGATCTTGTGATAGGGCAGCGGCTCGCCGATCCGCAGCTTGCGGCGGCTGCCGGGACAGTCGACAGGATCGGCGAAGATCGGCGTATCGGCAGCGTCAACACACACCATCTGGATCAGATAGTCCGTCGGCGGGGATGACTGCGCTCGGGTGTACGACGGCGAGCAGCCGGCCAGCAAGGTAATGAGCCCCAGGGCCGCCAGACCGGCCCCGCGGCGGATCACTTCCGCTCCAGAACCGTCTGCCGCAGGTAACGGCCGTAGTCGCTCTTGCCGAGCGCGCTGACCAGACTTTCCATCCGGGCCACGTCGATGAAGCCTTGATCGAAAGCGATCTCTTCCGGACAGGCGATCTTGAAGCCCTGGCGTTTCTCCAGCGTGCGCACGAACTCGGCGGCTTCCAGCAAGCTGTCGGGCGTGCCCGTGTCCAGCCAAGCGAAGCCGCGTCCCATGATCTCGACCGACAACTGGCCGCGCTCCAGGTATTCGCGGTTGACGTCGGTGATCTCCAGCTCGCCCCGCGCCGACGGCTTCAGGTTGGCGGCGATGTCGACCACCTGCCCGTCGTAGAAATACAGACCCGTGACCGCCCATGACGACTTGGGCTCGAGCGGCTTCTCCTCGATCGACAGGGCGCGCATGTCGGCATCGAACTCGACCACGCCATACCGTTCGGGATCGTTGACGTGATAGGCGAAGACCGAGGCGCCCGTCGGCCGCGCCATCGCGCTCTTGAACAGGTCGATGATGCCGTGACCGTAAAAGATGTTGTCGCCAAGGATCAGCGACGACGGGCCGCCGGCGACGAAGTCCGCGCCGATGACATAGGCCTGGGCGAGGCCGTCGGGGCTGGGCTGGACCGCATACTGGATGTCCATGCCCCACTTCGATCCGTCGCCCAGCAGAGCCTGGAACGACGGCGTGTCGCGCGGCGTGGAGATGATCAGCACCTCGCGGATGCCGGCCAGCATCAGGGTCGACAGCGGATAGTAGATCATCGGCTTGTCGTAGATCGGCATCAGCTGCTTGGAGGTGACAAGCGTCATGGGATGCAGGCGCGTGCCCGATCCGCCGGCGAGGATGATGCCCTTCACGCGATAGTCTCCTGGTGCAGTTCGGCGACGATCTCGGCCACGGCGTCCTGCCAGGGCCGGGGCGTCACCCCGTAGTCGCGGGTGATCTTGAACGTCGACAGGCGCGAGTTCGAGGGCCGGCGCGCCGGCGTCGGATAGTCGGCGGTCGTGATGCCCTCGACCGCGGCGGCGGGGCCGCCAAGGGCCGCGCTCTGTGTGAATATCTCGCGCGCCAGCCCGGCCCAGCTGGTCGAGCCGCCGTTGACGAAATGATAGACGCCGGTCGGCGCCTCCGGGTCGGCGATCATCTTCAGCGTGATGTCGGCCAGGACCCCGGCGATGTCGCGCGCCGAGGTCGGGCTGCCCGTCTGGTCGTCGACGACGCGCAGGGCCGGTCGGTCGGCGGCCAGACGCAGCATGGTCTTGAGGAAATTGCCGCGATGGACGCTGAGCACCCAGGCGGTGCGCAGAACCACCGAGCGGGGATTGCCGGTGCGGACGGCGTACTCGCCCGCCAGCTTGGAGGCGCCATAGACGCCCAGCGGTCCGACCGGATCGGTCTCCGAATAGTCCTGCTCGCCCGAACCGTCGAAGACGTAGTCGGTGGACACCTGGACCAGGGGGATGCCGGCCCCCTGAGTGGCCTCGGCGAGGATCGCCGGTCCCATGGCGTTGGCGGCGAAGGCGGCGACGACGTCGCCCTCGGCCTTGTCCACGGCCGTATAGGCGCCGGAGTTGATCACCGCCTTGAACGGCGTCGCCGCGAAGAGCGCGCGGACAGCGTCAGCGTCGCCCAGATCAAGCTCGGCGCGCGTCGGCAGATGCAGGCGGACGCGATCCGGCCAGGCGACCCGGGCCAGTTCAAGCCCGACCTGGCCCGCCCCGCCGGTGACGAGGATGTCGACGACGTCCTCAGCCATTGGCGACGCCCAGTCGCTCGGTCTGGTAGCGGCCGTCCAGGATCGCCTGCCACCAGCCGCGATTGTCCAGGTACCAGCGCACGGTCTGCTGGATGCCTTCCTCGAAGGTCACCGACGGGGTCCAGCCCAGTTCGTCGCGGATCTTGGTGGCGTCGATGGCGTATCGGGCGTCGTGGCCCGGCCGGTCGGTGACGAAGGTGATCTGGTCGGCGTACGGCTTGCCGTCGGCGCGGGGCTGAAGACGATCCAGGGTCGCGCAGATCGCCTTGACCACGTCGATGTTCTTCTGCTCGGCATTGCCGCCGACATTGTAGGTCTGGCCCGGCCTGCCGCGCTCGAACACGGCCTGCAGCGCGCGGGCGTGATCATCGACGAACAGCCAGTCGCGCACGTTCGACCCGTCGCCATAGACCGGCAGCGGCTCGCCGTTCAGCGCCCGGATGATGATCAGCGGGATCAGCTTCTCGGGGAAATGATACGGCCCGTAGTTGTTCGAGCAGTTGGTCATCAGGACCGGCAGGCCGTAGGTGTGGCCCCAGGCGCTGACGAGGTGATCCGACGCCGCCTTGGACGCCGAATAGGGCGAGCGCGGATCGTAGGGCGTGGTCTCCGAGAACAGCCCCGTCTCGCCCAGCGAACCGAACACCTCGTCGGTGGAGATATGGTGGAAGCGGAAGGCGGCCTTCTCGGCGTCGCCGAGACCGCGATAATAGCCCAGCGCCTGCTGCAGCATGTTGAAGGTGCCGACGACATTGGTCTGGACGAACTCGCCCGGCCCGTCGATCGAGCGATCGACGTGGCTCTCCGCCGCCAGGTGGGCGATGACCTCGGGCCTGAAGTCGGCCAGCGCCGCCGCCACGGCCGCCGGATCGCAGATATCCGCCTGGACGAAGCCGTAGCGGTTGCTGGTCGAGGCCGGCTCAAGCGAGCTCAGCAGACCGGCATAGGTCAGTTTGTCGAACACCAGCACCTCGTGCTCGGTGTCGCGGATCAGGCGGCGGACCAGGGCCGAGCCGATGAAGCCGGCGCCGCCGGTGACCAGAATACGCATTGAAGTCAATCTCCTCGGCCGTGACCTAGCCCAGATCGCCCGTGTCGGCCATCGGCACGCCATCGTAAGCGAATGGGCTGTCGAAACGAGCGAGACGCGGCAGCGCCATGTCCTTGTCGGACAGGACCGGACCGGATGTCGGCAATGGCCAGTCGATCGCCAGGTCGGGATCATCCCACGCGACACCGCCGTCGCAATCGGCCGCATAGACGTCTGACACCTTGTAGGCGACCTCGGTGTCCGGCTCCATCGTGATGAAGGCGTGGCCGAAGCCGACCGGCACGAACAACTGGCGACCATTCTCGGCGCTCAGTTCGGCGAAGGCGACCTTGCCGTAAGTCGGCGAGCCTTTTCGCAGGTCGACGGCGTAGTCGATGATGCGCCCACGCGGGCATCGCACAAGCTTGGCCTGGGCATGGGGCGGCGTCTGGAAGTGGATGCCCCGGATCGTCCCCGGAAAGGCGGAATAGGACTGGTTATCCTGGACGAAGCGCACATCGACGCCAAGCGCGGCGTATCTGGCCTCGGCGTAGGTTTCCGAGAACCAGCCGCGGGAATCTCCGAACCGGCGCGTTTCGACAAGCGTCACTTTGGAAGGCATGGACAGGGTAACCTCGTCTTCGGGTCCGACGCGCGGCGCGGGATGTTGTTTGGAAAGGCGACCGGCGACCCGATCACGTCCGGGCCGTGATTGACGCCGGGACCTCAGGATTGTCCGTCCGGAGGGGCGGCGGCGGGCGCATTCCCTCCCGTGACCAAGGCGTAGGCGCGATCCAGGGCCTCAATACGGTGGAAGAGCGGACGCCGCTCGGGTTCGGAGACGGGATCCTGGGCGCCGGGTGTCCGGCCGCCCCCCCGCGCCGCGCCGTAGAAGATATGGGCCCCGATCTGCCGCACGCGTTCCAGTCGCCTGCCCCACGAAGGCCGGACATAGTTAGCGTGGTAGTTTACCGAACTGGCGGGCAATAGCGGTTGCGCCTGTCCGGCGTAGACTTCGCGGGCGATCCGTTCCGCCCGCGTCCAGGCGGTCATGCTCACCGGGCTGCGTCCGATCGACCCGTCGCAGGTGAAGGTGAACTGGCAGGTGCGCGAGTTGCGCTGGTAGACGACCTCGCAGATTTTTGAAGGGTATCCCCGCGTCTTCGAGCGGTTGATGACGACCTCGGCGACGGCGGCCTGGCCTTCCTCGCTCTCGTTCCGAGCCTCGTAGTAAATTGCCTGGGTCAGACATTCCACGTCGTTGTCGGGCACGAGCGGCGCTGTGCGCAGGTTCAGCACGGGTGCAAGATAGCCTCGACTCCGTGACAGGTTGGCGTGTGAGCCCAACACGACGGGCGGCGGCGCGATGGTGGAAACTGCAAGGCTCGACGAGCCCGCAGCCCGGGCGGGGTCCTGGCGGACCGGGGCTGTCGGGACGGTCGAGCGGGGCTGACGCCGCACTGGCGCCTGCGCCCGAGACGCGGCGGCGTCGGAAAGGCGGCGGCCTTCGCCCGCGGCGATCATTCCGCTGAGCCTTGCATTGAAGTTAGCGCGGCGGACAGCGTAGGGATCCGCCGCGGGCGCGGGCGAAGGCAGGGCGTGAGGCGCAGGCGTAGCCTTCACTTCCCCAAAAGCCACCCCACCCGCGAGCCCGGCCGTGGCGAGGCAGGCGGCAAGCCCGGCAACAAGGGCGAGAGAAATCGTTTTGCGCATTCTTCTCCCCCTTCATCCGGTCAATATCAGTTGCGGATGGTAGAGCCAAGCGTGACAGCCGTGAGCGCTCATGGCTGGGCCAGCCGCCCCTTTGGCGCTAGAGAGCAGTCGTGCGCCGTTTTCCGTCCGGATTTTCACTTATCGAGGCCCTGGTGGTGCTGGCGATCGCCGGCATGGTGCTTGCCATCGTCTTCTCCATTGGCATCCGCGCAGGCGACGCAGGGTTCAGCCTGGGGCGGAGGGCATTGGAAGCTTCTGACAGCGACATTTCCCGCTCAGACTACCGTGTGACGATCCAGAGCATAGCGCTTCGCCCCGCCAACACTTTCGTTCCCGGCGATCCCGTCACCACGGGCGATGTCTTAAGGTTGGAAACCGAGGTTGTTATGGCGCGATCCACCCAGTGCGCGCTCAAGGGTTGGGCCGGCATCCTGCGCCTCGAAATTCGTGATCAGGACGGAGGCGGCTCGGCTGTCGTATGCCGCGCTGCGGATCGCGAAGCCGTCCTGTTCAGACTCCCGCGCGGCCGGGCGCAGTTCTCGTATTCGACAGATGGATCGACCTGGACGTCCAGCTTCGACAACACGCCGACGGACCAGCAGGACTTCGGCAATATCAGATCGTCAAATCTGTGGGTCCGTCTGCGCGGCGGGCCGGATCTCGACCTGATTGCCCGCGCGACGACAGGTCGCCCCGACATCTGGGCCCGCTCCGATGAAAGCTAGGCGTTCCGGATTCGCCCTGCCCGCGGTTCTTGCGGTCACGGGCGTGGTCACCCTGATCTTCCTCGTGGCGATCACCGCCCTTGCCAACCTGACCCGAGAGGCCAACTCGGCGCAGGCTCGTGTCCGATTCACCGAGGCGGCTCTGACGCTTGAGGCCAACCTGTCTTACCTGGCGGTGACTGAGCCCCTCTCCATCGACTCGATCGCGGTCGGCGGGCGACGCGCGACAGACGAGTTCGAAGCGGGCCTTCCACAAGGTCAGGCGGGCTCCGCCCTATTGCTGCATTTGGACGGACGGCCCTATTCGGCTCAACCCGTTTCACCCCTGATCATCTCCGTTCAGGACGAAGCGGGCATGATCAACTTGGCGGGTCTCGACGAGCTTCAGTCAGTGCGCTTGGCCGAGGCGATGGGACTGGGCGACGCCCGTCAGCGACGAATTCAGCAAATCTATCTGGACTATGTCGACACCGATTCCCTCGCCCGAACGGGGGGCGCCGAACAGTCGGATTATGGACGGGCGCGGACCGCCAATCGGAGCCTGCTCAGGCCGTCCGAATGGTTGTCCCTGCTGGGCGTGCGGCCGGAGATCGACAATCGCCGCTGGCGAGGCCTGGAAAGCGATCTAGCCTTCGATCGCGCCACTTTCCTGATGAATGTGAACACGGCCTCTTCCCAGTCTTTACAAATCCTGTTCGGTATTACTCAGGAACAGGCCGAAGCCGCCGTGCGGGCGCGTCAGTCGAGCCCTTTTCTCTCGCTGCAGGACTTTGTCGCGGCCAGCGGTGCATCGAACCTGATCGAAGGCGAAAGGCGATACACTTTCCCCTCCGGGAGGTTTGTCTATACGATCCGAGATACGCGCTCGAGATGGGTCTATCGCGCCAGGATTTCTCTCACTCCCGGAGGGGCTGAACTGCCGCTTTGGATTGACCAAGCTGAATTGAAGGAGGCGGCGCCCGACGCCGCCAGCGACCCGATCGATGCGACACCCTTTCCTTACCCCCTCGGTTGAACGGCTGAGCGCTGATGGGCAGCTTCGGCATGTCCACGACGCGGGCGTGTTCGGCCGTTTCCGTCGGCCCGTCATCCTCCTCGCCAGAGATCTCTGCACCTTCGCTCTGTTCGACGCCTCGGCGGTGCCGCGTTCGCGCCGTCACCAGGCGGCTCGGCTGCACGCGCGGTCGGCGTCGCCTTACATCGTGGCCGGAGTGGCGCTGACCAGGGCTGGCGACGCATACTGCATATGGTGGTGGGACCTCGCGCGGGTCCAGACGCTGTTGAATGCGGCCGGTTATACGAGCGCCCCCCTCCTCAGACCCGAGACGATGGCTCAGCCCGCCGGCCGCGACTGGCGGATCGTGAACCTGTGCGAGGGCTACGAGGGCCAGCTGTGGCGGAACGCAGCTCTGGTGGCTTCGGTCTGGCGCCCGACCAGGTTCGACGACGCCAGTTGGGCCGCCTTCGCCCGCGTCCAGCGCGGCGCCATCGAGGCCCCGCAGACGCCGCCGCAGGCGGAAACCCTGCCGATCGCTGACGACAGTGAGGCTTTCTCCCTGTCGCCCGGCGACATTTCCAGGGGCGACGCCCTTCGACTGGGCGGCGGGTTTCTGGCGTCCCTGATCGCATCGCTGTCGCTGTTCTGGGCAGGCCAAGGCATCGGATTGCAGCGCAGCGCCGACAAGATCGAAAAGGAAGCGACCGAAATCCAGGCCACCACGCCGCGAACCTCCGCTCTCAGAGAAGCCGAGGCGGAACTCCAGCGACTAAAGGCCTTCCGTGATGCGGAGGCCCAGACAAGTCCGCTCTCCGCGGCCGGCGCCGCTATCGGGGTGCTCGCACTCTATGATCTGGCGCCGATGGCGATGACCGTGGATGGTACAACCCTGTCAGCTACTCTGCCCTACAGCGCCGTAGACAAGGCGAGCGAGCTGACCATGGAATTTGAGCAGTCGGGCTACTTCACCGATGTGCGCCCCCGAACGGACCAAGGCGCCCACACCATCATCTTCGATATGACTATGGTCCAGTCTGCCCCGCCGCTGACTGCAGGCGAATAAATCGGCAATCATCGGTAGAAGTATGCAGCGTCATCACGACACGGTCGCCGTTGATCAGGTTGGCCGTAGCCGCTGAACAGACGCCACCTTCCTGTATTTCGAGGTCGGGCGCCAATGTGTATCGCCACGGCGCGCGCAGGGTGACAATCGCTTCGCCCTCAGTGGCCGGCGTGTATTTCGCCGGATCCACCAGACGCACGCCAATGCCCGAGCGGTTCGCCGAGCGCCGAAGTTCCGACACATCGCGTTGAAATTCGAAGAACACCGCGTGCGAAGTCGCTTGGTCGAGCATCCTCGCCGTACTGGGCATGATCAGAGCCGTACTCAACGCCATGATGACGAGCACGACCAGAATCTCCATGAGAGAGAACCCGGGTCGCAGGGCCCGATTAACGCGCTTGATCGGAGTTGACGTCCGCATTGGCCCCTTCGCCACCTTCGGCGCCATCCGCGCCGTAGCTGATGACGCGCGCGGAATCTTCGGATGCGCCCGCCGGCGTCGCGGCCGGAGCGACGTAAATATAGGGACGCGCCCACGGATCGGAGGGAAGTCCCTTGTCCAGATAGGGGCCCGACCATCCGGCAACCTGACTCGAATCCGCTTGGGTTAGCAGCGCCAGCCCCTCCTGCTCCGTCGGCAAACGCCCGATATCGAGGCGCATCGTCTCGAGCGCCGCTTCCAGCGCGCGTATCTGCAGGCGGGCGGTCGTGGTCTTGGATCGATCCAGTTGGGCGAAAAGGCGCGGCCCCACCACGGCGGCGATCAGAGCGATAATCGCCAGGACCACCAGAATCTCCAGCAGGCTGAATCCGGCGCGGCGCAACCGGGCCGAACGGATACGAGCTTTGTGTTGGGCGCTGGACTTCACGCGTGCCGCCTCGGATGTTGTGCTAGGTCACTCAGACGACTGCTGCTATATCGCACGCCGTTGGGGCGGTCGATCACAAAGCGTTGCGCTTCGTTTTCAAGGACGTGCAGTCAGTTTGCTGGACATAACTCGTTTTCGCGGCGCCATGGCGGCAGGGGCCGGCGGACTGGCCGAGAGGCTTGCCCGGACCACGCCCCGCGAGCGGTTGTTGCTCGGCTCCCTGGTCGTGGCGGCAATCGCCTATGCACCGGTCGCAGCCCTGGATTGGCGGTCGTCGCAGGAAGCGCGCTACGTCGATGCGCTGACCCGCCGAGCCGAGGCCCGCGCCGCGCAAAGCCAGGCTGCTCAGCTGGCGCGGGACGCCCAAGACGCGGCGGTTCTCGAGGATATGAACAGCTGGGGTTTTACGGCCGGCAATGTCGCCGTGGCCCAGGTCGCCCTCGAACAGCGCATACTGGAATCCGCGACGGCGGCGCAGTTGACCAACTTTCGGATCACTACCGACACCGAGCTCCAGACCATCGGTCCGATCTCCTGGCTCGGCGCCGACGTGCAGGCCGACCTGCGGTGGGGACCGACTTTCGCCTTCCTCGACGGGCTGGCGGGCTGGCCCGAGGGGTTCCGGGTGACAAGCTTCTCTTATGAGCTTGTGAACGTACCAATGATCACCCCGCTGGGGACGCCAAGCGGTCCGCCCGCCAGCGGACGCGTGACGATCGGAATCGCCGCACCCGTGGAGATTGCGGATGCGTCAGGCGCGCCGGCATGATGCGCGCGCTCGCTATCCTTGTGCTTCTGTTGGCGGCATGCGCCCTGGGGCTGGGCGTCGCCTTTCCGGGGCTGCCCGAAGAGCCGCTGTCGGTCACCCGGCGTCTCAACGTTGGCTCGGGCCCCACCCTTCGCCCGGGAGAAGGCACCGTCGAAGCGGTGCGCTTCCTCAGGACATTGCGCGCCGATCCGGCTCCACCGAGTCCCGAGCCTTTGC
>NZ_JAEMRD010000206.1 GCF_016463485.1 Brevundimonas sp.
CCCCTTAACGGTCCATTCGCCGCCGCGTCGCAGCCGGGCACGTCGCACCGCCTTGGCGCGCCCCCTTCAAACCCTTAGGTTCACCTCAACCGCAGGCGACCCGCCCGCACCCCCCATTCGTGGAAAGCGCCCCCAATGACGCCAGACGCCACTCTTCCCGCCGCCGAGAATCCCCTCGGCGTGGACGGTTTCGAATTCGTCGAGTTCACCGGCCCTGACCCTCAATCCATGATCGCCCGGCTGGAAACCATGGGCTTCGTCCAGACCCATGTGAATCCCGAGACCAACGTCGTGCGCCTGAAACAGGGCGATATCTCCTTCCTGGTCCACCGCACCCCGACCGGGCACGCCGGCGAGTTTGCCAAAGATCACGGCCCCTCCGCCAACGGCATGGCCTTCCGCGTCGCGGATGCAAGGGCCGCCTATGACAGCGCCGTCGCGCGCGGCGCCCATCCGGCCGACGGTCACGCCGGCGGCGCGCTCGGTGATGGCGCCTATGTCCTGCGCGGCATCGGCGGCAGCCTGCTGTATCTGATCGACGCCTATGGCGAGACCGGGTCCCTGTATGACGCCTGGGACGAGATCGAGGGCTGGGAGGAGGACGAGCGCCGGAACAACGTCGGCCTGCACCTGCTGGATCACCTGACCCACAACGTCAAACGCGGCCAGATGCGCACCTGGTCAGGCTTCTACGGCGACGTCTTCGCCTTCGAGGAGCAGAAATATTTCGACATCAAGGGCAAGGCGACCGGCCTGTTCAGTCAGGCCATGATCGCGCCGGACCGCGCCATCCGCATTCCTCTGAACGAAAGCCAGGACGACACCTCCCAGATCGAGGAGTTCCTGAAACGCTACAACGGCGAGGGTATCCAGCACATCGCCCTGGCCACCGACGACATCTTCGCGACCGTCGAAGCGATGCGGGCCCGGGGGGTCGAGTTCCAGGACACCATCGAGACCTATTTCGAGCTGATCGACAAACGCCTGCCCAACCACGGGCATGACGTGGAGCGGATGCGCAAGAACCGCATCCTGATCGACGGCTCGGACGAGGAAGGCCTGCTGCTGCAGATCTTCACCCAGGACACCTTCGGCCCGATCTTCTTCGAGATCATCCAGCGCAAGGGCAACGAGGGCTTCGGCAACGGCAATTTCCAGGCCCTGTTCGACTCCATCGAGCTGGACCAGATCCGCCGTGGTGTCATCGTGGTCGACGCCTGACCATGAAGCTGAAGCCGCCGTCGTGGTTGCCGTTCCTCGGCCCGGTCCTCGCGGCCGTGGCCGGGGCGCTGGCCGGACGACTATGGCTGGATGGAAGCTTCTGGACGGTGCTGATCGCCGGCATCGTCTGCGGCTTCATGCCGATCATCATCTACCGCGTCTGGAAATGGTCGCACCACCGGCGACCGCCCCGATAACCTCGGTCTTCAGCCTTTACGGCATGAACTGGATGGTGCGCGCGAACTGAACCTCGCGCGGGCCGGGAGCGACTTCGGCGTCCCGCATCAGGGCCAGCGCCGCCTCGCCAAACCCCAGGCCCGGATGGGTCTCCCCCAGCACCCGACAGCCGGTCACACGACCGGTGGGCCGTGCCGTGCATTCCAGGGTCACCGCCACGGCGGACAGGGTCGGGCCGGTCCCGGCGTCCTGGGTGCGTTCGATCGACGCCTGCGGCGTCTTTAACGCCACATCCTTCTTGGGTGACGGATCGATGAGCAGAGCGGCGGCGAGAACGAACGCGATCATGACGGAAACCCCTTCGATTCATTAATGATCGACGCACAACTCCGTTCCGCCGGAACGTGACGCTGGAAACGAAAACGGCGGCCCCCGTCCGGGAGCCGCCGCCTGATCGAAAACAGTGAAGGGGACTACTCCTCGTCCTCCTCCTCCTCGTCTTCTTCGTCCTCGTCTTCGTCTTCGTCCTCGTCTTCGTCCTCGTCTTCGTCCTCGTCTTCGTCCTCGTCCTCGTCCTCGTCCTCGTCCTCGTATTCGTCCTCGTCTTCGTCTTCGTCTTCGTCTTCGTCTTCGTCCTCTTCCTCGTCTTCGTCGTCGTCCTCGATGGTCAGCTCGTCGGCGGCGCACAGGTCGACGTTGAAGACCTCCTCGGTGTCGCCGTCGTCATAGACAGCCTTGACGTCGTATTCGCACTCCTCAAGCTCGTCGATCGAGACGTCGAGGCTGTCGCCCGGACCCACTTCCTCGTCCAGCACATTGGGGCCCCAGCTCGGGTCCGACGACCCGCTCAGGTGCATTTCGGTCAGCGTCGCCTCGCCGTCGTTCGTCAGCGAGAACGCGACGTCCTGGGCGATGGCGCTGGTGCCGAACGCCAGCGCGATCACGGACGCAGCCGCGAACAATCTTGTCTTCTTCATTGTGGGTCCCACCCTTGTTGACCGTATTGACGACCGCGATCCCCCTCGATCCGGACGGCCGGAGATCACCAAACGCGGATCAGCGAGTCAACGGCTAAGGTTGATGGGCCCGGGTAGCGACGCGCGTGACGGCGGATCAAATTTTTCGCCATTCGATCCGGCGCCCCTTCCTGCCGTGGTAGACTGAGCCGCGCATCAACCTGGACGCCGTCGTCATGCCCGTCTTCCCCCTGCCCCGACCGATGTCCGCCGCCGGATTTCAGACCATTCAGACCTTTCAGACCCTGTTTTTGTCTCGCGTCGCGGCTCTGGCCCTCGCGGCAACCCTGACGATCGGCACCACCCATGCCCTGGCCCAGACCCGGACCGTGCCCCAGCCGCCCGCGTCGGAGGCCCCCCGCTGGTCTTTCGCCATCCACGGCGGGGCCGGCGTGATCGAGCGCGCCAGCCTCAGCCCCGAACAGGACGCCGCCTATCGCGCATCCCTGACCCGCGCGCTGGAGGCTGGCGGCGCGGTGCTGGAGCGCGGCGGCACGGCGCTCGACGCCATCCAGGCCGCGATCGAGCTGATGGAGGACGATCCCCTGTTCAACGCCGGACGGGGTGCCGTCTTCACCGCAGCGGGCAGGAACGAGCTCGACGCGGCCGTAATGAACGGCGCCGACTTGACGGCCGGTGCCGTCGCCGGCCTGACCACCACCCGCCACCCGATCGCGGCGGCGCGGGCGGTGATGGAGCACAGCCCCCACGTCATGCTGATCGGCCCCGGCGCCGACAGTTTCGCGGCGTCGCAGACCCTGGAACAGGTCGACCCCGCCTTCTTCTTCACCGAGCGGCGCTGGCAGGGCCTGGTCAAGGCCATGACAGACGGCGGCCTGCCGATCCCCGCCCGCCCCGCCGGCGCTCCGCCTGCCCCTGTCGGCGGTATGGCCGACAACGACGCCTCGGCCCCGCCGTTGAACGAGCGCAAGTTCGGCACCGTCGGCGCGGTGGCGCTGGACACCCACGGCAACCTCGCCGCCGGCACCTCCACCGGCGGCATGACCGCCAAACGCTGGGGCCGCGTCGGCGACGTCCCCGTCATCGGCGCCGGCACCTACGCCTCCAACCGCGACGGCTGCGCGGTCTCCGCGACGGGCGACGGCGAGTATTTCATCCGGGCCACAGTGGCGCGGGATATCTGCGCGCGGATGGCGGTGATGGCCGACGAGCGGGTGGGAAGGATTGAGGGCGCGCTTGCACGGGCGGACACCGCTAACCGGGCTGATCCGGATTCAATCACAATGGTGGATGAGATGCGCCCACAAGCCGTCGCGGCGCAGGCCGAGATCGCGGATGCGGAAGGCCTCGGCGGCAAAGGCGGCGTCATTGTCATGGGGCTGGACGGCCGCCCCGCCTTCGCAATGTCCACCTCCGGCATGTACCGGGGCGAAATCCATTCCGACGATCCCGCCCGCGTTGCCATCTACGCCGACGAGACGCCCTGATGACCAAAGCTGCCCCCGACGAACTCACCGACATGGCCGAGGAGGAACTGGCCGCCGCCTGTTCCCTGCTGTGGCCCGAGATCGTGCGGATCACCCCCTGGGGCGACAGCTTCGAGGGCTTCGCCCCGTCCGGCCGCACCGTCGAGGTCGAGCGCCGCTACCTGTGGGCCCATGAGCCCGCCGGCGCCGTCGTCGTCGAGGTCGAGGTCCGCGACGCCTCCAACCGCACCGGCGCCGAAGCCCGCGCCGTCCTCGCACCCCCGACGTAAGAGCCCATCTCTCCTCCCCGTCGCGAAGCGATGGGGAGGTGGCGCGGCCCTTCTTCAGGGCC
>NZ_JAEMRD010000207.1 GCF_016463485.1 Brevundimonas sp.
CATCCAGGATGGCGCGCAGGTCCTCGGCGGACAGGCGGTGGATGTCGAGGAAGTGTCTGACCATCTTCTTGTCCTTCCCTCTCCCATCGGGAGAGGGCTTGAGCGCACGATCACGCCAGTGATCGTCCTTGCGCGAAAGGGTGAGGGGTTAGGGTGCGAACCGGTGAGGGCAGAACCCCTCACCCTTTCGCCTTTGCGCATCGCTACGCTCTGCGAGGCTCAAGCCCTCTCCCTCCGGGAGAGGGGGCATCACGCCGCCGCCTTCATCTGCGCCCGGGCGACCTCGCAGGCGCCTTCGAACTTCTCGATGGCCTCGCGCGCTTCTTCGAGCGTGATGTTCAGCGGTGGCAGGATGCGGCAGCAGTTGTCGCCGCCGCCGGCGATCAGCAGATGCTGCTCGTCCCGGGCCAGGGCCATGAAGTCACGGTTGTTGGGGATCAGCTTGACCCCGATCAGCAACCCCTTGCCGCGCACATCGGCGATCACGTCCGGGAAGCGTTCCTTCAGCCCGTGCAGCTGCTGCTTCAGGTATCCGGCGATCTCGTTGACGTTCTGGATCAGCTCGGGCTTCACCAGTTCTCCGAACGCCGCCAGGCCCACGGCCATGGCCAGGGGGTTGCCGCCGAAGGTCGAGCCGTGGGCCCCGACGGTCATGCCCGACGCCGCCTTTTCCGACGCCAGGCAGGCACCGATCGGGAAGCCGCCGCCCAGGGCCTTGGCGATGGCCATGATGTCGGGTTGCATCCCGGCCCATTCGTGGGCCCAGAGCTTGCCGGTCCGGCCCATGCCGCACTGGACCTCGTCGAAGATTATGAGGACGCCGTGCTGGTCGCAGAGGGTGCGCAGGTCGCGCAGGCAGTGTTCGGGAATGGCGCGGCAGCCGCCCTCGCCCTGGACCGGCTCGACGATGATGGCGGCCGTCGTCGGCGATGCGATCGCGGCCTTCAACGCATCATGGTCGCCCCAGGTCAGCTGGTGGAAACCCTCCATCGGCGGGCCGAAGCCATTGGTGTAGCTGGGGTTGGCCGCCGCGTTGATCGCGCCGTAGGTCCGGCCGTGGAAGGAGCCGTCGAAGCCGTAGATGTCGATCCGCTCAGGGTTGCCGGCGTGATGGTGGTATTTGCGCGCGGTCTTGATCGCGCACTCGACCGCCTCGGTGCCCGAGTTGGTGAAGAAGACCACGTCGGCGAACGAATGTTCGCACAGCATGTCGGCCAGCTTTTCCTGGTCCGGAATCCGGAAGATGTTGGACACGTGCCACAGCTTCTCGGCCTGATCGGTCACGGCCTTGACCAGGACCGGATGGGCATGGCCCAGGGCGTTGGTCGAGATGCCGGAGACGCAGTCGAGGTACTCCGTGCCGTCCTTGGCCCACAGGCGCATGCCTCGCCCGCGATCCACTTCCAGCGGCGCGCGATTGTAGACACCCATCAGATGGCTTGTGGACACGGGACCGATACCTCCAAAAGCAATGAAGCCCCGACGCGGGCGCGGCGGGACTTTCCTAAAGCGACGTTTTCGGATGCGGGCGCGGGGGAGTCAACTCACAGCCCCGAATCGCGACATCGAAACGCCTTGACCGTTCCAGTGTTACAGCATAGTGGAACGCCCGAAATGACCGACACCCTTCCCAGCCTGGCCCCCGACAAGGCCCCAAGATCGGCGGATGCCGACCGGGCGGCGCTGTTCGACGCCCTGCTGTCGCTGAAGACGCGGGACGAGGTCGACGCCTTCCTGGCCGATCTGTGCACCCCGTCGGAGGTCCGCGCCTTCGCCGAACGCTGGGCGGTCGCGCGCCTGCTGGCACAGAACTGCAAATCCTATCGCGAGATCGCGCTGGAGGCGGGGGCCAGCCCCACCACCGTCGTGCGCGTCGCGCGCTTCCTGAAAGAGATGCCGCATCAGGGCTATCGCCTGGTGCTCGATCGTCTGAACTCGAAAGCCTGACATTTCCATGAGTACCGTCCAGGGGCGACTTCGCATCGCCATCCAGAAATCCGGCCGCCTGTCCGAACGCAGCCTGGACCTGATCCGCGACGCGGGCCTGAAATGGGTCAAGGGCGCCAACGACCTGCTGTACAAGGTCGAGAACTATCCGATCGACCTGTTGCGGGTGCGCGACGACGACATCCCGACCTTCGTTGCCGACGGCGTCTGCGACCTGGGCATCGTCGGCGAGAACGTGCTGGAAGAGGACAAGAACGGAGGCGCTCACGCCGAGGTCGTCATGCCCCTGGGCTTCGGCCGCTGCACGCTGAAGCTCGCCGTGCCGCCGACCATGACCTATGCCGGCCCACGCTCGCTGGCGGGCCTGCGCATCGCGACTTCCTATCCCAAGATCCTGCAACGCTATCTGGACGACCAGGGCATCGGCGCAGAGATCGTGACCATGCGCGGGGCTGTCGAGGTCGCGCCGCGGCTCAAACTCGCCGCCGCCATCTGCGACCTGGTCTCGACCGGGGCGACGCTGGAGGCCAACGGCCTGATCGCCAAGGAAACGGTGCTGCAGAGCCAGGCCGTTCTGATCAAGTCCCCGACCCCGCCGGAGCCCGCCCTGCAACACCTTCTGGATTCCATCGTCGAGCGGATGGCGGGCGTGGTGTCCTCGCAGGGGGCCAAGTACGTGATGCTGAACGCTCCGCGCTCGGCGCTCGACGAAATCACCGCCATATTGCCGGGCGCGGGCGCGCCCACGGTGATGCCGCTGATGGGCCGTGACGACGCCGTCGCCGTTCACGCCGTCTGCCAGGAGGCGGTGTTCTGGGAGACGCTGGAGAAGCTCAAGGCCGCCGGGGCCTCCGCCATCCTGGTGCTGCCGATCGAGAAGATGATGTGATGGCCACGACCGCCTTCAAACGCATTGACTGGGCGTCGCTGGATGCCGCCGGACGCAAGGCCGCCCTGGCTCGCCCGCGCCAGAGGACGGAGGGCCGCGTCACCGATGTGGTCCGCCAGATCTTCGACGACGTTCAGGCGCGGGGCGGCGCGGCCGTCGCCGACTGGTCGATCAAGCTCGACAAGGCCGCGCCGCGCCGCATCGCCATCACGCCGGATGTCGTGGCGGCCGCCCGTGACGCCCTGCCGCCCGCCGACACCCGCTGTATCCGCATCGCCGCCGAGAATGTGCGCGTCTTTCACCAGGCGACCCGGCCCGAGGACACCGCCTTCGTCGAGACGACCCCCGGCGTGCGCTCCAAACTGGTCTGGCGTCCGATCGGGGCGGCGGGCCTCTATGTGCCCGGTGGGTCGGCGCCCCTGTTCTCATCCCTGCTGATGCTGGCCATCCCGGCCCAGGTGGCGGGGGTGCGCGAGCGGGTGGCGGTTACGCCTCCGTCCAAGGATGGAAGCGTCCACCCCGCCATGATCGTGGCGGCCGCAGAGGCCGAGCTCGACGCCCTCTGGCTTGTCGGCGGGGCCCAGGCGATCGCGGCGATGACGTTCGGAGCCAGCTTCGACGACGGCGAGATCGTGGCTTGCGACAAGCTGTTCGGGCCCGGCAACGCCTATGTCGCCGAGGCCAAGAAATACGCCTCCTCCCTGCCGGGCGGACCGTCGGTCGACATGCCGGCGGGGCCGTCGGAGCTGCTGGTCATCGCCGACGGTTCGGCCGATCCCGAGATCGCCGCCGCCGACCTGCTGAGCCAGGCCGAGCATGACGCCGACGCCCAGGTCATCCTGGTCTGCGACAGCACCGCGACGATCAACGCCATCCTCGAAGCCGTCGAGGAGCAGCTTGAGACCCTGCCCCGCGCCGCCATCGCCCGGGCCTCGCTGGCCGAGGCCCGGATCATCAAGGTGCCTGACATGGCGAAAGCCTGCGAGGTGACCAACCTGTACGGCCCGGAACACCTGGCCATCCAGGCCGAGGACGCCGAGGCACTGGTCGCCTCCATCACCGCCGCCGGGGCCGTCTTCGTCGGCCGGTTCGCCGCCGAGACCCTGGGGGACTACGCGGCGGGGCCCAGCCACGTCCTGCCCACCGACGGCGGGGCCCGGACCCTTGGCGGCATCACGACATCGAGCTTCATGACCACCATGTCGGTCCAGACGGTGACGGAAGCGGGCGCGGCGGTGCTGGCCCCCGTGGCGGCGCGGCTGGCGCGGCTGGAGGGCCTGGAAGCCCATGCGCGGGCGGCCGATTTGAGGGCCCCCGCATGACCC
>NZ_JAEMRD010000208.1 GCF_016463485.1 Brevundimonas sp.
CCCCTGATCATGACAGCCCCCGCCCGCCTGACCGTCGACCTGAATGCGCTCGCCCGCAATTTCCACACCCTGTCGTCGGTCAGCGGATCGCCGGCCCACCCGGTCGTCAAGGCGGACGGCTATGGTCTCGGCGCCGCGGCCTGCGCGGGTCGACTGATGAAGGAAGGCGCGCGAACCTTCTTCGTGGCTCGGGTGTCCGAAGGCGTGCTGCTGCGCGCCGCCTTGGGGGCCGAGCCGACGATCTACATTCTGGACGGCTGTCCGGGCGATTCCATCCCCGATCTGCGCGCCGCGAACCTGCGTCCCGTCATCAACCAGCCGGCCCAGCAACAGGCCTGGCTGGCGTCCGGCGGCGGCGCCTGCGCGGTCCAGATCGACACCGGCATGAACCGTCTGGGCTTCCGGCCCGAGGATGCGCCCGAACCCTTCGAGGGGGTCGAACTGGTCATGAGCCACCTGGCCTGCGCCGACGATCCGGCCGAGCCGATGAACCGGCGTCAGCGCGAGGCCTATGCCGCTGTCTGCGACCGCTATCCCGGCGCGATCCGGTCCTTCGCCAACTCCAGCGGCTGTTTCCTGGGAGCGGACTTCGCCTTCGACGCCGTGCGCCCCGGCATATCCCTGTACGGCGGCGGCCCGGAAGGAAAGCCGGACCCACGCATCGCCCCCGTCGCCGCCCTGACGGCCGACATCCTCCAGGTCCGCGACGTGCCGGTCGGCGAGAGCGTCGGCTATTCGCGCGGCTTCATCGCCACCCGCCCGACCCGCGTCGCAACCTGCGCCACCGGATATGCCGACGGTCTGCTGCGCTCCTACAGCCGGGGCCAGGGTCAGGTCTGGCTCAACGGCACCCTCCTGCCCCTGCTGGGCCGCGTCTCGATGGATGTGATCGCCGTCGACATCACCGACACCGACGCCGCCCTTGGCGATGCCGTCGAACTGTTTGGAGCCAACCGGATGCTGGACGACGCCGCCAACGCCGCCGGCACCATCTCCTACGAGCTGCTGACCTCGATCCTGCCGCGCGTGCCCCGGGTCTATATCGGCTGAGCACGCCCAACGCTTGCGCCCTCGCCCGCGCCGGGCTATGTCCCCGCCTCCTGAAACGGCCGGATGCGTAGCTCAGCGGGAGAGCACCTCGTTCACACCGAGGGGGTCACAGGTTCAATCCCTGTCGCATCCACCATTCCCCTGTCATAGAGTTCCTTCTTCGACCGCCATCGGGCGCACAGCAGGATTTGAGCGCACGTCCCCAGACAGGCGGCGCAGACGGGGTTTCCTTCGATGAAGGTCGCGATCATCGGCACGGGCTATGTCGGCCTGGTTTCTGGCGCCTGTTTCGCCGACTTCGGCCATACGGTCGTCTGCGTCGACAAGGACTCCGGCAAGATCGAGCGGCTGGAGAACGGCCAGATCCCGATATTCGAACCGGGGCTGGAAAGCCTGGTCGCCGAGAACGTTCGCGCCGGACGGCTGGACTTCACCCTGGACGGGGCCGAGGCGATCCGGGCGGCCGACGTGGTCTTCATCGCCGTGGGCACCCCGACCCGGCGCGGGGACGGCCATGCCGACCTGTCCTATGTCTATGCCGCGGCCGAGGAGATCGCAGGCCTGATCCAGGGCTTCACGGTCATCGTCAACAAATCGACCGTGCCGGTCGGCACCGGCGACGAGGTCGAGGCCATCATCCGCCGGGTCAATTCCGACGCGGACTTCGCCGTCGTCTCGAACCCCGAGTTCCTGCGCGAAGGCGCCGCCATCGAGGATTTCAAACGCCCCGACCGCGTCGTCATCGGCACGGACGACGAACGCGCCCGCAAGGTCATGGCCGAGATCTACCGCCCGCTCAGCCTCAACGACTTTCCGGTGATCTATACGTCGCGCCGGACTTCGGAGCTGATCAAATACGCCGGCAACGCCTTCCTGGCCTTGAAGATCACCTTCATCAACGAGATCGCCGACCTGTGCGAAAAGGTCGGGGCCGACGTGCAGCAGGTCGCCAAGGGCATCGGGCTGGATGGCCGGATCGGGTCCAAATTCCTCAACGCCGGGCCGGGCTACGGCGGGTCGTGCTTCCCCAAGGACACCGTCGCCCTGGTCCGCACGGCCCAGCAGTACGGCGCACCGGTCCGGCTGATCGAGACCACGGTCGAGGTCAACGATGCGCGCAAGAAGGCGATGGCCGACCGCATCATCGCGGCCCTGGGCGGCGAGCCGAAGGGCAAGACCGTCGGCATCCTGGGTCTGGCCTTCAAGCCCAATACCGACGACATGCGCGACGCGCCCAGCCTGGATATCGTGCCCGCCCTGATCGCGGCCGGGGTCAAGGTCCAGGCCTACGATCCCGAAAGCATGGACGAGGCGAGGAAGCTGCTGCCTGACATCGACTACCGCGACGACGCCTACAGCGCGATCGTCGATGCCGATGCGGTCGTCATCCTGACCGAATGGGACCAGTTCCGGGCCCTGGATCTGGACCGGATCAAGCTGCTGGCCCGCGCCGCCGTCATGGTCGATCTGAGGAACGTCTATCGCCCCGCCGAAATGCGGGCGCGCGGCTTCGCCTACACCAGCATCGGCCGGGGATAGGGGCACCATGACCGTCATCGTCACCGGGGCGGCCGGATTCGTCGGGATGCACGTCGCCGAGCGGCTGTTGCAGCGCGGCGATACGGTCGTCGGCGTCGATGACTTCAGTACCTATTACGACCCGGCGCTGAAGGAGCTGCGGGCGGCCCGGCTGGCGGCTCATCCCGCGTTCCGGATGGTGCGCGCCGACATCGCCGAGCCCGAGGCCATGCGCGCCCTGGTCCGGGACACGGGCGCCAAACGGGTCGTTCACCTGGCCGCCCAGGCCGGGGTCCGCTTTTCGATCGACCACCCCTTCGCCTATGAACGGTCCAACCTGGCGGGCCATCTGTCGATCCTGGAAGCCTGCCGCCACGGCGAGGTCGAGCATCTGGTCTATGCCTCGTCCAGCTCGGTCTATGGCGACCGTCCGCTGACCGGCCAGGGCTTTCGCGAGGACGATCCTACGGTTTCGCCGGTGTCTCTGTACGCCGCGACCAAACGGTCCTGCGAACTGCTGAGCCAGAGCTATGCTTCGCTCTACGGCTTTCCGCAGTCGGGCCTGCGGTTCTTCACCGTCTATGGACCGATGGGCCGGCCGGACATGGCTTATTTCAGCTTCACCGAGAAGATCATGCGGGGCGACCCGATCGAGGTCTATGGCGAGGGCCGGATGGCGCGGGACTTCACCTACGTCGATGACATCGTCGATGGGGTGATCGGGGTGCTGGATCGGCCGCCAGCAGCAGGGGCACATGATATCTACAATATCGGGGACTCCAGCCCCGTCGGTCTGATGGATATGATCCGGACGCTCGAGACCGCCCTGGAGCGCGAGGCCGTCAAGATCATGCGGCCGATGCAGCCGGGCGACGTCACCTCGACCTACGCCGACATCACCAAGCTGAACGCCCTGACCGGCTATGCACCCCGGGTCGCGCTGGCCGAGGGGCTCGGGCGGTTCGTCACCTGGTGGCGCGACTGGCGCGCAATGGCCTGAACCAGCCGACCGTCCCGATCTGGAACAGTCGGTCGGCCCGTGCTGGCACACCCCGACACGATGCCGGCCCGACCTGGTCTGCCCCCAACAGGTGCGCCGAGGTCGGCGGGGCGGGACGACGGCAGAGTTCAACCGGTAGCGGGTAAAGCACGCCCATCGCGGGAGACGGCCCGCCCGGCCCGGCCATCGCGCAGTGTTCGGCCGCTTCGATGCGATCAGCGCCAGGCACGGTCCCGGGGCGAGAAATCCCGCCAGCACTGGCTTTCAGCCGCATCCATCCAACCGCCGCCGAGGGAATGACCGCGGCAAAGCTTCGCCTGTCAGGGGCACTCACTTGCACTCAAGCACCACAGTTCCGATGAGCATTTGCAACCGTTCCGGAAGACCTCGCGCTCGCCTTTGAGGTGAAGCAACATGGTTACTATCCCCGTCCCGGGTGCAAACCCACCGTGCGGCGCACCTCTTGCTCTAGGTCGTTCATCGACATTGGAGTGAGCGCAGTGAACCGGATCATCATCATCGCAGCCGCCGTAACCCTCGCCTCCGCAGGCTCGGCCTGGGCTGGAG
>NZ_JAEMRD010000073.1 GCF_016463485.1 Brevundimonas sp.
CGGAATCGACCAGATAGACGCACGGCAGTTCGTTCTGCTCGGCGATCTCCTGGGCGCGCAAATGCTTCTTCACCGTCATGGGGAAGTAGGCACCGCCCTTCACCGTCGGGTCGTTGCAGACGATCATCACCTCGCGCCCCGACACCCGCCCGATGCCGCAGATCATGCCGGCGCCGGGGGCTCCGTCGAGGTTCTTCGCGTCGCCATACATGCCGTTGGCAGCCAGCTGTCCGATCTCCAGGAACGGCGAACCGGGGTCCAGCAGCCGCTCGACCCGGTCGCGGGGGAGCAGTTTACCACGCGAGACATGGCGGTCGCGTGAGGCCTCGGACCCGCCGCGCCCGGCCCTGGCCACCTTGGCCCGCAGTTCGGCATTGAGCGCACGGTTGTGAGCGTCGAGCGCCTTGAAGCCCGCGCTGTTCGGATCGATCGAGGAGGTCAGGCGGGGCATCTATTGATTCTGATCTGCGACGGTCAGCGCCATGGCGGGGCGAATATCCGATAATTGCTGTTCCGAGGATCGCGCGGAAATCAATGCCGTTACCATGAGGCCAACGAACATGAACTGGCAGACGCGGTAGGCGAGTACGAGACGCTTTAAGCTTGGACGATCAGGCGGAATCTTGGTCGCCCACATCAACTTCAAGAGCCCGAAGGTGTTGGTATTTCCTTCAATAAGATCGGGGACGGTTTGAGTCAGGCCACCACGCCTTTCGAGGCTACGAAAGCGGGACAACGCCAAATGCGCGGCCCAGAACGAACCTGCGAAGCATAGCATCGCAGCAATCACTAGGATCATTGAGATCGGCATCAGCTTCCCAACAGCTCACGGCCGATCAGGAAGCGGCGGATCTCGTTGGTGCCGGCGCCGATGTCATAGAGCTTGGCGTCGCGGACCAGCCGCTCGACGGGCCATTCCTTCGTATAGCCGGCACCGCCAAGGGCCTGCACCGCCTCAAGGCTGACCTTCACCGCGTTCTCGGACGCCAGCAGGATGGCCCCCGCCGCATCATACCGCGTGGTCTTGCCCTGATCGCAGGCGCGGGCGACCGCATAGACATAGGCGCGGGCCGAGTTCAGGGCGACGTACATGTCGGCGACCTTGGCCTGCATCAGCTGGAAGGAGCCGATGGGTTTGCCGAACTGTTTGCGGTCACGGAGGTAGGGCAGGACCACGTCCAACGCCGCCTGCATGATCCCCAGCGGCCCGCCCGACAGCACGGCGCGCTCATAGTCCAGCCCGCTCATCAGGATGGCGGCCCCCTGCCCCGGAGCGCCCATGACGTTCTCGGCCGGAACCTCGCAATCCTCGAACACCAGCTCGGCCGTGTCGGAGCCGCGCATGCCCATCTTGTCGAGCTTCCTGGAGACGCTGAACCCCTTCATCCCCTTCTCGATCAGGAAGGCCGTGACCCCGCCGTTGCCGTCACCGGTGCGGGCATAGACGACCAGGGTATCGGCCGTCGGCGAGTTGGTGATCCAGAATTTGGTGCCGTTCAGGATGTAACGGTCGCCCCGCGCATCGGCCTTCGTCCGCATCGACATGACGTCGGAGCCCGAGCCCGCCTCCGACATGGCCAGCGACCCCAGATGCTCGCCCGAGATCAGCCTGGGCAGATATTTCGCCTTCTGCTCCGGCGTGCCCCACCGCCGGATCTGGTTGACGCACAGGTTGGAGTGGGCCCCGTAGCTCAGCCCGATCGATGCCGAGGCCCGCGACACCTCCTCCATCGCCACGACATGCTCGAGATACCCCATCCCCAGCCCGCCGTACTCTTCCTCGACCGTGATCCCGTGCAGACCCAGCTCCCCCATCTCGGGCCACAGGTCGCGGGCGAACGTATTGGTCGCGTCGATCTCGGCGGCGCGCGGGGCCAGCCGGTCGGCCGCCCAGCGGGCCGTCGTCTCCCGGATCATGTCGGCGTTCTCGCCGAGGCCGAACTCCATGGATTGGGGCGCGAAGGGAATGCTCATGGCTTTGGATCCAGCGTCAGATGTGGATGGCATGACCGAGCGCCTTGAGGGCGCTCTCGTGAATGGCTTCACCCAGGGTCGGATGGACGTGAATTGTACCGGCGACATCCTCCAGCACAGCCCCCATCTCCATCAAGGTAGCGAACTCGCCGGCGAGCTCTGAGCAGTGACGGCCCACAGCCTGAATGCCAAGTATCCGGTGATCCGACTTCCGCGCCAGCACCCGGACGAAACCGCCGTCGTCGCCCGCCTGCATAGACAGGGCGCGACCGTTGGCCTGGAACGGAAACTGACCGACGACGGTGTCGATACCTTCGGGAGCCTGATCCGGCGTCAGGCCGACGCTGACGATCTCGGGCTCGGTGAAACAGACGGCGGCGATGGCGACGGGGTCGAACCGCCGCCGATGGCCCGCGATGATCTCGGCCACCATCTCGCCCTGGGCCGAGGCCTTGTGCGCCAGCATGGGCTCACCAACCAGATCACCGATGGCCCAGACATGGGTGGTCGAGGTCGCGCAGCGGTCGTCGATCTTCACGAACCGCCCGTCCATGGCGAGCGCCATCTGCTCCAGCCCCCAGCCTTCGGTCAAAGGCTTGCGCCCCACGGTGACGAGGATGCGATCGGCCGGAATCGTCAGCCGGCTCTGGCCGCCCGCCGTCTCGATAAGAAGGCCTTCCGCGTCCTGACCAAGGGCCCTGGCTCCCAAGTGAACTGTGACGCCATGCTTCTCAAGCCAGCGCAAGACGGGCGCGGTCAGGGCCGCATCGTACAGCGGCAGGATGCGATCCTGCGCCTCGACGATCGTCACCTTGCATCCCAGCTTGGCGTAGGCGATGCCGAGCTCCAGCCCGATGTATCCGCCCCCGACCACCGCCAGGGTCTTCGGAACCTCGGCCAGCGACAGGGCCTCGGTCGAGGAGATCACCCGATCCCCGAACGGCAAAAACGGCAGCGCGACCGCCGTCGATCCCGTCGCCAGGATCACATGCTCGGCCCGGATCATGACCAGGCCGTCGGCCGTATCAACCATGCAGGTCTTGGCATCGGAAAACCTCGCCCAGCCGTTGACCGTCTTGACCTTGGCCTTGCGCAACAGACCGCCGACACCGCCGCTCAGCCGATCGACGATGCCGTCCTTCCAGCCGATGGTCTCGTCAAACCGCAGCTCGGGCGTCTGCATCAGGTGTATGCCGAACCGACCGGCCTCCCCTGCCGCCAGCACCGCCTCCTCATACAGGCCCGCCGCATGGATCAGGGCCTTGGACGGTATACAGCCGCGCGTCAGACAGGTGCCGCCCAGCCGGCCACTTTCGACCAGCACCGTGTCCAGCCCCAGCTGCCCGGCGCGGATGGCGGCGACATAGCCGCCCGGCCCCCCGCCGACGACGAGGACCTTGGGTCTGAGGGTCTCGGTCATCGCATCAGTCCATGAAGATCAGGGCGGGGTGTTCCAGCAGCCGCTTGACACGCTGTACGAACAGGGCGGCGTCGTAGCCGTCGACGATCCGGTGATCGAAGGCCGACGACAGGTTCATCATCTTGCGCACCGTGATGAAAGACCCGTCGATCACCGGCCTGCTCACCAGCTTGTTGGGATTGAGGATCGCCACCTCCGGATGGTTGATCACCGGCGTCGAGACGATCCCGCCCAGCGGCCCCATACTGGTCAGGGTGATGGTCGAGCCTGACAGTTCGTCGCGCCCCGCCGTGCCGTCGCGCACCGCCTTGGCCAGTCGCGAAACCTCGCGGGCGCAGTCCCACACATCCAGTGCCTCGACGTGGCGAACCACCGGCACGATCAGACCGTTCGGGGTCTGGGTGGCGATGCCGATGTGGACACCCTCATGTGCGTGCAGCACGCCGTTGTCGTCGTCGTACAGGGCGTTGACCTGCGGGAAATCCGGCAGCGCCTTGGCCATGGCCCGCATGATGAAGGGCAGCAGGGTCAGCTTGGGCTGGTCGGCGGTGCGGTGTTCGTTGAGGTCGAGCCGCAGGGCCTCCAGCTCGGTCAGGTCGCATTCCTCGACATAGTTAATGTGCGGGATGCGCCGCTTGGCCTCCTGCATCTTCTCGGCGATCTTGCGACGCAGACCGATGATGCGGGTGTCGTTGACGCCGGTGCGGGCCACCCGGGACGGGCCGCCCGCCGGGGCCTTGCCGTCCTGGGCCAGATAGACCTCGAGATCGTCGGGCGTGATCCGTCCGGCCGGACCGCTGCCCGGTACTTGGACCAGGGATACGCCGAGATCCAGCGCACGTCGCCGGGTCGAGGGCGCGGCCAGTGGTGCCTCCCCGGTAGAGCGGCCCGAAGTCGACCGAAACGCAGGTGTCGGCATCGTCGCGGACTTGACCGGGGCGGTGGACGCGGAGGCCTGAACGACGGGCTCTGGCTTGACCGAGGCCGCGACCGGAGCCGGCGCGGACGGGGCTGCGGGTGAAGGCGCGGCGACCGAGTCGCTACCCTCGACGCTCTCGAACTCCACCAGGACGGCACCGACCGGCAGCATACCGCCGACTTCGCCGTGGATCGCCGTGACCGTGCCGGCCACCGGCGAGCTGATCTCGACCGTGGCCTTGTCGGTCATGACCTCGGCCAGGTTCTGGTCTTCCTCGACAACGTCGCCGACCTTGACCAGCCAGGCGACGATCTCGGCCTCGGCGACGCCCTCACCTACGTCGGGCAGCCGGAACAGATACAGCCCCATGACCTAGTCCTCCATTGCGCGCTTGAGCGCCGCGGCCAGCCTTGCAGGCCCCGGGAAATAGTCCCACTCGAATGCATGCGGATACGGCGTGTCCCACCCCGCGACTCGCTGCACCGCGCTCTTCAGGTGATAGAAGCACCGCTCCTGGACCAGGGCCGACAGCTCGCCGCCGAAGCCGCCGAACCGCGACGCCTCGTGCAGGATCACGCACCGCCCGGTCTTCTTCACCGAGGCTACAATGGCGTCGACGTCCAGCGGCACGATGGAGCGCAGGTCGATCAGCTCGGCGTCCACCCCGCTGTCCTCGATCCCAGCCAAGGCGACGTGAACCATGGTGCCATAGGCCAGCACAGTCGCCTCGGTCCCCTCGCGCACCGTCGCCGCCTTGCCCAGCGGCACGGTGTAGTGGCCCGCTGGAACCTCGGCCATCGGATCGCCGGCCCAGGTCTTCAGCGCCTGCTCGTGCCGCCCGTCGAACGGCCCGTTGTAGAGCCGCTTCGGCTCCAGGAAGATGACCGGATCGTCGTCCTCGATCGAGGCGATCAACAGGCCCTTGGCGTCATAGGGATTGGACGGGATCACAGTCTTGAGGCCCGTGATATGGGCAAAGATCGCTTCCGGGCTCTGGCTGTGTGTCTGCCCCCCGAAGATACCGCCGCCATAGGGAGACCGCACCGTGATCGGCGCCCAGAACTCTCCGTTCGACCGGTAGCGCAGCCGGGCGGCCTCCGACACCAGTTGGTCGAACGCCGGCAAGATATAGTCGGCGAACTGGATCTCGGGGATAGGCCGCAGACCGAACGCTCCCATGCCGATCGCCGTGGCGATGATACCCCCTTCCGAGATCGGGGCGTCGAAGCAGCGGGTCAGGCCATGCTTCTTCTGCAAGCCGTCCGTCACCCGGAAAACGCCGCCGAAATAGCCGACGTCCTCGCCAAAGATCAGCGTATCGGGATCCTCGGTCAGGACGACATCGAGCGCCGAGTTCAGCGCCTGGATCATGTTCATGGTCGGCATGGCGTCAGATCCCCAGTTCGCGACGTTGTTCAATGACGCGCCAGTCGGGGTCCTTGAAGACGCCCTCGAACATCTCCTTCACGCTCGGCTTCGACTTACCGAGCGTGCCTACGGCCTCGGCAGCCTTGACCGCCGCGCGGACCTCGGCGTCCAGTTCCGCGATCAGAGCCGCATGGCGTTGCTCGTCCCAGGCTCCAAGCCCGATCAGATGGGTCTTCAACCGTTCGACCGGATCGCCGAGCGGCCAGGCTTCGGCCTCGTCGGCGGGACGGTATTTGGTCGGATCGTCCGAGGTCGAATGGCCGGATGCCCGATAGGTGTAGAGCTCGATCAGGGTCGCGCCGAGATTGTTCCGCGCCCGCTCCGCCGCCCACTCCGTCGCCGCCCAGATGGCGAGGAAGTCGTTGCCGTCGACACGCAGCCCCGGCAGTCCATAGGCTAGGGCCTTGGCGGCGAAGGTGGTCTCATTGGCACCCGCGATGCCCGAGAAACTCGAGATGGCCCACTGGTTGTTGGTCACGCACAGGATCACCGGGGCCCTGTAAACACTGGCAAAAGTCAGGGCCTCGTGGAAATCGCCCTCGGCCGTCGTGCCCTCGCCGATATAGGCTAGCGCGATGGAGTCACCTCCCTTGAATGCGGAAGCCATAGCCCAGCCGACCGCGTGGCCGAACCGACTGCCGACGTTTCCAGACAGCGAGTAGAAGCCGTATTTCCGCGCCGAATACAGGATCGGCAACTGCCGCCCCTTCAGGGGGTCGTCAGCGTTGGAGAAGATTTGATTGCACAGGTCGATCAGCGGATAGCTACGCGCCATCAACCAGCTCAGCACCCGATAGGTCGGAAAACACATGTCGTCGCGGTCGAGGAACAACGACTGGGCTGCGCCGATCGCCTCCTCGCCGGTGGACTTCATGTAGAAGCTGGTCTTGCCCTGCCGGTGCGCGCGAAATAGCCGCTCGTCGAAGGCGCGGGTCAGAAGCATGGCCCGTTGACCAGCCAACAAGGTCTCCACCGGCAGATGAGGATTCCAGGGTCCTGACGCCTCGCCCGTGTCATTCAGAACACGCACCAACCCGTAGGGCAGATCACGCATCTCGGCCTCAGCGGCCGTCGTCTCGGGCCGACGCGTGTCACCCGGCTCCGGGATCAGCGCCCGATCAAAGGCTGGCGTATCCCCCGGCCGGGCCTCGGGCTCGGGAATATGAAGTCGAAGGGCGGGACGGTTCTTCATGACAAGCGACCGATGCGAAGGAAGCTGCCAACTTATCGTCTGATATCAGAAATAGCGTACTCGATATGGAACGCAATTTAGGACTTAGCGCATTCGGCAATCCATCAAATCAACCAATCATGGACTTTCATTTCTTTTTGTTTGATGTCCTTGGATCAGACCCGCCCACCCCCTCGCTGTACGAAGGACCATACATGGCTTCCCTGGCCGATCTCGACGAAACAGATCTGAAGATCCTCGACGTCGTCCAGCGCAATGCGCCAATGACGACGGCAGAACTCGCCGAGCGAGTTGGTATGTCCCAATCACCGTGCTGGCGTCGTCTCACACGATTGAAAGATGATGGCTATATCATCGATCAGGTCACGCGCCTGTCAGCAGACAAGATGGGCCTGCGCACAAATGTATTTGCCAACGTCAAACTGTCAGCTCACGGTCGAACCAATCTGAATGAGTTCATCGAAGCCGTATCTCGGATTCCTGAGGTCCTGGAAGTCCATCCGACCATGGGCCCCTTTGACTTCCTGCTACGGATCATCACGCGCGATGTGGAGGATTACCGGGAGCTAGCCTTTGGCCGATTGCTGACCCTTCCGACAGTCCAGGAGATCAACTCGACGATGTCGCTCGGCCCGGTCAAAATGACTACCGCCCTGCCAATCCGCTAGTGTTTTTTGCGCTAGCCATGCTGAAATCTGATAGCTGACCCTCCCCGGGCTGCCGCAGGGACTTTGAGGTGGGTCTCTTTCCCTCCCCCGCTGATCGGTCCGGATGACTCGACAGTTCCATCAGGCGAGTACGAGGGCCGCAAACCGACCGCGCCGCCGGCAGTGAGGGACGGGGCTGCACCGCCTCATGCCGGGCGCAGACAATACGCCGACCAGGCCTCCAGCACCGCCCTGCGCTTCTTGAGCGCGTCGCTCCTGCGGTAGGCGCGCTCGGTCTCGTCCCCCACGAGATGCGCCAGGCATTCTTCGATCGTTTCGCGAGCAAAGTCGGTTTCGTCGCCGGCCCAATCCCGGAAAGTCGACCGCATGCCGTGGGGCGTCGCATCGGCGCCCAGGTCCTTGAGCACCTTGTCCATCGCCGTGTTGGACAGGGCGCCGCCGTGCAGGGGTGCCGGGAACAGCAACTGGTTCGGCCGAGGGTTGGCGGGACGCACCCCGTCAAGGACCCTGAGCGCGCCCGTCGACAACGGCTGGCGGAAGGGCCGCATCTTCATGCGCTCGGCCTCCAGGCTCCACAGGTCGTCGTGGATCTCACCCCAGGTCGATTCCAGCGTCATGGTCTCGCGCGCGATGGTCAGGATGGAGAACTCCAGCGCCCTCGCCCCCACACCCTCCTTGGCGGCGAGCCGACGCATGAACTCCGGAATGTCCTGATAGGCCAAGGCCCGCATATGGCCGCGTTGGAGCTTGGGCCGGGGCGGAAGCAGGTGGAACAAATTGCCCTTCCAGACGGCGGGGTTGTCGCCCGAGCGGTATTTCATGACCCTGGCGTAGTCGAGGACCCGCTCGAGCCGGTCCCGCAGCTTACCCGCGCTCTCGGCCTTGGTGGTCCAAAGCGGCCGCAACACGAGAAGCACGTCGTCGACATCGATCCGATCCACCGGCTTGTTCTTGATCAGCGCAGCATGGCTCTCGATGGACCGCATCCAGCCGTCCTTGGTCTTGCCGCCCTTCCAGACCGCTTCCTGACCCGCGACATAGTCTTTCCAGACAACCAGCAGGCTCGGTGCCGGCTTCAGCTTCGGCACCGCCGGAACCGCGGGGGCGCTCGCGAGTGCAGGCGCGACCATCTTCGGCGCATGGCGCGCATCGAGCGGATCGACCCCGGACTTGAGAAGTTTGCGGGCCGCATCGCGGCGCTCGCGCGCTTCGGCCAGGGTGACGTCAAGGAGGGACCCCAGCCCCATGTCCCGGCTGCGGCCGGCGACCATGTAGCGATAGATCCAGCTCTTGCCACCGGTTGGCGAGACCTGAAGATAGAGGCAGTTGCCGTCGGGATGGTTACCTTGGGTCCGCACCGAACGGACAGTCCGATCCGTCAGCCGGTTGACCTGATGCGCCACGAAAACACTCCACCAAACACGAGGTGGTTAGACTCCTAGTTGCGGAGGAGAAATGAAAACAACCCTTAAAATGGCCCTTGGCGGAGCCGGAGCTGGCCTGAAACGGTGTGAAACGACGTGAACGGACTTCCAGGCGATCACATTCAGCTGATTGAAAAATCGAGCCTCTCGAGGAAAGACGTGAAACGCCGTGCACGGACGAAATTCGCTTACCCGCGGAGCCAGCTCGGGCGTTTTTGCGTTGAAGACTCAGAACTTTTGTTCGGATGGGTCGCCAATCGGCCATGCTACTCGCAAGCTGAATGCCGCCAGGACTGTGTTTCCACAGCCGTTCGCTTCATTTCACCCGGCGTCGGTCCGAAATCACCCATTTGGCCTCCGGTCGGAATGCGCGTGCGAATCAACCGTCCGAGGCCGGAAGTCGTCCAATTCGGTCCTGTTCATCCGGCTCCGGCGGGCGCGTCTCATGAACCGACCGGCACAGGACTGAGCGGCTTGCGCGCGCAACTCGGTGACGGCCGCCAGAGGGACACCCACACCGGTGATAAGACGAGATCGCCCCCCTCGGGACAGACATCGTCGAGAAGTCCGTCGTTGCTCGCCGGTTCAGTCGCGCTCAAGGATTGACGCTTGCACCAGTTGCTGGCGGCACAAAATCAGCGTCGAATAGACACGGTTCTTCGTACCGCATGACGTACTGCTCACATTGAGTCGCGATATCGTCAGGGCTGGGCCTTTTTGATGTATCTATCCAAATGGAAAGGCTTTCCAGCAATGCTGCATACTCTGAATTACTGAGTTTTGAATGTTCCGATTCGTCTGTAAAGGTCTGGACCAGAAGATCTGACCGCCCGGCTGCGGCTACCGTCTGTCGATAAACATGATCCACGCTGACGAACACGGTGGGGTCGTACTTGGCGTGGATGGTCACAGTCGGTACTACGATCATCCCGCTCAAGTCAGCGTCATATGAGAGGCGCGCCACGGCCATTGGATCCGCCGAAAAGCGTTCAACCCCTGCATTCAGCGCCACATCGTCATCCGATCCGGCATAGTCGACGCCGGCATTGGAGAACGGGTTCAGGCCGCCCAGCCGACGGTGAACGATGTCCTGAAAAAGGATCGTCGCCCACGCCATGTGAGCTACCAGTTGTTGTTCGTCGATCCCGGTCACACCGAGAATGTTGCGAAGGTTGGATGCTTGACGTGGCGTGCGCTCGGAGGCCTTGAGACCAACGCCGGTGCACGCGTCCACGCGTGCGGATAGCTCTGCCCGGGTCATGGTTTCATCGGCGGGCAATCCTTGCCATGCCGGATACTGCCGTTCATCCGGTCTGGGGTGGTTCCGGCAATAGAACTGGTACACTGCGCGCAGGTCCGCACGAAACGCGTAGGCTCGGGTACCGCCTGAGGTCACCCCGGCCGTCAGCATGACACCGTCGTAGTTGTTCGATCCGTCGGCGGCGATCGCGTAGAGTTCCGCCGCTTTGGCCGCGACATTGCCGCCCCAGGACTGGCCGTGAAGAAATGTCCGCCTGGGCTTGCCAAACCGGTCCCGGAAGATGGTCCTCAGAACATCAGTGTCCTCGGCCGCCATCCGTACGCCATAGCCGCCGCGTCGGTAGGTCGATCCGGCCCAGGCGTAGCCTTCCCGCACGGTCACTGCGAACCGTTGCAGATCCTCGATCGGGTCGTCCTGCGCGGGAGGCTGGGTGCGCGGCCCGCCGTGGGCGTGGACGACCAGGGTGCCGTTCCAGCCGGCCGGAATGGCGATCCAGTAGAACGCCCCCTCCTCCGACCGCCCCCGATAGCAGGCCGTGAGCGTGGGCAGGCCGTCGGGACAGGTTGCCTCGGCAGGCCCGGTGCCCGACTCTGTCGGAGCCGCCTCACCGGCGGTCGCGCAGGCCGCCAGCAGACCGATGGCCAACAGGGCCACAACGATCGGACGCATGGTACGGGTCATGGCCATCATGCTTGAATCCGGGAAGAAAAAGCCGGGGCGACGCCGGAGCGCCGCCCCAGTTTCGGGGAGAAGAATGCGCTCGAGCCGCGGTTGAGCGCGTCACGAGCCTGATGCCACCTAGAAGCTGGTGGACAGGTTGACGTACCAGTAGCGGCCATAGGGCCGGTACAGCGATCCCAGGTAACCCGACTGCGCCAGGGGAGGCGTTTCGTTGGTGATGTTGCGGGCACCGACGCGGACCTTGGTTCCACGGGCCCAGCCCATGGCATCATCGAACTCGTACTGGCCATACAGGTTGCCCGTAATCTGGCTGTCGACCTTCCACTGTTCGCCCGCAGTGGACAGGAAGCCAGTCTCACGTACGGCACCGGTGTACTGAGCAAAGGCACCGACCTGCCAGGGGCCGTTGGACCAGGTCAGATTGGAGGTCACCTTCCATTCCGGTCGACCGTTTCGGGCCAGCAAGTTCGACGCGATGGGCAGGGGCGTCGCGGGATTGATCGTCCCGGCGTCGCGGGCGGCATCCAGGGCATCGATGGCGGGACCGGCGTCTCGATTGAAGTCGATCAGCTTGGCCGCATTCAGGCTGAAGCGGAAGCGGCCGATCGGCGTGTCGCGCAGGCGCCATTGCATACCGAAGTCGATGCCCTGAACGTCCTGCGGCAGCAGGTTCACAAACCGGTCCGAGACACTGAGCAACTGGCCGACCGGCGCGATCCCGGTGCCGGCGAAGAAGGCGACGTCATCGACGGTGGGGGCGGCGCGGTTCACGTTCGGGGCAGAGGATCCCTGGACTCGCGCCAGATAGTCCTGGACCACGCCGGTCTGGCCGCCGATCAGGCCGACGATGTCGCTCTGTTCGATCTTCCAGCGATCGACCGTGAAGGTAAAGTCGCCCCACTCAGCCGGGGTGAAGGTGGGCTGGAAGACCAGGCCGACGGATTGGTTGGTGCTCTCCTCCGGTTTCAGGTCCGGGTTGCCGGAGACCAGCAGCGAATAGCCGATCGACTGGGAACAGGCGTTGAAGGTGGCGATCCGGCGCGCGCGCAGGTCCGCTTCGCAGCGGATGTAGTCATTATTGGTGGCCAGGCGCGCATAGGTCGCCGCATTGGTCTGCTCAAGGTTCGGGGCGCGGAACCCTTCGGAATAGGACGCCCTGACCCGCAGTCCGTGACCGATGTCCCAGGCCCCTGCGATCTTGGGCTTGGCCACATTGCCGAAGTCGGAATAGTTCTCGTAGCGACCGGCGACCTGGAGGGTCAGGCTCTCGACGAACGGGATATTCATCTCCGGCGAGACGACGGGCACGGCGAACTCGACATAGGCCGAGAACACGTCCCGCTCGCCGTGCGTATCGGGGTTGGAGCTGACGGCCGCCAGGTTCGAGATGCTGACCGTGCCGTCCACCACGTCGCGGAAGGTGTTGGTGCCGTCCAGGTCGGCGTCGCGGTCGTCGTCCTGGGTTTCGTGGCGGGCCTCGATGCCGAAGGCTACGCCCAGCGACCCCGCCCACAGGTTGAGCAGGTCCGGCCGCGAGACCTTGAAATCCCACAGGGTCAGGCTGGTCTCGGATTCGCGCACCAGTTCGGTCGAGATGGCGTCGATCGCGACCTGGGAGCTGGGCGTGCAGTCGCCGAAGGTCGTGGTGGTCACACACCCGCCATTGAACGGATTGTAGGCATCGGGCGTAGACAGGGCCAGGCTGGCCTGAAGCGCGCTCATCTTGACGGCATTGGAAGTGTCCGTCGCCCCGGCCTGCGAATACATCAGCGCGCTTTCCCAGTCGAAGCCGCGCCATTCACCGCGCAGCCCGCCCAGGAATCGGGCCTGATAGTTGTCCACATCGACCGTCTGGAAGCCGGCGTCGTTGAAGCGGTAGTTGGTCAGGCGGACCGGCAGACCGGCGGTCGGCACCCCCGTCAGACCCGACAGCCGGTTCGGATTGGCCTGGCCGTTGGCGAAGGTCACCGGCCCGAACGGGTTCCAGTAGTTGGAAGCCGGAATGTAGATGGCGTTCAGGTTGATGGTCGGCGGCTGGATGTTCTGGGTCGTCGCAGCATAGAAGCCGATCTCGCCAAAAGCCGTGACCCCGTTGTCGAAATCGTACCGGCCGGTGAAGAAGGTATTCAGACGCTCGACCTCCGGCGTGACGGTCGTACCGATGGCGGTGTCGTAGCGCAGGTCTCGACCCGCGCCGGTGAAGCTGATCGCCCCCGATGCGATACAGGTGTCGGTCGCGATCGGCGCGCCGCAGCCATAGCTGGACGGCTGGCTGTGGAAGACCCCCGCAGCGGTCGTCAGGGCCGTGCCGTTCCGGCGGATCGCCGTCGTGGTCAGGGCCGTCAGGCTGGCCCAGGCGCCACGCGTGGCGCGAGCGTCGGGGTCGGTCGACAGTTCGAAACCGGGTTCGGTGGCGAAGAAGCGTCTCAGATCGGCCGAAGCCGTGAAGTCCTGATCCTCAGCCAGCAGGGCCTCGCGCTTGGTGTAGTCGATGAAGGCCGAAACATTGCCCTTGGCGAAGTCACGCCCGGCATGAATGCCAAGGGTGAACTCGCGCAGGTGCGTCCCCTCGGCACCGCCATACTGGGTCTCGACCTCAAGGCCGTCGAAATCGTCTTCCAACACCGTGTTGATCACCCCGGCGACAGCATCCGCGCCGTAGATGGCGGCTGCGCCGTCCAGCAGCACCTCCAGTCGCTCCAGCCCCGACACCGAGATGGCGTTGGAGTTGTAGCTCAGCACCGGCACAGTTCCGGTGTCCGACGTGCCCTGGCTCGTGGGATGCGAGACGATCCGGCGACCGTTGAGCAGCACAAGAGTGTTGCCGACCCCCAAGGAGCGCAGGTTCACTGAGTTGACGTCGCCGCGCGCTGCGTTCGAGGTCTGGGGGTTGTTGGCGGCGGAGAAAAGAACGTCGCCCATCTGGGGAATGGAGCGCAGCAGGTCGTCGCCATTGACGGCTCCCGTGGCCAGAACCTCGTCTGCCGTGATGACCGTCACCGGCAAGGCAGCGGTCGTCGAGGCACCGCGGATCTGCGATCCGACGACAACCACGTCCTCGACCTGGGCAGCGTCGGGATCGACCCCGTCGGGCTGTGCGACGACATCCTGAGGAGCCGGGGTTTGCGCCGTGGCCGTCCCGGTCAGGGCCAGAACGGCGGCAGCCGTCGTCGCGAACAGGGTGCTCTTCATCGTTCTCATAAGTCTTTCCTCCCTCAGTCGCCTTTGCGGCGTCGTTGATATTGTTGTGTATTTACGTCAGTCAGTCGGCGACGACCGCCGTGTCGTCGCCCGGCCCCGCCTTCGGGTCCGGCTGTGCGGCCAGCGGCCTGGGCGTTCCGTTCAGGGCGGCGTCCAGGGCGTCGCGGTCCAGTTCGTTCTCCCAGCGCGCCACCACGATGGTCGCCACGGCATTGCCGATGAAGTTGGTCAGGGCCCGGCATTCGCTCATGAACCGGTCGACGCCCAGGATCAGCGCCATTCCCGCCACGGGCACCGACGGCACCACCGCCAGGGTCGCCGCCAGGGTGATGAACCCTGCCCCCGTCACGCCCGCCGCGCCCTTGGAGCTCAGCATCGCCACGGCCAGCAGCAGGATCTGCTCGCCCAGCGTCAGCTCGACCCCGCACGCCTGGGCGATGAACAGCGCCGCCAGCGTCATGTAGATGTTGGTGCCGTCCAGGTTGAACGAATATCCCGTCGGCACGACCACCCCGACCACCGACTTGTCGCAACCCGCCGCGCCCATCTTCTGGATCAGGCTGGGCAGGGCCGCCTCGGACGAGGACGTGCCCAGCACCAGCAGCAGTTCCTCCTTCAGATACCGCATCAGCTTGAAGATCGAGAACCCGTTCAGCCGCGCCACGGTCCCCAGGATCACCACCACGAACAGGGCGGCGGTGAAATAGAAGGTCAGTACCAGGGCGGCCAGGTTGACCACCGATTCGATCCCGTACTTGCCGATGGTGAAGGCAAAGGCCCCGAACGCCCCGATCGGCGCCGCCTTCATCAGGATGGCCACCAGCTTGAACATGGCGTCCGACAGGCTCTCCAGCACGTTCAGCACCGGCTGGGCCCGGTCCCCGATGATGGCCAGGGACACCCCAACAGCACCGAGAAGAACAGCACCTGCAGGATCTCGCCGCCCGCGAACGCCCCGACCACGGTCTCGGGGATGATGTTCATCAGGAAGCCGACGATCGAGGTGTCGTGCGCCTTGTCGGCATAGGTCGCCACCGCCCCGGCGTTCAGACTGGCGGGATCGATGTTCATCCCCGCACCGGGCTTGACCAGATTGGCCACGATCAGGCCGATGATCAGCGCCAGGGTCGAGAAGGTCAGGAAATAGGCGAAGGCCTTGCCCACCACCCGGCCCAGCCGGCCGAGGTCCCTCAGATGCGCGATCCCCGTCGCCACCGTCAGGAAGATCACCGGCGCGATGATCATCTTCACCAGCCGGATAAAGGCGTCGCCCAGCGGCTTCAGCTGCTCGCCGAACCCCGCGATCGCCTCGCCGTTCGGCCCCGTCGTGCTGGGCCAGAAATGCCCGATCAGCGCCCCAAGCGCGATGGCGATCAGCACCTGGAAATACAGATGACGATAGAAGGGAAGCTTGACCGGGCGGGCCTCCACGACCGCCTCACCCGCCGCCACCGTCTCCACCGGCACCGTCACGGTCGGGGTCGGGGTCGAAGCAACCTTGCGGCGACGGGGCGTGGGGGTTTCCGCAGCAGGCTTGGTCGGTCGTTTCATGGGATGTCCGTCTGGCGTTCAAGGTCGAGTGTGCAGTCCCATCGCCGGGATATCCAGCGCCTTCGCCACCAATGGGCGGCCCTTGCGACGGCGGGAGGGGGCGAGCTTTGACGAGATCGGCTCTCCTCCCCGGTGAGGAACCCCTTCCCCCCTTGCGGGGGCAGGTGGCAGGCGGAGCCTGACGGATGGGGGCTGCCACGATGCGAAAGATCGCGTCCGTTCGCCCTCGCTTTCGATAGCGCCCTTCACCCCCCATCCGTCCGCTTCGCGGCCACCTTCCCCCGCAAGAGGGGGAAGGATTTGGCTCGTCCGACGCTTCCAATTATCAAACCTCGAGCCACCAATCCCTTGCCCCGCAACGGATTGCAGATTTCTCACCCCCTAGAACCCGCCCAGGTATCGGCCGCAGCTATACTCCTGCCTGTCCCGTCGCGGGGAAGGGCGCAAGGCCTTGCGATCTTGTTGCGGCGGG
>NZ_JAEMRD010000209.1 GCF_016463485.1 Brevundimonas sp.
CCTTTGCCCGCACCCTGACCGGCGATCCGACCGCGGCGGACGATCTGGCCCAGGATGCGATGATGAAGGCCTGGGACGCCCGGGCCAGCTATCAGATGGGCACGAACATGAAGGCCTGGACCTTCATGATCTTGCGCAACCAGTTCTATTCGGAGAAGCGCCGGTCCTGGCGTCAGTCGCAACTGGACCAGGAAGCGGCCGAACGCACCCTGGTGGCGGTCGATGATCCCGAAGCGCCGGTCGCGTTGGATGAACTGCGCATGGCCCTGAACACCCTGCCCGAGGAACAGCGCGAAGCCCTGATCCTGGTCGGTGCCGGCGGGTTTGCCTATGAAGAGGCGGCCGAGATCTGTCAGTGCGCGGTGGGCACGGTGAAGAGCCGCGTCAGCCGGGCCCGGCGCGCGCTTCTGGCGACGCTGGAGCGCGGCGGATATGCCCGGGACGGCCGTGCGGCGGGTGACGCCATGCGCTCCATCCTGGCCGATGCGGACCGTCTGAGCGGCGCCAGGCAAGGCTGAAGGTGGTCAGGCTGGCCCGGACCTGGGGACGCGGCCTCGGTCGCGGTCTCCGACCCCGATCGACACGTTTTCAGGGCATTCGCTTCAGGCTGGGCTTTGCCATGGCTCTGGCGCTGTTGCCGATCGTCCTGCTCGGTGCCGTCCAGGCCCAGGCCGATTTTCGCCGCCAGGATGCCGATCGTCGGGGCGACCTTCAGCTCGCCGCCGATCGCACGGCCGAGACGACCAAGGCCCGGCTGGACAGTACCTTCGTGCTGCTGGAGGCGCTTGGGGCCGAAGCGGGTGGCCCTGATTGCGGGGCGCGCATGGCGGCGCTCGTCGATCGTCTGAACGGCTATGAAGCCCTGTTCCGGGTGTCTGCGGCCGGAGAGCCGGTCTGCACGTCGCGCGCATTCGCACCCGATGCCACCGCCGATGCCGTCCGGTCGCGGACGTGGTTTCAACGCGCGCTCGCCGGCGAACACACCGTCGCGGTGCGGTCCACGGTGTCTGCAGGTGAAGAGCCCAGCCTGATCGCGGCCGTGCGAATCGAGCGGCAGGGCGGTCAGTTCGACGGCGTCATGACGGCCCTGCTGCCGCTTGAAAGCCTGCAGCCCGACATTACCGACCGGGCTCTGCCGGCGGGCGCGCAGGCCGCCCTGACCGATGCCCAGGGCAATATGCTGGTCGCGACCGACCCACAGGCCTTTTCATTGAAGGGCGACGAGCCCCTGGCCGGCTGGGTGGAGCGCGCGCGCGAGAGCGGATCGGGATTGTTCGAGGCGGATGACGTTCGCGGCATGCACAGGGTCTACGCCGGGGCCGCCCTGGCCGGGCGCGACGTCTACGTGCTGATCTCGGCACCGGCGCCGGGGCTGCTGTCGTGGGCGCGGCTGAATCCGATCGGGTCGTTGCTGCTGCCCCTGGGGGCATGGCTGACCGCGTTCGCGGCGGTCATGCTGGTGTCCGAGCGGATCGTGGTGCGATGGCTCGACTATCTGGAGCGGATCGCGGCCATCTATGCGCGGGGCCGGTTCTCGGTGCGTCCCGTGCAGGCGGCCCACGCGCCGTCCGAGATCCGGCTGCTGGCCCAGACGCTCGACGAACTGGCCGAGAACATCACCAGCCGCGACGCCATGCTGAACGAAAGCCTGGGCGAGAAGGACGCGCTGATGCGCGAGATCCATCACCGGGTGAAGAACAATCTGCAGATCATCTCGTCCCTGCTGTCGATGCAGCAACGGGCCCTGACGGACGGGCCGGCCAAGGCGGCGCTGGGCGACACGCGCCAGCGGATTTCGGCGCTCGCCCTGATCTATCGGACGCTCTACCAGTCGGACAACATCCGCCATGCCGATGCGCGCGAGTTCCTGACCGAACTGGTGGGACAGCTGGTCGCCTCGGACGCCGGGCGCGGCCCGGTGGTGTCGAGCTCGATCCAGGCCGACAGCCTGGTCGTCGATCCCGACAAGCTGGCCCCCCTGGCCCTGTGGCTGGTCGAGGCGGTGACCAACGCCCAGAAGCACGCCTTTGCCGGGCGGGGCGGCGATCTGCAGGTGCGGTTCAAGGTCGATGGCGCGACCAGTGTGCTCGAGGTCCAGGACGACGGCCCCGGCCCCGACGAGGAGGCCGTCAAGGGCGGGGTCGGGCGCACCCTGATGGGGGCCTTCGCCAAACAGCTGAGGGGCGAGGCCGAGACCCTGCGCGCGCCGAACGGCGGCACCATCGCGCGGATGACCTTTGCAACCCCCGAGGCCGTCACCCCGACCGATCCCGGCGATGTGGTCGGAACGGAGCGTCGCGCGCGGCGTTGATCGGCCAGATGCGACGGGCTCCTCTTCGTCGCCAGTTCTCAAGAGTATTCGCCATGCGCAAGCTGTTCGTCCTGTTCGCCGCCGCCGCCGCCCTGACCACCGCCGCCTGCAACACCGTCGCCGGCGTAGGCGAGGACACCACCGCAGCCGGTCAGGCCGTGACCGGTGCCGCCAACGAAGCCAAGGGCAACTAGGCCGGGTTATTCCCCTTATGGCGCGGATCGAGCAGAAGGCCTGAGACCGTCGCGGCCAGCAGCCGTGGCGCAAACGGCATCCGCGCCGCCTTGCCCAGAATGTGATCGCGCACCCAGGGCAGCAGCCCTCCGTCGGCCTGATAGAAGGGCGTGAAACCCAGGCTCAGCGCCTGGTACAGCCGGATGTGCCATCGGCGCGTCCGGCTGTAGGCCGTCAGGGCCCCGTCAAGATCGGCATGGCTGTCCAGCGCATCGCCCAGCGCCATGGCGTCCAGCAGGCCCATGTTGACGCCCTGACCCAGTTGCGGACTGGTCGAATGGGCGGCGTCGCCTACGATGGCCAGGCGGTCGGCGACCGGCCGGGCCAGGGTGTGATGCCCGTAGCGGGCCAGGGTCAGCATGTCGGGATCGGTGATCTCGTCCAGGATCGGCGCGACCTGCGGCCAGAGCGACAGCACCTCCGCCTTCCAGACATCGAGACCGGCACCGAGCCAGGTGTCGTGGTCGGCGTGCTTCAGGCTCCAGAAGAAGGTGGCGAGCCGATCTGGCGCATCAGGCCGGGCACCGCAGGGCAGGACGCCGATCATCTTCGAGGCCCCGCGATAGACCTGTTGCAGGGCCCCTTCGTCGAAGGGCGCACCCGGCCAGGCGACCGTGCCCCACAGGGCGCCCCAGGCCAGATCCATTCGGCGGGCCCCGTGGGCCTGTGCGATCGGAGACCGGGCCCCGGAGGCATCGACGATCAGGTCGAAAGCGGGACCGGTCCGACCGGCGCTGTCGGTCAGCCGACCGGCGGAGGCAGACGCGGCCTGATACCCCGTCTGGAATTCGACATCCTCGGCGATGCAGGCCTGATGCAGAACATGGAATATGGCCGAGCGGTGGACGCCCAGCGCGGGCCGGGGGGCTTTGAGGTCGTCGAGGCGCACGTCCAGCACGACCCGGCCGCGCCGCGCCTCCCGCCCGATGACGTGGATCAGCGGCTGGCCCAGGGCCTCGACCTGTTCCGTCAGGCCCAGCCGGTCCAGCACGTGCAGGCCGGTCGGCTGGAGCATGAAGCCGGCACCGACCGGTTTCGCCTGATCGAACCGTTCGTGGACCACGACCCGGCGGCCCTGCCGCGCCAGGATCAGGGCGGTGGCGAGACCGGTCGGGCCCGCACCGACGACCGCTACCGAACGCGGACCTGTTTCCGACGCCCTCACGAGCCCGGTCTCATGAGGCCGGGATCAGCTCGATCAGGTCTAGGTTGGATTCGTTCTCGGGCCAGGGGATGACCAGCCGCCAGCGCGCCGGGCCGATCCGCTCCAGCACGGCGACCAGATCGCGTTCCGGACGCTGGCCGTAGGAGTTGGCGGCGGGTTCGGACGCCAGGGACATCGAGCCCAGCATGACCATGTGACCGCCGTCCTCGGGGAACAGCAGGCCGGAGGGACGCTGGGACCCGGTGACCTTTGTGAACTTCAGCCCGCGTGGCGTCTGGTCGATCCGGCAGGCGAACCAGCCGTAGACGACATAGCCCAGCCCTTCCGGCCCCCCTTGCGACCCCAGCTTGACCGTGCGGCAGCGA
>NZ_JAEMRD010000074.1 GCF_016463485.1 Brevundimonas sp.
ACTACGACGTCTCGCACCACGCCGACGACTACGTCCACCGCATCGGCCGCACCGGTCGGGCCGGCAAGCTGGGCCAGACCTTCATGATCGTGACCCCCGGCGACGACAAGTCGCTGGATAAGGTCCTCAAGCTGATCAAGATGGACCCGATCGAGCTCAAGCTGGACCTCGACCTGGCCGACGGCGGTGCCCGTCGCGTCCGTCCCGAGGCCGCGACCGAGGCCCGCGCCGAACGCCCCGCCCGCGGCCGCTCGCGCCGTCCCGAGACGGCTCCGGCCGCCGAGGCTGTCGAGACCGCCGCCGTCATCGAAGCGCCGGTCGCCGAGACCGTCGTCGCCACCGAGCCTGCACCCCAGGCCGAGCCCGCCGAACGCCGCACCCGTAGCCGCAGCCGCAAGCCCCGCGCTGCTGAACCGGCCCAGGCCGTCGAAGCCGTCGCGGCCCCTGCCGTCGTCGAGGCCGCCCCCGAACCTGTCGCTGCCAAACCGGCCCGCGACGCCCAGGAACCCCAGCTGCGCCAGTCTGACCGTCGTCCCGGCACCAAGCCAGAGCGCGAGCTTGAGCCGGCGCGTGAGGGCAGGGGCTTCGGCGCCGACGTTCCGGCCTTCCTGCGCAGGCCGGTCCTGATCAAGGGCTGAGGACTGTGTACGCGACCGTGCATTTCGGCCTCGTTTAACCCGGTGTTACGGATCGCCGGATAGTCTGCCCGGCGAGCGTGAGAAGCACGCCGTCGGGGACGTTCTATGACGACGCAGGTCGAAGCCGCACTCAGGGGGCCCGAAGCCTTCAATCTCGCCCGCAGCGCGTTGGCCGAGATGGAGAGCGCAGGCGTCTGGCCGACCCCTCTGAATTTCGAGCTCTGGATCCACTACCTCGGTGACCCCGAAGGTCCCCTCGGCCGCGAGATGACGCGCCTGCTGGGGGCCGCCGACAGCTTCACCGAGGGCACGGCCGAGATGCTGGCCGCCGAATACCTGCCGCGCGGCCGCCTGTCCGAAGAGATCCGCGACGCCGGCGCCGTGCTGAACCGCGAGCTGTCCAGCGTCTCCGCCGCCCTGGCCAAGGCCCGCCAGTCCCAGGCCGACTACGGCGAGACCCTGACCGAGGCCTCGGCCAGCATCGAGGCTGCGGGCGACCCCGCCGACCTGAAGCGGCTGGTCACCGGCCTGACCGACGCCACCACCCGCGTCCAGCGCGAGAACCGGACGCTGGAGACCCGTCTCGAGACCTCGACCAAGGAGGTCGCCCGTCTGCGCGAACACCTGGAACAGGTCCGCCGCGACGCCATGACCGACGCCCTCACGAACCTGGGCAACCGCAAATCCTTCGACGAGGCTTTGCTGGCTGCCTGCGTCGAGTCGGACAAGACCAAGAAGCCCTTCACCCTGGCCGTCCTCGATATCGACCACTTCAAGCGCTTCAACGACACCTGGGGTCACCAGACCGGCGATCAGGTGCTGCGCTATGTGGCCAGCGTCATCGGCCGGGTCTCCAAGGCTCCCCGTATCGCCGCCCGCTACGGCGGCGAGGAGTTCGCCGTGATCTGTCCGGGCGAAAGCTCGGCGACCGTCGAGACCGCGCTCAATGCCATCCGCGAAGAGATCGGCTCGCGCGCCCTGCGCCGCCGCTCCACCAATGACGAACTGGGTGCCGTGACCATCTCGGCTGGCCTGGCGACGCGCCACCCGGGCGAGAGCGGATCATCGCTCCTCGACCGCGCTGACGAGGCTCTCTACGCCTCCAAGCGCAGCGGCCGGAACATGGTCACCAACGGCGAACACCTCGAAAAGGCGGCGTGACCGCCTCCGACTTCGTGCGATAGTCGCGCTCAAGTAGCGAGCGACCACGTCGCGAGCGTTAGCGCCCAAGGATCTGATGCGCACCTTCGCCTTCAACGTCGCCTACTGGATCCTGTCGATCGGCTATGCGTCCGCTGCCGCCTTCGCGGCCCTCGCCCCGGGACGCGGTGCGACCTCCTGGATCATCCGTCGCTATGTGAAGCGGATGGTGCAGGCCATGCGCATCTTCGCCGGCATCCGCATCGAGTACCGGGGTGAGGACAAGCTCCCGACCGGGGCCTTCATCATCGCCTCCAAGCACCAGAGCTGGGGCGACGGCTTCGCCACCTATGACCGGTTCCAGGACCTGGCCTTCGTCACCGGCGACCATCTGGAGAAATTCCCGCTACTGGGGACCGTGCTGCGCAAACTGGGCGCCATAGTCGTCAACAGCTGCGGCGGTCGCGAGGCCCGTGACTCGCTCAAGCACCGGGGCCTCGACGCGCATCGCGAGGGCCGCAAGATCCTGATCTATCCCGAGGGGCATCTGGCCAAGGTGGGTGAGAAGTACCGCTACCGTTCGGGCGTCTGGCACATGTACCGGGACTTCGACATGACCGTGGTCCCGCTGGCCACCAACCTCGGCCTGTTCTGGCCCGAGGAGAAGTACGAGAAGCACCCCGGCACGGCAACGCTGGAGTTCCTCGATCCCATCCCCACCGGCCTGCCCAAGGACGAGTTCCTGGCGCGTCTGGAGGGGGTCATCGAAACCCGCACAGCCGAACTGATCGCCGAGGCGACCGGCAATCCGGTCACGCCCGCCATCCGCGTCCTGGCCCCCGACGAGGCGACGCGGGCGGCGAAACAGGCGGGCGCGACGCCGGCCTGACAGCCCTACGCTCGCAGGACCCGGACCCCGTCCTCGGCGCCGACCTCGGGCTCGAAGTCGCGCTCGATGTCGGCGATCTTGCTCTTCAGCCCCCCGACCCGACGCAGAGCCAGAGACGCCGCCCAGCGCGCGGCCAGCTCCGGCGGGGCCATCCGGTCGGTCAGGCGCGGACGCCCGCCCCGGCTGCGGAGCACGGCATTGGTATAGAGGGCGCCGTTTCGCATCCGCGACGACCAGGTCTGGTACTCCATCGACAGGGAGACGCAGAACCTGTCCAGATTGTCGACGCGGTGTGGCGCATACAGCGGCCAGGTCAGGGCCTCGCCGGGCTCCAGATCCATGACCTGGGCGTCGGGCTCGAACGCCAGCGTATAGGGCAGTTCCTCGGTGGTCTGGCGCGCGACGACCTGTTCCATATTGTGCTCGGGCAGGTGCCGCTCGTCACCCGGATAGACATAGATTCGCTTGCGTCCGCGCAGGTGGAACAGAACCACTCCCGCCGCGTCGAAATGATAGGGCACCCTGGCGACCGGCGACGAGATGATCAGCTGACCCGCATTGGTCACGGCCCGCATCCCCGGATAGGTCGCCTCGATCTTTCTGAACTCCTCCATGGAGGCCGCCCACAGTTCGGGACAACCGACCTCCGCCTTCCTCAGATTGACCCATAGACGACCGGCCTGGATGGCCTCCAGCAGCTTGTCGCCCGGCAGGCCGCCGCGCGCGCCGGTGCGCATGCTGACCTGACCCTCGTCGTCATAGTCGTACAGATTGATGTCGATATGCTCGGCCGGATAGCGATGCAGGATCTCGGCCAGGGCCTCGTCGGTGGCGAAGCCCTGCTCGACCAGGCTGTGGGGATGCTTCTTCGCCTCGGTGATCGGGCCGGGATAGCGGGTGCGTTTCATGGTCGTGTCTCTCAGCCCGTGACCCGGGGTTCGGCCAGACGTTCGGCGGTGCGTTCGGCCCCCTTGTTCAGGGCCACCTGGGCCGCGCCCAGGGCTCCGCGGAAGCGGCTGACCGGCGTAGTCTCGCAGGCCTCGATCGCGGCCCAGCGGCGACGCATCGAGGTGCGCAGCCTGTCGCCCCGCGACTTGCCCGCCGTGTTCAGGATGCCGACGGCGGCGTTGCTCAGGCCTGTCGCCAGGCCCGGCCGCATAACCAGGGCCTCGCGCACCGTCTGGCTGCGGTCGCAGAAATATTTCTTGTAGCCCTCGCCCCCGAAGCCGAAGTCGAACACCCGGTACCCGGCGTCCGAGGCCAGCCGCATCGTGTCCATGCTCAGCAGGATGCCCGGCGAACAGCGCGCCAAACTGGGCTCATAGACCGGGAACCAGAAGTGATAGCGGTCGCCCGCGTGCAGCGAATACTCGACCGCCACCAGCTTTCCGCCCGCCCACATCGCCGCCATCGAGGCCCCGAAGTCGTCCTGTCCGTGGGTCTGGAGCAGGCCGTGCAGCAGCTCGGCGGTCCAGCCGCAGGCGAATATGTCGTGACGCCCGGTGCGGCGGTACTGGTCGCGTTTCAGCCCGATAAGCTGGTCCAGCAGGGCCGGATCGCGCAGGTCACGCTCGACCCGCACCTCGCCCAGTTCGGCCGCCAGGCTGCGCCGCGCCCGTTCCTTGTCCTTGTAGTATTTGGCCCAGGTCTGGCGGCGTTCGGCGTACCAGGCGGCATAGCCCGCGTCGGGCATGGAGACCATCAGGGTCTCGCGATCCTCGCCCTGAACCGCCGGGCCGACCCAGGCCCCGACCCGCAGGCGCGGTGCGTCCAGCAGGACCGCCACCTGCTCCAGCGACGGCGTCTGACAGGCATGGGCGATGACGCCGTGATAGTCGTTCATGGGCGCGGCCAGGGGCTGGATCGTGCCGCCCCGCCGCTGGTGCGGGAAGAAGCCGACAATGCTGCCTGCCCTCTGGAACACCGCCACCGCCGCCTGGGGGCTGATCGCGCCCGCGACCTGGGTGAACTCGGGACGGAAATAGGGGCTGGCCAGATCGGGGTTGCCGTCCACCATGGCGCGCCACAGATCGATGTCGGCGGGCGTCAGTTCGTCCGCCTTGATGATCTCGACCTTGAGCGAACCCGACATGCACGTCTCCCGTGTCGATCGCCGCACGTGACGATCGCAGCCGCCACCCTGCGCCCCGCCCCGTTTCAGCGCGGTTTAGCGGCATGGTGAACGGGGTCTTACAGACCGTCCGCGTTGACGCCTCCGACGGCGGCGTCACTATCGCGATCGCACTGGAGAGCCCCCTTATGATCCGATCCCTGCTTGTCGCCGCCGTGTCCCTGGCCGTCGTGTCGACCGCCCAGGCCCAGACCGATACGGCGCAATCCAATGCTGCAGGAGAGGCGAGGGTGCGGGCGATCCTGCGAACCACCCCCCTGATCGATGGCCACAACGACCTGCCGTGGGCGCTGCGCGAGGATCACGGCAACGACCCCTATGCGGTCGATCTGGCCACGGACCTGACGGCGACGGGCCTGCACACCGACATCCCGCGCCTGCGCACCGGCGGCGTCGGGGCCCAGCTCTGGTCCGTCTATGTGCCTGCGGTCCTGACCCCCACCGAGGCGGCGCGCGAGACCTTCGAGCAGATCGACACGGTGCGCCGCATCGTCGCGGCCCATCCCGACGCCTTCGAGCTGGCCACCACCGCTGACGATATCGTCCGCATCCATCGCGCGGGAAAGATCGCCAGCCTGATGGGGATGGAGGGCGGCTATTCGATCGACGATTCGCTGGGCCTGCTGCGTCAGTTCCATGCGGCCGGGGCCCGCTACATGACCCTGACCCACTCGAAGACGACGACCTGGGCCGACAGCGCGACCGACGCGCCGAAATGGGGCGGGCTCAATCCGTTCGGAGAGGCGGTGGTCAGGGAGATGAACCGCCTCGGCATGATGGTCGACCTCAGCCATGTGTCGGAAGACACCATGCTGGACGCCCTGCGGGTGTCCGACGCCCCGGTGATCTTCTCCCACTCTTCGGCGCGGGCCGTGACGGGGCATCCGCGCAATGTGCCCGACAGCGTGCTGCGTCTGATGCCCCAGGACGGCGGGATCGTCATGGTCACCTTCGTGCCCGGCTTCGTCAGCGAGACCGTCCGCGCCTGGAACGCGGACCGGGCCGCCGAGGATGCTCGGCTCAAGGCCCTGAACCCTGGCGCGCCCGATGCCGTGACAGCGGGCCTTACGGCCTGGACCGAGGCCCATCCGATACCCCGCGCCGCCATCGCCGACGTCGTCGCCCACATCCAGCACGTCCGCGAGGTCGCCGGGATCGATCACGTCGGTCTGGGTGGCGATTTCGACGGGGTGGACGCCCTGCCGGACGGACTTACCGGCGTTGAGACCTATCCCGCGCTGCTGGCCGCCCTGATGCAGGCCGGCTGGACCGAGGCGGACATCCGCAAGATCGCCGGCGAGAACATGCTGCGCGTGATGCGGGCGGTTGAGTCGGTGGCGGCGTCGAAGGCCGGCGAACGGCCGGGGATGGCGGTGAACGCCAAATAGGGATCACCTCTCCGGGCGCGAAGGCGCGCGGGGAGGACAGGCTGCGCAGCAGCCAGGAGGGCGCGACCCGGTCTCGTCGTGAGAGATGAAGCGATGCCCGACAGCGTGACCTACGTCCGGGCCAAGGCCTTCCGCCATCGTCTGCCTCAATCCTTCCCTTGGTCCGACCACCGCCCTGATCCAGGGATCAGTTCAGGCCGCCCATTGCCCGGTGACGGACTATTGTAGCCTCGTCGAGCCTCAGGAAGCGGGCGGCGTTGTTGTAGAGGATGTCGCGCTTCTGTTCGTGGCTCAGGAAGGGGGCCTCCTCGATCACCGCGATGCCGCGTTCGATCGTGCCGGGCCATACCATCTGGTCCGAGCCGAACATGATCCGCTTTCCGAAGCCAGCGTCCACAAGGGTTTGGAGATAGCGATAGAAGGCCGGACGGGGCTGGGTGTAGACGATCACACCGGTGTCCAGATAGACCTGCGGATGGGCGTAGAGCAGGGCCAGGGTGTCATCCAGCATAGGATAGCCCGCGTGCATGACGTTGATCCGCAGTTTGGGATGTTTGACCAGCACGTCCTCCAGCAGAAGCGGGCTGGACAGGCGGGCGCGATATCCCAGGCCGGGGAAATAGGCGACGCCGGGCGGTCCCGGTCCGACATGGATGGCGACGGGGATGTCGTTGGCCTCGGCCGCAGCCCAGATCGGCTCCAGACGCGCATCGTCAGGGCTGATGCCCTCATATTGAAAGCCCAGTTCGCCTAGGACGGTGATGGCACCGTCCGCCTTCGCGCGCGCCAGTTCTGAGTTCAGGCTACGGCTCACCGGGAAATCCGGCATAAGACTGGGCAGAACCCGTTCAGGCGAGGCCGTGCGCCATCGCCTCACCATGGCGCTCGTCCCGGTGACGACGCCGATGATGTTGCGCCGCTGCATGATCTCCAGGGTCTGGGTCATCAGCGCTTCGTCGGTCATAGGGGACCAGATCGGATCGGCGCAGGCGGGATTTTTGAACATTTCGATGAAGGCGGCCATGAAGGGCTGCCTTTGATCCCACGTCGGCATGGGATCGATCGGGGTGCACATCGCCAAAGGGGGCGGCCCCTGATCGTCGGCGGCCAGGGCGTGGACGTGCACGTCCAGGATCGGCTCCTGGGCCTCGACGGGACCGGTCGCCAAAAGAAACACCGTGACCAAGGCCGGCAACAGCTGACGCTTCATCGAACGGTAATTCATGAGTTCAGGTAGGCATCGCGACTATTGGCCGTCAATGCCGAACCGCCGCCCATCCCCGTCATTTTTGGGAAGCGACACCCGTGGTCTGCCGCATCGCTTCCCACAGACCGATCCCGGCACTGACCGACAGGTTCAGAGACCGCGTCTCGGGGCGAATCGGAATGAAGACGCGGGCGTCGGCGACGTCGTGGACCGTGTCGGGGACGCCGGCCGTCTCGCGTCCGAACAACAGGGTATCGTCGGGCCGGAACGTGAACCCGTCGAGGCTCTCGGCCCCCTTTGTCGTGAACAGCACCAGCCGCCCCGGACCCCGCTCGCGCTCGAACGCCTCCCAGTCCGGATGCCGCGTCATATGGCCCAGCGGGCCGTAGTCGAGGGCCGCGCGCTTCAGGCTGCGGTCGCCGAAATCGAAGCCCACAGGCTCAATGACGTGCAGTTCCACGCCGAAACAGGCGGTCAGCCGGATACAGGCGCCGACATTCTGCGGGATGTCCGGTTGAAAAAGGGCGAGACGCATTCTAAGGCCCTCATACGCGCGGCCCGGGGGCTTGTCGCGACCCGAAATGCGACTGTTTCGCAAGAAACGACAGCGCCTTGCGGCGATGAGCCGCAAAGCCGGGCCGCCCAAGTCGGATCAGGTTCCGCTATCAGGATCGCAACCGGACGACGGCCCCGCTCCCAGGGGTCGAGGCCGGGACTTTAGAGGTGAGACGTGGCCGAACCGGTCGTAACGAATGACGGCGCTCATGGGCCGGATGGCGATGACGCCACCCGCCGCGACTTCATCCACATCGCTGCCGGGGCCATGGCCGTCGGCGCGGGCGTGATGGCGGTCTGGCCGCTGGTGAACCAGATGAACCCCGCCGCCGACACCCTGGCGCTGTCGACGATCGAGTTCGACACATCCAAGGTCGCCGAGGGCCAGCAGGTCGTGATCACCTGGCAGGGCAAGCCGGTGTTCGTGCGTAATCGCACCGCCGCCGAGATCGCCAGGGTCAAGGCCGACGACAACGCCGGCGACCTGAAGGAACCCCAGACCGACGCCGAACGCACCAAGCCGGGCCACGAACCCATGCTGGTCGTGATCGGGTCCTGCACCCACCTGGGCTGTATCCCGACGTTCGGCACCGGCGACTTCGGCGGCTGGTTCTGCCCCTGCCACGGCTCGCACTACGACGCCGCCGGACGTATCCGCAAAGGCCCCGCGCCCAAGAACCTGGTCGTTCCTGACTATGAGTTCACGGCCGGCTCCACGATCAAGATCGGCTGAAAGCAGCACCGATGAGCGAACATCCGTCTACCTATGTCCCCAAGACCGGCGTCGAGAAGTGGCTCGACACGCGTCTTCCGATCGTGCGTTTCGGCGCTGACTATCTGTCGCTGCCGACGCCCAAGAACCTGAACTACTGGTACACCTTCGGCGGCATCCTGACGCTGTGCCTGGTGATCCAGATCGCGACCGGCATCGTGCTGGCCATGCACTATACGCCCAACACCGAACTGGCCTTTGCCTCGGTCGAGCGCATCATGCGTGATGTCAACGGCGGCTGGCTGATCCGTTTCATTCACGCCAACGGGGCCTCGATGTTCTTCATCGCGGTCTACCTGCACATGCTGCGCTGCCTCTACTACGGCAGCTACAAGGCACCGCGGGAGATGATCTGGATCCTGGGCTGCGTGATCTTCTTCCTGATGATCGCCACCGCCTTCCTGGGCTACGTCCTGCCGTGGGGCCAGATGTCCTACTGGGGTGCCGAGGTCATCACCAACCTGATCGGGGCCATCCCGCTGATCGGCGAGCCGATCCTGATCTGGCTGCGCGGTGGTCCTGCCATCGACAATGCGACGCTGAACCGCTTCTTCTCGCTGCACTACCTGCTGCCGTTCGTGATCTTCGGCGTGGTCGTGCTTCACCTGTGGGCGCTGCACACCTCGGGCCAGAACAATCCGGTCGGGATCCTGATCCCCAAGGATCGCCAGGCCAAGGACATGATCCCCTTCCACCCGTACTACACGGTCAAGGACGGGTTCGCGGTCCTGCTGTTCCTGATCCTGTTCTCGACCTTCGTCTTCTTCATGCCGGACGCCCTGGGCCACGCCGACAACTACATCCCGGCCAACCCGCTCCAGACGCCCGCGCACATCGTGCCCGAGTGGTACATGCTGCCCTTCTACGCCATCCTGCGCGCCATCCCCGACAAGTTCGGCGGCGTGGTGGCCATGTTTGGCTCGATCGGCGTCCTGTTCATCCTGCCCTGGCTGGACACGTCGCGGGTGCGCTCGATGCGCTATCGCCCGACCATGCGCGCCTTCTTCTTCATCTTCGTGTTCGTCGGCCTGGGTCTGGGCTGGTGCGGGGGGCAACTGCCCGACGCCCCGGTGATCGGATCGTTCAAGACCTTCACTCTGATCGACGGCGACCTGAACTCCTATCTGTGGCTGACGCGCCTGTTCACCGCCTACTACTTCGCCTTCTTCTTCATCATCCTGCCGCTGGTGGGACTGAAGGAGACGCCGTTGCCAATCCCGGCCTCGATCTCGGAACCGGTGCTGTCGCACCCGGCCACGATGTCCGGCCTCGTTCCCGCCCAAGCCGAAAAGAAGGGCTGAGCGTGATGACGCTTTCTATCCGTAAAACCATCGCCCTGGTCGCGGCCGTCGCCGGCCTGACTGTCGCTGCGGCCCCGGCCCTGGCCGAGGGCGGCGCCCACCACATGAAGGAGCCGGGCTTCTCGTTCGAGGGTCCGTTCGGCACCTTCGATCAGGCCCAGCTGCAACGCGGCTACAAGGTTTACCGCGAGGTCTGTGCGGCCTGCCACTCGATGAACCTGCTGCACTTCCGCGACCTGGGCATCCCGGGCGGGCCGTTCTACGACGAGCACGCCGAGAACCCGGCCGCCAACCGCTTCGTCAAGGCCATCGCGGCCGAGGCCCAGGTTGCCGCGATCGACACCGAGACCGGTGAATCGATGATGCGTCCGGGCATCGCGGCGGACAAGTTCCCGTCGCCCTATCCGAACCACACCGCCGCCGCCGCCGCCAACGGCGGGGCTGCTCCGCCCGACCTGTCGGTCATGGCCAAGGCCCGTCACGGTGGCGCGAACTACATCTACTCGCTGCTGACCGGCTACGACACGCCGCCCGCCGGGCTGAAGATGACGTCTACCCAGCACTACAACGCCTATATGGCTGGCGACCTGACGCCGTTCATGCCTCAAGGTGCCCATGTACCGCCGGGTGGCTTCATCGCCATGCCAAACCCGCTGGCCTCCGACGGCCTGGTCACCTACGACGACGGCACCGTCGCCTCGAAGGACCAGATGGCCAAGGACGTTTCCGCCTTCATCGCCTGGGCTTCAGAGCCCCACGCGGTCGAACGCAAACAGGCCGGTTTCGGTGTGCTGGCCTTCCTGCTGCTGTTCACCGGCATCACCTACGTCAGCTATCGCCGCATCTGGAAGGGCATCGCCCACTAGGGGCAGATGCCGACCGAACCGATCGAGCCCGCCGGTAAAATCCGGCGGGCTTTTTCGTGCTCGCTCTCTCTCCCGATGGGAGAGGGGTCGCCGCTGTATGAGAAGGAAGCCGTGACAGTCCCACCTCTGCTGAATAGGGTCTGTTCACCCCCGTCCGAGTGGAGTTCCCATGCGTCTGTCCCTGTCGTTCGCCGCCCTCCTGACCGCCACCGCCCTCTCGTCCCTTGCGTTCGCCCAGACCGACCCGGGCTTCGATCCTGCGCGCCTGTCGGAACACATCCGCATCCTGTCCGACGACAGCTATGAGGGGCGCGGCATCGCGACCCCGGCCGAGGCCAAGACGGTCAAGTATCTGAGCGAACAGTATGCGGCGGCGGGCTTCGCCCCCGGCGGTGATCTACAGCCGGACGGCTCGCGGCTGTGGACGCAGGGCGTGACCCTGAACCGGTTCGCGGTGTCGAACCTGGAGGCCGGCCTGAAGGTCGGCGACTGGGAACTGCCGCTGGTTCAGGGCGAGCAGATCGTCGCCTCCACCCGGCTGCCGAACGCGTCGGGCCATGTGATGATAATGAACGCGCCCCTGGTCTTCGTCGGCTACGGCATCACCGCGCCCGAGCGGAACTGGAACGACTTCAAGGGCATGGACCTGAAGGGCAAGATCCTGGTGGTGCTCATCAACGACGCCGACTTCGAGGTCGCGTCGCTCGACACCTTCAACGGCAAGGCCATGACCTACTACGGGCGCTGGACCTACAAGTACGAGGAGGCGGCCCGCCAGGGCGCGGCCGGCGTCCTGATCGTGCACGAGGATGCCCCCGCGTCCTACGGCTGGGCCACCGTTCGCAACTCCTGGACCCAGCCCCAGTTCGACATCGAACGCGCTGATCCTTCCGGCGCCCGCGTACCGATGGAAGCCTGGATCCAGCGCGACGTCGCAGTCCAGCTGTTCCAGCACGCCGGTCTGGATTTCGAGGCCCTGAAACGCCAGGCCCGCAGCCGTGACTTCCGGCCGGTCGAGCTGCCCGGTGCCGGCTTCAGCGGGATGTTCGACCTGGATCAGACCTCGATCCAGAGCCACAATGTCGTCGCCCGCCTGGAGGGGACCACCCACCCGGACGAGACCCTCCTCTACACCGCCCACTGGGACCACATCGGCATCGGCCAGCCTGATGCGAACGGAGACGCTATCTTCAACGGCGCAGTCGACAACGCCTCGGGCACGGCGGGCCTGCTGGAGCTGGCGCGGATCTATGCCGCCGCCCCGCGCACCCAGCGCTCGATCGTGATGCTCAGCTTCACCGCCGAGGAAAGCGGTCTGCTGGGCTCGGAATACTATGCGGCGAACCCGCTATATCCGCTCGCCACCACGGTCGGCGGCTTCAACATGGACTCGGCCAATGTCTATGGCCGGACCACGGCGATGAGCGTAATCGGCGCAGGCCAGTCCGACTTCGACGAGCGGATCACGGCCGCCGCCGCCGCCCAGGGCCGGGTGATCGAGCCCGATGCCAATACCCAGGCCGGCTACTATTTCCGCTCCGACCACTTCCCCCTGGCCAAGCAGGGGGTGCCCATGGCCTATGCCGAGAGCGGCGGCAACTTCCGCGACGAACCCATCGCCGCCCGGATCGCCGCCCGCGACGAATATACCAACAAACGTTATCATCAGGCCGACGACGAATGGTCCGCCGACTGGGACTATGGCGGTCAGATCGAGGACCTGTCGGTCTATTATTCCATCGGCCGCGCCCTGGCCGACAGCCGCGACTGGCCCCAGTGGAAGCCGGCGTCGGAGTTCGGCCCCGCCCGCGCGCCTTCCGCCGATCAGCGCAGATAAGGTGACAAAAACGTAATGGGCGGGGCGTCCGCGCTCCGCCTATTGTGACGGCCATTCTTTCGGAGCCCCATGATGTTCGGTCGTATCCTCTGCGGCGTCGCCGCCTCGGCGCTGCTGCTCGTGGCCCTGCCCGCCACCGCCCAGGACTTCTCGGCCGAACGCCTGTCCGACCACATCAAATACCTGGCCGACGACAGTCTGGAGGGACGGTTCCCGGGCAAGGTCGGGGAGAAGATGACCCTGGACTATCTCCAGGCCCAGTATGAGGCCATGGGGCTGGAACCCGGCGGGCCGGACGGTCAGTGGCTGCAACCCGTCGAGCTTCTGCGCCTGACCCCGACCCGCCCACCGGTCGTCACCTGGACCGGTCGCGAGGGCGTCGCCCACACCATCGAGACCGGAATGGCGCTGCGGGCCGGGGCCGGTGAAGGCCTGGTCAAGCTCGACAACGTCCCCATGGTGTTCGCCGGCTATGGCGTCGTGGCCCCCGAGCGGAACTGGGACGACTATGGCGACATCGACCTGACCGGCAAGCTGGTCGTGGTTCTGGGCGGCCAGCCCGAGGCCTTCGGTGCCGATCCCAATTTCTACGGTTCGGGCACCCACAAGACGAATGAGGCGCTCAAGCGCGGTGCCGTCGGGATCATCACCCTGTATCCCGTGACCGGCGGGCGTGGGATGCGCGGCGGCAACCGGCCCCGCATGACCCTGGTGGGCGCGCATGAGACCGCCTTTCAGGGCGTCATGACCATGGACATCGCAGCCCCCATGGCGGTCGAACAGGGCGGAGACATGGAGGCCCTGGTCGCCATGGCCAAACAGGGCGGCACCTTCAAGGCTCACGACAGCGGCATCAAGATCAGCCTCGATATCGCCGAGACCGCCGAGGTCATCCATTCCAACAACCTGCTGGCCAAGATTCCGGGCTCCGAACGGCCAGATGAGGTCCTGGTCTATTCCGCCCACTGGGATCACGTCGGCACCGCCGCCGATCCCGACGCCAACGGCGACCGCATCTTCAACGGGGCCTGGGACAACGCTTCGGGCACCTCCGGCGTGCTCGAGATGGCGCGCGCCTTCAAGGCCGGCCCGCCGCCCGAACGCACCGTCGTCTTCCTGCATGTGACGGCCGAGGAACAGGGTCTGCTGGGCTCGGAATGGTACGCCACCCATCCCGTCTATCCGCTGGAGAAGACGGCGGCCGACATCAACATCGACATGTTGCCCTTCACCCCCGCGACCCGATCGATCGCCCTGTTCGGCATCGGCAAGTCCATGCTGGAGGATGACCTGGCTCGCCTGGCGGCGGCGGCCGGGCGGGACGGCGGCGTGGTCGGGGACGGTGAACCGGCCCAAGGCTTCTACTACCGCTCGGACCACTTCAACTTCGCAGTCGGCGGCGTGCCCGCCCTGATGCCCTGGACCGGCGTTGATTTCGTCGAGGGCGGCGAAGAGGTCGGACGGCCCTACTACCAGGCCCAGATGGCCCAGTATTACCACAAGCTCGACGATGAATGGCGCGCCGACTACGACTTCACCGCCGCCATCCAGAACCTGACCCTGCTGTATCGCCTGGGCCAGGAGGTCGCCAACGAAACTGCCTGGCCGCAGTGGAAGCCGGGCTCGGAATTCGCCGCCCTGCGCAAGGAAAGCGACGCCGCGCGGCAGTAGGGACACGTCTTTCGGACTGAACAAGCGCGAGGGCCAAGCGTTACAGCAGGATGCGCCATCTCCTGCTGTTCTCCGCCATCATGACCCTCGCCGCCTGTGAACGGGCCGAGGTCAATCCGCCGACCGAGCCGGCCGCACCGCTACGTGACGAGGATCGCATAGCGCCCAAGGCCACGGGCTCATCGGACACCCGTCCGCCCGGGACGGGTCCCGCCAGCTTCGTCGGCCGCTGGGCCGCCGACGTGTCGTGGTGCGCGGCACCCCAGGGCGAGCGCCGGCCGATCGAAATCACCCCGGTCCGCTTCGAGGGTTACGAGAACAGCTGCCACATCGCCTCGATCAGTGAGACGGCCAACGGCCATCAGGCCGCGCTTCAGTGCCAGTCCGAAGGCGCGGCCCGCAACGAGCGGGTCCAGATGACCGTCGTCGGCGATATCCTCGCCCTGACCTGGCTGGATCGTGGCGACACGACCGTAAAGCTGCACAAATGCACGACCCTGGGCGAAGTAGCCCAGGTGGCGCCGCCGCCCACCTGACGCGCGGCTAGCTGAACAGGAAGTTCATCACGTCGCCGTCCTTGACGACGTAGGCCTTGCCCTCGGCGCGCAGCTTGCCGGCCTCGCGGGCCTTGGCCTCGCCCTTGAACGCGACATAGTCGTCGTAGGCGACGGTCTCGGCGCGGATGAAGCCCTTTTCGAAGTCGGTGTGGATGACGCCGGCGGCTTGCGGTGCCGTGTCGCCGACGTGGATGGTCCAGGCGCGGGCTTCCTTGGGGCCGACCGTGAAATAGGACTGCAGACCCAGCAGGGCATAGGCCTCGCGGATCAGGCGGTTCAGGCCCGGCTCGGCCAGACCCAGGCTTTCCAGGAACTCGGCCTGTTCCTCGGCGTCCAGCACGGCCAGTTCGGAATCGATCTTGGCCGAGATGACGACCGAATTGGCATTGTCCTCGGCGGCGCGTTTGGCGACCAGGTCGGACAGTTCATTACCCTTGTCGGCCGAGGCCTCATCGACGTTGGCGACGTAGAGGGCGGGCAGGGAGGTCAGCAGCTGCAGCATGTGCCAGGCCTTCTCGTCCTCCTTGGACACCTCGACGACACGGGCGGGCTTGCCGGCACGGAGCGGCGTCAGTGCCATGTTGATCAGGCGCAGGGTGGTCTGGGCCTCCTTGTCGCCGCCCTTGGCCTTCTTCTCGACGTTGACGACCCGCTTCTCGAGGCTTTCCAGGTCGGCCAGCATCAGTTCGGTTTCGATGATGTCGAGGTCCGAGATCGGATCGATGCGGTTCTCGACATGGGTGATGTCGTCATCGACGAAGCAGCGGGCGACGAAAGCCACGGCGTCGCAGTCGCGGATATTGGCCAGGAACTGGTTGCCCAGACCCTCGCCCTT
>NZ_JAEMRD010000075.1 GCF_016463485.1 Brevundimonas sp.
CGACGATAATGATACGCCCGCAGGCCATCACGGAGGTCGCCATTGGCCCGGGTCGCCGCCAGCTCAAGAAGATCGTCCGCTTCGGCGTCGAGGTCCGCGAAAATCCGGCGCTCCGCGCTCCGGAACGGCGTCAGCTGGCCGTCGACGCGGTGATAGGCGTCAAGCAGGGCGCCGTTCCCGGTCCGGCGCACCAGGCTCTCGAACAAGTCCTGCAGGTCGGCCACGGCGGCGCCGTCGCGCGCGGGCGATCGTCCGTAGGCGGGCAATCCGGCTGTCAGATCGATCGCGGCCGACAGATAGGCCAGGCGGAGGTCGTAGCGATCCCGCACCGCGCCGGCGTCGAGACGGGCGGCAAGAAACCCGCCCGCCGGTCCCCGCTCGATCAACCCTTCCCCGCAGAGCCAGGCCAGCGCTTCCCGAACCGGCGTCGTCGAGAGGTCGAGACGACGCGCCTCCTCGACGATGACGATCGACTGGCCCGGCGCATAGCCGCCGGCCCGCGCTCGCTCCCGAATGTTGTCGAGGGCCTTGAAGAAGGGGTCGCGACTTTTCGCCATGACAGTCTCCGGCTCCCGCGCGCCCGACGCACGCGGCATATAACCGCTCGCCAACAAGTTGCGTGGTGTCCGGATGCAGACTCGCCGCATATCGGCGTTGGGGCCGCCGCTATGTGGCGGGAATCGATTTGAAACGGAGAGGTGATCGCCGATAAGTCGGCGAACCGAAAATCATCAGCTAACGGAGGGAGCAAGCTTTGACGTCCAGACGAATGCAGCCGCAGCGCGATAGCGATGTTCTCTCCCAGGCGCTGAAATTGGTGCGCCGTCACCGCCGCATGACGCGCGCGGTCGTGGCCCAAGGCATGCAGATGGCGCTGCGAACCTACGATCGTTTTGAGGCGGGCGGTCGCAGCCTGAACCTCGACTACATTCACCGTTTCGCGGCGGCCACGCGAAGCGACCCTCACGCCATCGTCATGGCGGTCGCGGTCGGTTCGCCTGAGTTGGCGCTGCGATGCGCAGACAATAAGCTGGTCACCGCCCTGACCATCGGGGGCCAGCGCTTCAACGCCTTGCTCGGCGACGACATCGCCGGGCTCGAGGCGCGGCCCATCATCCTCGCGGTCTGCGCCATGTACGACGCCTTGCTGGCCGAGAGCGACCGGCAGCAGGCCGCCACACGCTGGCTCGAGAACGGCGTCACCGACCTCGCGCAAGTCCGCCCCGCTCCCGGCCGATAGAAATATATTTCGAATATAGTTTTGAGACTTCGCCATCCGGGCGCTGACTGTGTTCGCCACACTCGTGGCGAACACTTGATGGAGAGACTGAGATGAAGAAGACCACTCTGCGCCTCGTCACCTTCGGCAATGCGAAGACGCTCACGCGTGACGGGCTCGGCACCATGTTCGAAGAGGCCGGCGTGAAGATCGGCCGCTACCCTTCCGAGGGCTGAGCGAAGGCGGGCGGCTGGTGACAGCCGCCCGCCGTTCGTTTCGGCGACGTCTATGACCCAACTCCTGTGGTGTGCGCCTGGCGTCTTCATGATCCGTGTGGATGACGACGTGGTCATTCTTGATGTCGAGAGCGACGCCTACCAGTGTCTTATAGGGGGTGGAGCAGAAGTTCACTTCGCTCCTCAAGGCGCGCTTCGAATTACCGACCCCGATCTCGCCACTGAGCTTCAACTCGCTGGCCTGATCAAACCAGGTAGACCGCCGCGACTTCCTTCCTCTCCAATTGCAGCAACGAGAGAACTGCCACTTCCAGCACGAGTGTCGGCATCTGAAGTTCTTTCGACCGGCTTCAGTTGGGCTATCGCTGCCGTGAGATTTCAACGGAAGTCGTTAAGGCAACTGCTTGCGTTTGAGCAGGCCGATGGGCTTCAGCGGTATAGCGAAGAGAAGCTTTCCCGGCTGGTGGGTGCGACACGGATCTCGCGCACATGGGTTCCGGGCGAAGGCGAATGTCTCCAGCGTTCGTTTCAGCTCCGGCACGTGCTCGCCGCGCGAGGCGTCCGTGCAGATTGGGTATTCGGCGTACGGACCTGGCCCTTCAATGCGCATTGCTGGCTTCAGATCGGCGATCTCGTCGTCGGCGACAGGCTAGCCCGCGTGCGCCGCTACACACCAATCATGCGGTCTTGAGGATGGGCGATTATCTGCTGATCTGCCGCGCGCCCAGCGACCCCCGAGCCTCAAGGCTCTTCACCGATCTGCGGGCCAGAGCATCGGCAGAGGGATATGTTGTCACTCCGATCAATGCCCACGCTTGGCTAGGTGTCCGCGGCCCCTGTCCGCCAAAGCGTGTGGACATTGGAGGTTGGGTGCTCATTGGGGATGTATTTGATCGCCGGTCACCCCGTCTCCCCTACGTTGACCCACAAGATCAGTGGGCTTTCGAGCGAAAGCTCGTCGCCCGCGTGTGGGGACGGTATGCAGGAGTTCTCTTTGGCCCCAAGGACCAACCGGCAGCCTTTATCAGAGACCCGTCCGGCGCCCTGGAATGCGTCGCTTGGACCCACTGCGGATTGACCGTGGCGTGCTCGGCGGCCGACGACTGGCTCGTCCGTTGTCTTCGTCCCCGCTGGCGCATCGACTATGCCCGCGTCGCCGAGGCGTTGCATAGTCTGGTTGCGGGAACCGGCGCGTTGCTCCTTGACGGCCCGCACGCCCTTGAGCCCGGCACGGTGCAGCCGACGCCGCTGACGGTCCCCCCGATAGCTGTGTGGACCCCGCGCCAGATCGCGATGCAGAGCCTTGACCCGCCCCCCGCAGCCCAGGCGGAAGTCAGCATTCGCTCGGCGGTGGACGAGGCCGTGTCCCGCCTTTCAAACCTCGCCGGGCCGCTCGCGGCCGAGGTGTCGGGCGGTCTGGATTCCAGCATCGTCGCCGCCGCTCTCGCGAAGGTCGCGTTGGAACCTGTCAGCTTGTGGATCAATGCTTACGGCGCCACGCCAGAGTCCGATGAGCGGTCCTATGTTGAAATCCTTGGCGATGCTCTCGGCTTCAAGCCTTACTGCACCCCCCATGCCGTCGGTCCCCTGACATCGGATTGGCTCACCGCGCTCGCGGGTGGGTTCCGCCCGGGGTTGAACGCGCTCGATCATCCTCAAAACCTGCGCTGGGCCAGCCTTCTACACGACCACGGAGCTAAGGCGGTGATGACGGGAAAAGGGGGTGACAGCATCCTGTTTCAAGCCGCCACGACGGACGTCTTCACGGATCAATGGCTGGCGCATGGATGGCGAGCACTGGCTTGGCCCGATCTCACCGAGCTCGCCGCCGCCAATGAGCTCTCGGTCTGGTCAATGGTTCGGACGGCTCGCCGATATGAACCGGGGAAACCCGATCCCCTCCTCCGCGATCACCCCATTCTCGCGCCGCTTGATCGACAGCCTCCGCCACATCCTTGGCTCAGAGACCTTGAGGGCTTCGGACCCGCCAAATGCTTTCATATCGCAGGGGTCGCGGACAGCATTTCCCATCACAACCCCTCGTCGCTCACGCAGGCGGTCGACGTTCGCCATCCCCTGTGCGCGCAGCCCGTCGTCGAGGCCTGCCTCGCCCTTCCCACCGCTCAGCTCTCGGTCGGCGGCAGAGACCGGGGGCTGGCGCGAAGGGCGTTTCGCAACCGATTGCCGACCGCGATCGTCGATCGCCGGACGAAGGGCGAGATGACCCGGATTTACGGACGAATGGTGTCGGAAAATCTGGACACCCTCCGACCGTGGCTGGCCGACGGCCGGTTGGCGTCATGCGGGATTATCGATCGGGAGAGAGTTTTGACCGAACTGTCTCCGGAAGTCTTGATCTGGCGCGGGCAGCACGCGGCTGTCCTCACGGCGGCGGCGTTTGAAGGATGGGTTCGCCTTTGGGAGCGTCGGCTGACGTAGTCTCAGAACCAGCATCATCGAGTGTGAGCGCCAACCAATCGAAAATCTGCTGGTAGCGATCGCGGATGTTGGCCGGGCTCCATGTCAGATGCTTCTCGCCCCAATAGGTCACGATGCGGGCGTGTCCGTGGTTGCGAAGAATGGCGCTAAACATTCTCTCGGCTTGTGTGGCCGGCGTGAAGTCGAGATCAGCCGTCAGGAACAGGATCGGCCTCGTTATGTGATCGGCCCGAAGAAATGGACTGGAGGCGGCGTAATCTTCCGGCGCACGCCACGGCGGATCTTGGAGCGCCCCCTGACCGGTCTCGGTCCAACCCTGGTTGAACCTGAAGAACATGCCGTTTTCCGGCTGTATGCGCCCTAAGGCGTCGAACTCTCCCCAGACACCAAGCATGTCACTGTAGGCGGACGAAGCGATGTAGGATCTGAACCGGCCCGAGCGAGTCGCGATCTCGAGGGCTGAATAGCCGCCAAAGCTGTGTCCCCAAAGGACCATCCTGTCTGAAGGAAGCTCCGGAAAGGCGGCCAACGCCGCATCGACGGCGAGATCGACGCTGCGGGCATAAGCATCGCCACGCTCCCTGACGGGTAGATCCCCAGGGACAGATGGGCTCAGGACGGCATAGCCGGCCCCAACGAAGACCTCCGGCCGAAAACTGTACGTCATAGTGAGCGGGTCCAGCCGCGCCAGATTGTCAGCCCAGCCCGGGTAGGGGTTCACGATGACGCCTCGGGGTTCGCCGTTCGGCAGAAACAGCCAGCTTTCCGTTTCGCGACCGTCGAAACCCAAGTGGCGGATCGGCCTGGGCTCGGTGACGAACATGTTCGCAAGGGTCGAGTTAACCTCGGCTATCGCTTCAGTCGATCCCGGTCTATGATGCAAAAGGGCATCTGCGAGCCCGCGAGGACGGAGTGTCAGCACGGCCTCCGGAGAAACGGCAAGTGTCTTGTCGAGGTCAGCGCCGCCGCCCCCCAACGTCGGCGCTGCGCCGTCCCTCACCAACCTCACCTGGCCTTCGCCATCAATCGCGATCGACCAATCTCTGCGCGGCGCCTCGTTGCTTTTCGGGCGACGCCCCATGGTGAGGTCGAAGATCATGGCCTCCCGGAGGTTAAGGTTGGGTGGCGAGAGCGCATGGGCTCCGTGCGCTGTGATTTCCCAGTAGCGGCCGTCCGCGAAGGCGAGCAGGCCCTCCGGCCCGGATGCAGCGATGCGCGTCGGAGCCACAACCAAATCGCCCGTCAGGGATTCTGGGACACCGTCCTGAGACAGCAGATACCAGTCCCCGCGCTCACTCTCCGTCGGTCGTGCGTACAAGACCGGGGTGAGACCCAGCCAGTCGGCTTGCACGCCAGCGACAACAACGCTGGCTGACGCGCCGGCACGCAACCCGCCGCGGTTGAATGGGTCGGTCGACTCAAAACTGGCGCTCATCAGCGTTCCCTCGTCCCACCGAGCGCCGTCTGGGCGGGCCCAAACGAGGACGGCCGTCGAGTCGGGTGACCATCGAAGAAGGTGGGGCGCGATGTCCAGCCCATCGACTCGCAGAGGCACGCGCCCTGTCCTGAGATCGATCAGAACAAGCCGGCGCCTTCGATCATCCTCCATGTGGAGAAGCTGCGGATCTCCCAATGGGATCGGCTCCTCCCTCATGACCACGGCGACGCTTCCGCCGTCAGGCGAGACGGTGAAGTCGGCAAGCCATCCCTCTTGCAAGGTCGTGATCTGCAGCGTGTCCCGTTCCAGCCGAACCAAGGCCTGGCGGGGCTCGGGGCGCTCCGGAACGACCACGCCCCCCCGCGCGTCGATGACGGTCCTGGAGGGTTCGCGCCCTTCGGCGGTCCGCTCCCACGCCTCGGCGCGACGTCTCGTGCTTGTACGATCATACCCGAGAGCCAGCGGAAGACTGTGGTCGGGGCGCACTGGCAGCAGCAGCGTGTTTGCAGACGCCCATGTCGCAGTCGCCCCGCCCAGGGGAAGATCGGGCGTCAGGCCGGTCCATCGGACGGATCGGTCGACTAGGGACACGATCCCGTATTCGAATCCGTCGCCTTGAAGCCTCGTGATAAGGAGATGATCCGAGGACGGCGACCAAGCGGCGAACTGCAGCCCCAAGCCTTCGTGGGGAAGCAACCTTTCCTCTGGAGAGGTTGTATCGCTGAGATCAACAATCCAGAGCTCCATGATTTGCCAGGTGGAACGGCCATTCGCTTCGATGCGGGGCATGGTGTCGTAAGGACCGCGCCTCTCGTAAATCGCCCATCGGCCGTCCGGAGAGATGGCCGCTCTTCCGAACGCCTCCAACCCCAGCAAATCATCAACCGTAAGCGATCGATCCGCCTCGATACCTTGGCCGTGCGCGGCCCCCGCCAAGCAAGCCGCTGCGATCGCCGTTCCGACGACGCGACAGATGAGCGTCCACATTTCGGATACTCACCAGCGTCGCGTCAGTTGCAGGGAGATCACGCGTCCCAAGATGCTGGCTTGACCGGGATCGAACCCCAAACCAGTCGGGGCGTCGTAGAACGGCGGCGCTTCGTTGAGCAGATTTTGGACGGCAAGCTGAACCTGGACGCCGGGCGCGCCGGCCAGGTCCGAAGTCCACCCGGCCGTTGCGTCAATCGTATTCCAGGCCGAGAGGCGGTTGCCGGCCCGATCTTTGCTGCCGGCCACATGGTTCCAATGAAGCCCGACCGCGACGCCGTCACGCGACCAAGTCGCACCGGTCCGCGCTCTCAGGTCCGTCGGGTAACCTACGAGGCCGGCGACCTCCTCAATGGGCGCTGTCGGCGTCGTCTGGCTTTCGTAGTCCAAAATCCAGGACGCTGTCAGGTCGAGCGCGAGACGACCGTTGCTGATCTCCCAACCGTGACCTGCCTGTACGTCCAGACCGCTGACACGCACCGCGCCAGTGTTGACCCAGCGTGTATCCACCACAGCGCCGTACGCTGTGACCGGGAAGAGGCTGGAAAATCCGGGAGCGTCCGAGAAGCTCTCGATGAGTGCGCGGTCGGCGGAGCTGTTGACCGGATCGACGAAGGTCACGAAGGGACGGAGCGTGGGGTCGATGAGCGCCCCGTCGAAGTTGGCGTTCACGGGCTGCGCGATGCGGTCATCGAAACTGGTCGTGAAAAAGTTGACCCCGAGCCTCGGCCCTCTGGTCGGGCGATAGTCGAAGCCGAGCGTAAAGGTTTCTGAGGTCTCAGGCTGCAGATCGGGGTTGCCACCGTACAGCATGAGGATCAACGCCTCCGCCCCATCGGCCCGATCCAAAAAGGCCGGGGACACGCCGAACTGGTCGAACAGCTGCGTGAGCGCTGCGGCGCGGAAGGACGTCCCCCAAGATGTCCGCATGGTGATCTGCTCGTCCGGCGACCAGATCAAGCCAAGCTTCGGATTGGTTGTCGAACCGAAATCATCGTAGTCCTCGAACCGGGTCGCGACAGAAAGCTCCAGGCGCCGGATCCCGGCTCTTTCATTGTCCGGTCCCACAATCGGAATGCGCGCCTCGGCGAACACTGCGGAGATCGCTCGAGATCGGTCGGGGCTGGAGATAAAACGGGGCGCGGCTGCCGTCAGGAAGGTCTCGCCCTCGGTCTCAAACGCCTCTCGTCTCGCCTGGCCTCCGACAGCCAACGAGATATCACCTCCCGGAAGACGCCAAAGAGGTCCCTGCACAAGCAGGTTCGCCGAACTTGCGCGGCTACGATTCCGGACAACACCGTAGCCGCTGCCGATGAAGTCCGACACAGCCTGGGCGTTGGCGCTGCCGTCTCCGAAGAGGTTGAAGTAACCATCTACTGCAGCACGGAAGGGCGTTGCCGGGTCGTCTGGGATGTTCCCCAAGGCTTCCGACAGGAACCGAGTGTTGACGCGGTTGCTTACGCCGAAGTCCGCCAGTTCCCAAGCGTCGGCCACGTAGGCCTCGACCGACCAAGTCGGCGAAACGTCGTAACGCGCACCGATAGTCAAGCCCAAGCTCTCGGATTCGGTCGAGCTCCGCGCTGGCCCTATATCCCGAAGGAAAGAATACGCCACGGTGTGCGATGAAGCGCCGTTCGGCGACACGAACCACGGATTGGCTTGTGTGACATTGAAGATCCCCGCGGCGGCCGCCGTTGCCGACTCCGTCGTTCGAAGGCTGTAACGGATGTCCCCGGTCAACTCGAGCCGTTCGCCTATCGATTGCCGGATGCGCGCATACGCGCTGTGGCGTTCGAGTGCAGGCAGAAGATCGATACCGGCGAGCGGGGATTGAAGATTGCTCTGGCCTGCCGCGAAGTCGCCGGGGGTCTGCGCCGTTCCACCGGTCGGTGGGCGGATCGCGAACTGGACTTCGAACGCAGATGTCGCGGGGTTAAGCGCGAGAATATTGCCGGGCGCGCTGTAGAAACCACGGCGGTCACTCCCACCGAAGGGTCGCAGATCTCCATCCGCCGTGACGCTTCGGTCCGAACCGCTCAACGCGTTGGCGGATTGATATTCATAGGCCAGGTAGGCTGCGCCCGATCCCCAGTTACGACCTATGAGGTGCGAGACTTGGACGTCCTCTGCACCGCCTTCCGCGGCGGAGACGCGTGCTCGCGTCTCCTGTCCGTCCACGGATCGCCGCATGATCACGTTCACAACGCCCGCGACCGCATCGGACCCGTAAAGCGCAGATGCGCCGTCCAGAAGTACATCGACCCTGTCGACGGCCGCCGACGGAAGGGCCGAGACGTCGGCGAACTCCGCACGAGACCCGGTTCCTGCGAGCCGACGACCATTCACGAGAACCAGCGTGGACGCCGCCCCGAGACCGCGAAGGTTCACCCCGGTGGCGTAGACATCGTTCGAGGTGCCGGCATCAGCGAGCGTGGCTTGGCTCACCGGCGTGGACGTGCCGGCGTAATTCTGAGGTAAGGAAACGAGAATGTCGGCGACAGTCCCACGACCGGTTCCATCCAGCGCATCCCGGTCCAGTTGAACCACGGGCGATGCCAAATCTCCCGACGACCGCAGCAGCGTTCCCGTTACGATGACTTCATCGATCTCGACCGCCTCGTCGACACTCGCCATGCCGGCCCGCTGCACCGCGAAGACCCCAGGCCGGCTCTGCGTCCATGTCAGGCCAGACCCTGCCAGAAGCCGGTCCAAGGCCGCGCCCGTCTCCAGCCGACCGCTGACGCCGGGCGACCGCAGGCCCGCCACCGTGTCAGAGGTGAAGAAGATCTGGTGACCGGATTGCCGCCCGAAGGCCGTCAACGCCTCGCTCATCGGTCCGGGCGGAATCCGAAACTCCCGCACGGACTGAGCGCACGCCGGTGAGCTCGCGGAGACGATGCAGGCGACCGCGGCGGCGCCGGACAGCAGATAGGAACGGCTCATAGACTGGTTTCCCCTCGACGCCCCCAGTGGCGCTGAAGAGAGAGACCATCGAGACCGGGGCTAACCCTCTCGGCGTCCCGAATTAATTTCTGCGCCGGGAGAGCCCGACCGATCCGTCCGCCTTTGGAACAGCCCGTAATCCCATGACATCCGAAGACGCGGCCACAAACGCGTCGCGGTCACCGGTGCGGAAGACGCCGTTGACGGCCACCGACCGGATGGCGGGGTCGTCGATCTCGATCTTTTCGGTCAGGTAACGGTTCATCTCGGCCACCGCCTGCGCCAGCGGGATATCGGTGAAGACGAGCTGGCCCGTGGCCCAGCTGGTTTCCGCCTCGACGTCGACCGCGCGCGTATCGATCCTCGCACCGGAGACCCGCACCTGCTGACCGGCGGCGATGCGACGGGGCGGCGACGGCGCCTGGTCGGACTGGACGTCGATCACGCCAGACACGAGAGTGACACGAACCCCCTCCCCTGCCCTGCGCACGTCGAAAACCGTTCCCACGGCCGTGACCCGGGTATCGCCGGCGAACACCACGAAGGGACGCCCGGCGTCATGCGCCACATTGAAGAGCGCCTGACCTTCCAGGAGGTCGATCCGCCGCTGATCGTCCGTGAAGCGGACGCGCACCCTTGAGTTCGTATCCAGGCTCAGGCTCGATCCGTCGCCGAGCGGGATAACCCGCTGCTCGCCGACCCTTGTGGCGAAGGCATTTCTGTCGGTCCAGAACCAGGAGCCGCCCACCATCAACGCCAGCGCCGTGGCCACGGCCAGACCGCCGAACAGAACGGACCGACGCCCCGACGCCGGGCTCACCCGGCTCCGGCGACGGGCTCCGTCCAGGGCCTCGGCGAGCGCGGGGTCGGGTCCAAGACCCCGGCTCTCGCGCCATACGCGGTCGACCCGGCTGTACGCCTGGGCGTTGCCGGGCTTGGCCCGCCATTCGAAGAATTCCTCGATGGTACGTGTCTCGATCGAGGTCGTGCCGAGGCGGACGTGCCACGCCGCCGCCTCCTTCTCCGCCGCTTCAACCCGCATCGTCGGGTTGGCCATGTCGCGCCCCATCCTAGCGCCGGAGCTGGGCGGCGCAGTGGGCCAAGGCCCGGGTCATGCGCCCTTCCACAGTCTTGGGGGAAATCCCCAGTCTGTCGGCGATCTGGGCGTTCGTCAGACCGTCGATCCGGGACAATAAAAAGACATCTCTCACGGATTCTGGCAAGCTCAGGATGGTCTCCAGCAACATCAATCGATCGGTTTGGTCAGCATCAACCCGATCGTGAACCGACGCTGCGGCTTCCGCCCTGCACGCCAGCTCACGTCGGCGCCTTGCGTTGCAAGCCAGATTCACGGCGATCCGTAACAGGAAGGCTTTCGGGTATCGGAGACCGTCAAGAGATTTGCTTGAAGCCACGCGAAGCCACGTCTCTTGGGACAGGTCGTCGCATTCATTCTGCCCAAACCTTCTCCGAAGGGTACGCCGCAACCATGCGCCGTAACGACGTTCCAAAGCCGTGAGGCGATCCTCGAACCGGCCTTCGACACTATCGACTCCGTCATCCACGCGTCGCTCCGAGGACTTCGCCCTCCAAATCAAGGGAGGGCTGAGCGTAAACCACCGTCGGAATGGTCACTATAGTGACTGGCCCAAAATGTACGATGGGCGCCGCCTGCGGCTATGGCGCTTACGAGAATCTTTGGGCGGAACGTACGTCGTGCAAGACAGAAAAAAGGCATGACAATCGAGGCCTTGGCTGACGCCGTGGGCCTGTCCTACAGCTACATGGGAGAGCTTGAACGGGGGAAGAGAAATCCAACGCTGCGCGTCGTGGAAAATCTCGCCGTCGTCCTTGAAACGCCGCCAACGGCCCTTTTGGCCGAATCTCGCGTCTGATTCCCTGACAACGCGGCATGCCCCAGCGGCTCAACTCGCAGAGCCATAAGTCGCAATGGTTACTATGGTGACTGGCTGCCCGACGCTCTTTGCGTGTGCCTGTATGAATGAGTTTGACGGAGACTTTTGGGCGCAACGTCCGCCGGATTCGGCTTGAGAAGAAGCTCACGATCGAGGGGCTCGCGACCGACGTAGGACTCTCATATAGCTATATGGGCCAACTCCAGCGCGGCGAGCGAAATCCCACCTTGGATGTCGTGGAGCGGATTGCCAAAGCCTTGGGCGTTAAAGCCATAGAGCTCTTCCGCGAACGTTGACCGCTAGATGCCGACAGATGCTGTCACCCTGCTAGCGAGAAACCTCCAAACCCTCCTACGCGCCGCCGGGCTGTCGCAGGAAGAGTTAGCATTCCGTGCGGGGACAAAGCGGAGCTACCTTAGCGACTTGGAACGCGGCGTCCGTAATCCGTCCGTTCGGCTGTTGGGCCGTTTGGCCGAGGTTCTGGACGTGCCGCCAGCGCGGCTCCTGCAGTGAGATCGCGCGGCAGGCGGCTCAGCTGGTTAACGCGCCTCCTCGTCCCGGATCTGCGATGAAAAAGTCGGCAGCAGACAACGCAACAAATCCCGGATCAGGCGCTGCTGCTCCGGACCCAGGCGCGCGGCCAGGCGCTCGATCATCAGGGTGAGCCTCGTGGCGGAAGGCCCCCTTCGTCTCCGCTTTCGCCCCATCGGTCTGCGCCAGGCCCTCAAATAAATAGCTGACCGGCACACCGAGGAAACCCGCCGCTTCCCAGAGCTTGGACGCGGAGACGCGATTGGCGCCGCGCTCGTATTTCTGGATCTGCTGGAACGTGAGCCCGAGCGCCTGACCAAGGTCGCTCTGGCTGAGTCCCAGGCTGCGCCGGCGATGAGCGATCCGGCCGCCGACGTGCACATCCACGGGATTGGTCCGGCGATCGCCGTCGCCCTTCTCCACTGGTTCCCGGTCGAACATCAGACTCCCCGGCGTTCGCGCTCGACACTGAAAGTTGCAGCCGCTCCAGATCGACCGACGAAGCCTCCGCAGCCGCAGCGTTCCGGATCATGATGTCAGCGTTCGAGGCCTGCGCAAGCCATTAGCCTCAGGCGGGGCATCGCAGTTCTAGCCGTCCTGATCGAAACTGCCGACGGCCGAATCCGCTCAGGCGGCTGTGTCCAGCAACGCCGTCACCTTGCGCGCGGTCGCCTTGGCCGATCCCGGGTTCTGACCTGTGATCAGTAATCCGTCCGCGACCACATGAGGCCCGAAGGGCAGCAGCCCCTTAAGATAGATCGCGCCGCGCCGCCTCATCTCGGCTTCAGCGTTGTAGGGCATCCGGCCCGCGACGCCGGCAAACACCTCCTCAGCCCACGAGAAGCCGGTAACCATGCGATCCATAACCAGCAGCCTCCCGGTCGTCAGGCGCGTATTGAGCAGCGCGCAATAGCCATGACAGACGGCCGCGACGATCCCGCCGCGCTCCCACACGGCCCGCGTCAGCGTCTGCAGGCCCGGACTGTCCGGAAAGTCCCACATCACCCCGTGACCGCCCGTGAAGAAGAGCACGTCGCAGTCCACCGGATCGATGTCTTCGGGTCGCTGCGTCCTCTCCAGTCGCGCCATCTGTCGAGGATCACGCAGCCAGGCGTTCGCCGAGCGGTGCAACAGAGGCCACTTCAGCGCGCGCGGCTCCAACGGCGACCGGCCTCCGACGGGACTGATGATGCGCTGGTCCAGGCCCCGCTCCGCGAAATGATCCCAGGCATGGGTCAGTTCGGACAGCCAAAGTCCGGTGGGCGCGCCGTCCTCATAGCGATCGACATTGGTGACGACGTAAACAACGCGCCTGTCCATTACCGGAGCCCTTCGGTCGTCAGTTCACTGCGCCGAACAATACAACTCAACGCGCCGGATAACACAACCGGAACGGTCACAGTTCCAGCCCGGTCCCGCGCCCGCTAAGCACCTGCGCCACGCCGGCGCCGGTCGGGGCCAGCACCACGGTCTTGCCGATGTCCAGTCTAGGCGCGCCAGCGCGCAGCCGCGCATAATGTTCGGCGCCGTCGCTGTCCCGCACGATCACGAACGGATGCGCGCCCAGCTCGTCGTGGAATCCGGTCCTCACCACCTGTCCCTTCACCGGCGACGCCCCCATCGGCCTCACGTCCCGCCCGGCCTCGAGACGCCGCTGGTTCAGGGTGCGGATAATGTCGCGGCGCGCCTGAAGCGTCCGAAGCTTCGTCTCCATCTCGGGATCGAGCCGATAACGCCGCCCGGCGCGAACCGCGAGACCCAGGCCTTCCAGATGACGGAGGCGGCCTCGGGTCAGGGCGTTCCAGGCGTCGCTCCGTCCCACGCCGTCATCGACCGTCCCGCCCGGTTCCGCCGCCGCCAGGAGCCGACGATCAAGTCCGGTGAAGCGATCCGCCGACGTCTCGCGCCAAACACGCTTCTCGGCGTCGACCCGGGCCAGGTCGCCGAGCCTCTCCTGTGCGACCTCTTGCGCGCGGGCGCGGAACCCGTAGGCGATATAGTCGCGCGGGATCACCAGGTCCCGCCCGTCACCACGGCGGCCGCGCACGAGCACATGCGCGTGGGGCTGGTCCGTGTCGTAATGACAGGTCCCGATCCAGGTCAGGTGCGGCTCCCCGAGATCCGCCGAGACCCGGGCCATGACCTCGCGGACATAGCCGCGCAGATCGTCGATCCGGTCGCCGTGCTCCGGCGAGATGATGAAGCGGAAATGGTGCCGGTCATCGGTCCAGCCTCTCGTCTCGACGGCGGCCTGGACGCCGTCCTGATCCCGATCGAAGAACTCGGGCCGGGCGCCGTCCGCGCCGGCGCCGGCGCGGCCGAGATAGGCGACGTGCGCCGCCAGCGCGGCGCCGCGCTCGGCGCCTTTGCCCGCTTGGCGGGACACCAGAGCTTTGACGATGACGCGCTGCCGCACATCGAGGCGGAAGGCTCGTCCCGACCGGTTCTGCGCCGCGCGAAGAACGCCCGACCGATTTCCGAGTGCGAACATCCGGGAGCTGGCGAGGCGCTTCATCATGCCGAGCCGGACCGGATCACGATCGATCTTCAGTCGCGTCGGAAGCCTCACGCCGACCTGTGCGTCGTCGACGCCGCCGCGTCTCGACAGCCTGGTTTGAATAGCCTGGTGAACCGACATGATCCGCGCTCCGGCCCCGGAAGATCCGCCGAAGAAAGACAACTCAAAGCAAGTCGTCGGTCCTGGTCGACCTCTCCTCCAAGATGCTGAAAGCATAGAGAAAGCCGACCCAGGCCAACACTCCCTTTTATCTTGCCCTAAGCCGCTTTGGACGGATTTTCAGACATGGTCGTCACACCTGCGCAAAACTCCGCAAACCTCAGCAACAACGACGGCTGAGAAACGGCCGCAAAGCATACGAGGCTCGAAAGGGGGCAGTCGCGAACCGGGTGACAAACAAGAACCCGCCCGGCCGAAGCCGAGCGGGTCTGTGGGTCAGGCGTCAGGGTCGTCCGGTTCGTCGTCCCAGAAGGCAGGGTCGCAGGGATCCGATCTGCGGATGCAGTCGTCGAACCAGAGGTCCGCAGCGGACAGCATCCCAGCCAGCTCTCGTTGCTCAGCCTCCCATTCAGGATCGTCCTGTCCGTCAAGGTCGTTTTCGAAATCGGGGGTCATCACAATCTCCAGAAAAGAACCCGCCCGGCCGAAGCCGAGCGGGTCGTTGATCTCAGTCTCGAACGATCAGGCTGCGCGCGCCTTGATGGGCACATGCCGCATCCCGTTCTCCGTCGCCTTCTGGCCGAGGTTGAGCGCCGGTCCGAACGGCCGCTGCTCCCCCCGCGCCCGGTCCACCGAATGAACCAGGGTCAGGCAGACTTCCGGTTCGAGGGCGATCAGCTCGTCGTTCGCCCGGAAGGGAGCGGCCTTGCCGTGCGCATCGAAATCCGCGCGGGCGAGGATGAGCTTCACGCCCTTCTGCTGCGCCCATCTGATCGCCAGCTTCTCGGACCCCTTCGCCCCGGTCGTCGCCAGGGCCATGTCCGGCCACTCCTTCTTGGCCCAGTTGAGCGCGTCGAAGATCCGGCCCGCGTCCTCCCGGGTATTGGCCGTCGGCGCTCCCCTGAAGGCGATGATCGGACCACCGGGATCCTGCTCGCCGGCCCGGCGGTTGCGGACCGCCCGGATCGCCTGTTTGGCTTCCAGCTGGGCGGCGGTCAGAAAGGAGCCCCGCCGGCTGCCGCGCCACGCCGTCCAGACCTCGCCGGTCGCGATCGTCCAGGTGTCCGAGGCCGCGTCCCGGATAAGCTCGGCGGCCTGCGTCGCCGCATCCCCGGCCCGGGCCGCCGCCGTCGCCTCCTGGAGTTCGACATCTGCCGCCTCCGATCCGTCGAAGTCCCGCTCCAGCGAGCGCATCGTGTCGCGGGCGCGATCGGCGTCGCGCTCGATCCGTCCGGCCGCCGAATGGAAGGCGCCGATGAGGGCTTCGCCGAGTATGGTCTGATAGTCCTCCAGCGCGGTGTCGGAGATCACGTCCACCAGCTCGGTCATGAGCGCGCGCCCGAGCTGGACCAGGGCGTCCTCGGTCG
>NZ_JAEMRD010000076.1 GCF_016463485.1 Brevundimonas sp.
TACAGCTCCTGCGAAAACCACATACGCGGAGCGTTCGTCTTTCGCCGAAACGGTATTTTCTATTTCTTTCCGGGCGAGAGCCCGGACGCTCCGCCGGCCCTTCCCACCTCGTGTCCCGACAGGACGACGAGCGATTCCGCATGCCACGTCCCGGCATTTTCACCGAACCGCGTTAACCTTTTCATTGCCAAGCGCAGCCGTGGCGCCATGATGGCGCGGCCTGCGTGAGGGGATCGCCAGAGTGTCACTGCCCAGTCCGAGCGAGTTCCAGTCCGTCGACGGCTTCTATGAGCCCCAGGACGGCGGCGTCCTGTTCACCCTGCCGCCCATGCTGTTTCTGGCGGGGGTTGTGCTGCTTGTTCTGGCCGGCCTGCTCGGCTGGTGGATCGGTCGGCGCAAGGTCGATCGCGACGATCCCAGCCAGGCCATCTACGATGCCGTCAGGAAGGCCGTCTCGACCGCCGCCGGGGCTCCGCGCGACTCGGTCATGATCACGGCTCGCCACCTGAACACCGTGCTCGACGAGCGGCTGGGCGCGGTCCTGCGTCTCGGCCACGGCCTGGGCGGTCCGCACGAAGCCCTGTCGCAGGCGCTCGAGGGCTATGGCCCTGCCGACCACACGCCCGACAAGGAGGACACGGCCGACCCCCTCGGTGGAGTACGCAAGGTCACCATCAACGCCCGCAGCGTGGTCCTGAACACCCACGCCGCTCTCGTCGAAAGCGAAACTGCCGACGCCCATGCGGACGCCCACCCGCCTCACGCCCACGCAACGGGACACGGCACGGGACACGGGGGCGGCCATGGCCACACCAAACCCCTGGACGCCAGGGCCCAGCTTGCGGCCGTCCGCGCCGCCGTCCACGACCTGTCCGACTACTGGAGCGACAAGCCCGCCCGCCTCAAGGATCTGCGCGAGGCCCGGAAACAGCTGACCACCGCCCCGCCGCCGTCGTCGTCCTCCCCCGGCGACCGGGTCTGGGAGCGGCCCCGGCCCGGCAAATGATCGTCGATCACCCGAACGGACCGGTTCCCCCGCCCCGAAAACGGGTCTAGCCTTCCGCCCATGAAACTCGCCTCGCTCAAGCACGGCCGTGACGGTCGCCTCGTCGTCGTCTCCAATGACCTGCACTGGTTCACCGACGCCTTCCTGATCGCGCCCAGCCTCCAGGCCGCGCTCGACGATTGGGACCGATGCGAGCCCCTGCTGCGCGCCCTCGCCGAAAGCCTGGAACACGAGGCCGTGCCGCGCGGCCGGTTCCATGAACGCGACGCCGCATCGCCTCTGCCCCGCGCCTATCAGTGGGCGGACGGTTCGGCCTATGTGAACCACGTGGAACTGGTGCGGAAAGCCCGCGGCGCGGAGATGCCCGACAGCTTCTGGACCGATCCCCTGATGTATCAGGGCGGCTCGGACGCCTTCCTGGCCCCCCGCGACCCTATCCCACTGGCCGACGAAAGCTGGGGCTGCGACCTGGAGGCGGAGGTCGTCGTCGTCACCGGCGACGTGCCGCAAGGAACGTCGGCGACCGAAGCGCTGGACCACATCCGCCTGATCGGCCTCGTCAACGACGTGTCCCTGCGCAACCTGATCCCCGCCGAACTGGCCAAGGGCTTCGGCTTCGTCCAGTCCAAGCCCGCCAGCGCCCTGTCGCCCGTCTTCGTCACGCCGGACGCGCTCGGCGACCGCTGGAAGGACGGCAAGCTGCACGGCGAACTGAGCGTCCAGTTGAACGGCTCCGACTTCGGCAAGGCCGATGCAGGCGTCGACATGACCTTCGACTTCGGCACCCTGATCGCTCACCTGGCCAAGACCCGCAGCCTGACCGCAGGCACCGTCATCGGCTCCGGCACCGTATCCAACAAGGGCGCCGACGGTGGCCCCGGCCAGCCCGTGTCCGCCGGCGGCCTCGGCTATTCCTGCATCGCCGAGGTCCGCACCGTCGAGACGATCCAGACAGGTGCCGCCACGACCCCCTTCCTCAAACACGGCGACACCGTCCGCATCGAGATGCTGGACGACAAGCACCACTCGATCTTCGGCGCCATCGAACAGACCGTTCACCCCGCCTGACCGGATCAACCTCATGACGCCGCAGACCTACATCCCGATCATCGCCGTCGGCTTTGCGGTGATCATGATCCTGCTGCGCAACCGGGCGCCGCGCACTTTGCGGCCCCAGTACCTGTGGGTCATGCCGGTCGTCATCACCGTGGCCATGGGCTTCGCGATCTGGGGCACCAGCATGAGCCCGGGTGCCAATCACACGCCGTTCACGCCGCTGGACTGGCTGGTTCTGGCCGTGGGTCTGACGCTCGGTGGCGCGGCCGGATGGTGGCGCGGGAAGATGACCACGATCGAGAAACACCCCGACGGCGTCCTGAAAGCCCAGGCCTCGCCCATCGGCCTGATCCTGATCATCGGCCTGATGGCCGGCCGTCGCGCACTGTCCGCCTGGCTGGAGCCCCACGCGGCGGCGCTGGGCCTCAACAGCCTCGCCGTCGCCGACGCCTTCCTCGTGTTCGTGGTCGGCATGATCGTCATGCAGCGCGTCGAGATGTTCATCCGCGCCCGCCGCGTCCAGGCCGGAGGGACGGACGGGCACGTGGAGGCGACGGCCTAGACGTCTCGTGCGTCGCTTGCCCGCCAACCGCAGCGTGTGGCAACATTCCGGCCGTAGCGTCCCGTGTGAGTCTGTATGAAACCTCTCCTGCTTCCCCTGGCGCTCGCCGCGCTCGGCTCATCGGCCATCGCTCAGGACGCGGACGACTGGGATGTCCAGATCGACCCCGCCGCAAAGTCCACCATCGCCTTCGTGACATTGACGTCCGGTCTGTCGATCGCTGTGCGATGCAAGGACGGCTCGCTGGATGCGGTCATGGCGGGCCTGCCAGAAGCGCCGCGCGGGCGAACAATCCGAACTCTGCGCATCGGCTTCGGCGACGACGAGCCGACCGACTCGCGCTGGAACGTCACGACCGATCGTCACGTGGCGGTCGCCGACTACCCCTCATCCTTTGCCCGCAGTCTGCGCGAGGGAGGTGATCTGAAGGTCACCATTCCTGGCGGAGCGGGCGAGGGCCGAGATCTGCGCCACGAACTGACGATCCCGCCGTCCAGCGCCGCGATCGAGGGGGTGCTCACCGCCTGTGGCAAGCCCCTCGAAGACCCGCGCGACGCCCTTCTGCCCGAGATCGGCGAGAACGGTCTGCCCGAGGGCCTGACCTGGGCCCGGCCGCCGCGCCCCCGCTTTCCATCGCGCAGCCGCTATGTCGCTGGCTATGCCGTCATCACCTGCGTGGCAGGCCCGGACGGTCGGCTGAGCCAGTGCCAGACCGAGGCCCAGCATCCGGTCGACAGCGACTTCGCCGAGGCCGCCCTGCGTTCGACCGACGATGCGCGCCTGACCAATCCCAACGAGACGCCCGGCCAGATCATTCCTCGCCTGGTCGGCTTTCGCGCCTCCTTCTACCTCGACGGCTACCAGCCTCGACGCGGCGCGGAGTAATCAGTTCGGCCGGATCACCTGCGCCGAGAACCTTTCCATCTCCTCAGCCTGAGGCGACATCTGAAGCAGCACCAGGTCCAGCCCGGCAGCCTCGAATTCGTCCATCCGTTCCCGGACGGTTTCGGGCGTGCCGACGAAACCGGGGCGCAGTCCGCGGTTGGATACCGAATATTCGCGGATCTTCAGCTCCCGCTCTAACTGGGTCCCAGACAGCCATTGGTCGAAGTTCGCGAACCCCGCCGGCGGCGTTCCGGCGGCCAGGCCGGGGATGGTCGTGATCCGCGCCAGCTCAGCCTCGGCGTCGGCCTGGGAGTCCCGCACGATCGAATAACCGGCCATGCCGTATTGCATCGGCGGCAGGCCGAACGCCTCGCGGCGACGCCTCATGTCGGCGATCTTGTCGGCGATCACGGCGGGTTCGTCGCCGTGCATGACATAGGCGTCGCAGTACCGCGCGATCAGGGTCTTGGCCGCCTCGGACTCGCCGCCCGCATAGATGACCGGACGCGGCCGCTCGGGCGTCGAGACCGGCTTGGGCTCCACGATCGCGTCCTTCAGCGTGTAGAAGTCGCCCGTGAAATCCGTGGACGGATCGGTCCATAGCCGGTCGAGCACCTGCAGCCACTCGGTCGTTCGCGCGTAGCGGTCGTCGTGCTGGTCGAACTGCAGACCATAGCTCTCCGCCTCCTTGGCCCACCAGGACGAGACGACGTTGAGCGCCAGCCGCCCGTTCGAGATCCGGTCGATATTGGCCGCCTGTTTGGCGAACAGGGCAGGCTGGTGAAAGTTCGGCCGCACCGCCACCATCAACTCGATCCTGGACGTGATCGCCGCCAGCGCCGCCGCGCTCGACCAGGCATCCAGAGCGGGGGCCTGGATGCCCTGAATGTCGTTCAGGTTCAGTTCGGCGATCAGGGTCAGGTCGTAACCGAGGTCTTCGGACCGGGTCACGATACCCTTCAGATGCTCCCACGACGCCTGCGGTTCGTCGTCAGTGTTCCTCAACCAGCCGCCGAAGACCGGGGCCCAGTATCCGTACCTCATGCCGCCGTCTTCCCGTTGACCGCGACCTTGGCCGCCTCTTCCGCCACGATGGCCATCAACCAGTCGACCAGTACGTCATGCGGCTCGAACCCCAGAACCTCCATCGGTCTGGCGACGAAGTTCGACAGGGCGTTGATGTCATAGAACAGCGCCGACCCGTCCCGATCGTCGATCAGATATTCGACCGAGCCGATCTCCAGCCGTCCCTCCGCCGCGATCAACTCGGCCGCCGCGATGATCTCGTCCGGCGGCGTCACCCGCGTCATGGTCAGCGTCGGCGCGCCGGGCCTCACCAGACAGGCGTCGGCGGGACACAGGTCGAAGGCGTCGCCGGGGCTCTCGACATCCAGCGCATACAGAAACTTGCCGTTCAGGGTTTCGACCCGGGTCACCTTGCCGTCCCGACGCGGCGCATACTCCTGCACCAGCGAGATGCCGTTGACCCCGGCCGGGCACCAGCCTTCGGCCGCCGCAACGGCCAGTTCCTCGGGCGTCTCATAGCGGGTGATCCCGGCACCCGCCCCGCCGATGTCCGCCTTGACCAGAACCGGAAACCGCAGACCCTCGGCGGCCTTGGGCAGGTCCGCCTGGCGGTGAGCGGCCCGCGTCACGGGCCCCTTCAGCCCCAGCCGGGCGATCAACGACAACTGCCGCGCCTTTGACGTGTCGATGGGCAGGGCCGAGGCGTTCACCACCCGCGTGCCCTGCCCCTCCCAGTGTTCGAACAGGCTCTGGGCATAGAAGATCGGATGTTCCGGGTCGCGCAGGAAGGACGACATCGCCACCCGGCTGAACACCACCTTCGCCGGCGCGGGCGATCCCGCCGGATCGAAGGTGTGCCCCGCCAGGGTGACCTTCGCATAGGAGACGCCGCGCCGATCCAGCGCCGCGAACAGCGGCTCGAACCATTCGGGATGCTCATAGACGATCGCGAGATCGGGCAGGCTCGACGTGTCGGATGCAATCGGGGACATGACCGCCAGATGCGTTACACCCCGATGGAACGCAAGGGCCGCGCAAAAATTCCCCAGCCCAAGTAGCGCAACACGCGATAGCCCACTAAGAACACCCCACGCGGGCCCCGGTGGTGGAACTGGTAGACGCGCCGGACTCAAAATCCGGTTCCGAAAGGAGTGCCGGTTCGACCCCGGCCCGGGGCACCAATCTCAGGACAATGTGCCGACGACCGCCGAGCGAGTGATCGCTGCAGCTCCTGCACGCGTCAGCCTGGCCCCGCGAGAGAAGGCCCCCGCGCCCGGGCCACGCGATCCATGGGTCGCGAACCGTGCGTTCTCGGGCTGCAACATGGTGCGCGGATTGCCGTCGCGGCCGGTGTGCCACATCTCGGTAAAACCGTCGGGTGCGACATGGTCGTCCATCCAGCAGTCGAGGAAGGTCGCGGCCCCGACCCGGTCGGGATCGCCGTACCGTCCGTCCGAAAACGTCTTCGTCGGACGCCAGGGCCGACCAAGATAGACCGAGTGTCGCGCCGTGCCGGGCTCTCGCGTCAGACGGCATCGGTGAAACACCAGGCCGAACGGCTGTTCCAGTGGCGTACTGGGCGCAGTGACGTATCCGTCCACGGGATCAACGGGCCGGGGTCGCGAGCGGATCTCGCAGGCCTCGAACCACACCCGGCCCGCGCCGAAGATGAAGTCATAGCTACCGGTAATCCGGCATCGCTCGAACGCGGCCATCCCGCTGTCCGCGAACAGTGTGTCCTGATAGCCAAGGATGTCGCAGTCACTGATCACAGCGCGGTCTGATCCTTCCGCCAGCATCAGGGACACGGCCTGAGGACCCGCCCCGTCATGGGAGCGAAGTCCGCCGGGACGCGTCATCTCGGCCAGACCGTCGAAGGCGTTGGCGATCGTCAGCCGCTCCGCCCGGAACCCCGGCGCGCGAACGGTCAGGGTCGGGGTCCGCGTCGTACCCCAGTTCCGCCCGTCGGGTGCGACCAGGCCTGATGCGGCCAGGTGGCTGATCACCGATCCCGTCCGGCTCTCCCCGACCAGATGGACGAACGGCCTGTCGACCACGATCTGCTCGTCGAACACCCCGCGCCGTAGCAGGATGCGGAACGGCGCGATTCCGCCAACGGGCGCGGCGGCGATAGCGGCGGCGAGCGTCCGATGGATCGGGGCACCGGAAACGGGCCGCCCATCGGAGGCCAGCACCTCAGCCTGATAGGTGCGACCGGTACCGGCCTCCGCCAGCCCCGATACAGCGGCCAGCGCTACAAGACCGGACGACAGCCGACGACGGGTCAGGACCGGTGCCATCACCGCGAGGCCTCGGGTCAGGCTGCAGGCCGCCCCACCAACGCATCCACAGATCCCGTCGTCACCGGATGATACCCCGGCCGCGCCCGCGAATAGATCGAGGTCGCCAGGGGGCGGCCCCAGTCGCCTTCGGCCCACAGGCTGGTGAACAGGGGCAGGACGAATTTGCGGCGCCCCATCGAGGTCAGGAACTGCGTCAGCTTGGGCACGGCGGGCTGGTAGCGGTGGGCGATGGCGATCTGGAGCCAGCCGAAGACGACTTCGGCGTTGCCTTCATTGGCCAGATTCAGAGTGTTCTCCAGGTCGGCCAGTTGCTGGTTGGTCAGCCAGTCCCCGCCGTCGCGCAGGTTGGCCGGACGCCAGCCCAGGAAACGCTGGCGCTGCTGGGTGTTCCAGCCGCTCCACGGAATGGCCGAGGCCGGCCCGCGGTCGGCGAAGAAGGCCCTGGCCGCCGTGTCCACCGCCGTGAACGCGTTCGAGGTCGGGACCACGGCATTGTCGGGCAGGCCCGGCTGATAGACCCATTCGTCCAGCTTCAGCCGCGCATCCAGCGCCCCGTCGCCCATGACCAGGTGATCGCGGATGTCCTTAAGGAACAGGGCCGACGTCATGGGGCGGAAGGCGTTGCGCTCGAAATAGCCCTTCAGCCAGGCGTCGAACTTTTCACGCCCGACGATGCGCTCGATGGTCTCGAGGAAGGCCGCACCCTTCTCATAGGCGATGTCGGTCATGCCCTCGTCGGGATCGCGACCGGCGAGGTCGAGATGCAGCCGCGTGTCCATCTCGGGCAGGCTCTTCAACTCGGCCTGGAGCGAATCCCAGCCCAACACCCGCTCCTGCTGGGCGCGGTCGTTGCCGTACACCGCCTCCATGATCCGGTTCTGGAAATAGGTGGTGAAACCCTCGTTGAGCCAGAACTCGTTCCAGGTCGCATTGGTCACCAGATTGCCGGACCACGAATGCGCCAGTTCGTGCGCCACCAGGCTGACCAGCGACTTGTCGCCCGCGATCACCGTCGGCGTGGCGAAGGTCAGGCGGGGGTTCTCCATCCCGCCGAACGGGAAGGACGGCGGCAGGATCAGCAAGTCATAGCGACCCCAGGCATAGGGGCCGTACAGCCCTTCTGCCGCCGTCACCATCTGGCCGACCTCGGCGAACTCGGCCTTGGCGGCGGCCAGCCGACTGGGCTCGGTCCAGACGCCGGTACGTCCGTCCTCGGACGCGAAGGCCAGGTCGCCGACCGCCAGCGCGATCAGATAGGGCGGCACCGGATTGGTCATGCGGAAGCGATAGGCATGCGTGCCGTCGGCCGCCTTCTCCCCGTCCGGCGTCAGCATCTCGGCGCTCATCACCGCCTTCAGCGCCTCGGGGACCGTGATTTTCGCCGAATAGGTCTGGCGTATGCCGGGGCTGTCCTGGGTCGGGACCCAGGTGCGGGTCAGGATGGCCTGGCCCTGACTGAACAGGAAGGGCTGCTGGCCGCCCGCCGTCTGGGCCGGGGTCAGCCATTGAAGGGCCGCTGCGTCGGGTCGGGTGGCATAATCGACGACGATCTTGATCACCTGTCCGGGCGTGAAGGCCGGCAGGGTCACGGTCAGGGACTGGCCCAGGATCGGATCGGCGGCGCCGAGCGCAAAGGCCAGCGGCTTGCCCTCGGCGTCCTTGACCGAACGGATGTCCAGGTTGCGGGTGTCGAGGATGACCTGGGTCGCGCCCGCCTCGGCCGTGACGTCGAGTGTCGCCGTACCCGACAGGGTCCTGGCGGCAAAGTCGGCGGTCAGGTCCAGCGCGACGTGCTTGACCCGCGCGACCTGAGGCTGGGCGTAAGAATGGACGTCCTTGGGATAGATCACTGGCGCGGTCGCCGAGGCCGGCAGGGGCGGCATATCGGACTTCATCTCCGCCTGCTGGCACGCGGCCAGAGAGACCGACAGGGCGGCGGTCAGGGCGATGATCGAGACGAGGCCGGCGACACGAGGCGACATGGAATGCTCCGATAAACTACGGCGCAGACCTCAGACCCGATCGCCTCCAAAGATCAAGAGGCAGGCGACGCCCTGTCACCCAGACGAGCGGCCGGCTTGGCATTGCGCGCCACGAACAACCGGCCGCGTTCGGCGAAGAGGACGGCGCCGAGGGCCAGCAGGCCGCAGGAGGCGAAGCCCAGCGCCATCGGAACCGTCGATCCGTTAAACGTCTGACCGATGGCGAACCCGGTCAGCGACCCGACGATCGTGGAGAAGAAGCCCTGGAGCGACGACGCCGTGCCGGCGATATGGCCCATCGGCTCCATGGCCATCGATCCGAAATTCCCGGCGATCAGGCCGAAGCAGAACATGGTCAGGGTCTGGAGCACGGCAAAGGTCCAGATCGTCTCGTGACCGGACAGGGCGACCAGGGCGTGGATCGCGGACATGGTGGTGAAGCCGATCAGGGCCGAATGGCCGATCAGACGCGACCCCAGCCGCTCTACCAGACGGGCATTCAGGATCGCCGCCACCGCGATGCCACCGGCGATGGCTGCGAAGATGGTGGTGAACAGGGCGGGTGCCTTGAACACATCAAAGAAGATCTGCTGCGCCGAGTTGATGAAGCCGAACAGGGCCCCGGTGATCGCCGTGATCGCCAGGGTATAGCCCAGCGACGTCCGGTTGGTGATGACCTGACCAAAGGCGCCCGCCACCCGGCCGAACTGGATCGGCAGCCGATCTTCAGGGTGCAGGGTCTCCGGCAGGCGCAAGGTAGCCCATATCATCAAGGCGACCCCGGCTACCGCCAGTACGCCGAAGATGCCCTCCCACGGTGCGATCAGCAGGATCAGCTGGCCCAGCGACGGTGCGATGATCGGCACACCGAGGAACACGAGGAAGCTCAGCGACATGACCCGCGCCATGGTCCGCCCGCTGAACCGGTCACGCACGATCGAAACCGCCAGCACCCGCGTCGCGGCCGATCCCAGTCCCTGACCGATGCGCGCCAGGATCAGGGTCTCGAACGTCGGGGCCAGCATGGCCACGACGCTGAACAGCACATAGACGCCGACGCCGACAAGCAGGATCGGCTTTCGGCCGAACCGGTCGGAAAGCGGCCCATAGATCAGTTGGGCTCCACCGAAACCGAGCAGATAGGCGGTGACGACCCATTGCCGGCTGTTCGGATTCTCGACACCCAGGGCCGCGCCGATGTCGGGCAGGGCCGGCAGCATGGCGTCGATGGCCAGCGCATTCAGCGCCATCATCAGGGCGATCAGGCAGACGAACTCGGCGAACCCGGGCTTCTCGACGACGGGTTTCTCGATCTGGGCTGAGGTCATGGGGCGTCAATTGGACCCGACGACCGGCCCCCGCAACCTTGACCGATCAGTTTATTGCTGCGTTGCAGCATCATACGATCAACGATCAGTTGAGGCGTGACGTGACCGCTGCAGACAGCACCGCCTTGACCGAGGCCGTCGCCACGTCGGCATCGATACCGACCCCGAACACAGTTCGCCCGTCACCGGTGCGCGCCTCGACATAGGCCGCCGCCTTGACGTCCGAGCCTTGGCCGATGGCGTGTTCCTGATAGTCGGCGATGTCCAGATCCAGCCCGATCGCCTCCTTCAGTGCGTCCAGCACGCTGGACAGCAGGCCGTTGCCGCGCCCGGAGACGTGGCGTTCCTCGCCGTCCAGGGTGATCCGTCCCGAGAAGGTCCGCCCGCCGCCTGCGATCGCCGTCTCCTGATAGTCGATCAGGCGCAGGGGCCGGTCGCCGGTCAGATGATAGGCGCTCTGGAACGCCGCCCAGATGTCCGCTGCGTTCAACTCGCGACCCAGCGTATCCGCCAGGGTCTGCACCGGCCGCGAGAAGTCGGCCTGCAGCCGCTTGGGCAGTTTCAGCCCCTGATCCTGCTCCAGGATCCAGGCCACCCCGCCCTTGCCTGACTGGGAGTTGACCCGGATCACCGCCTCGTACGAACAGCCGATGTCCGCCGGATCGATGGGCAGATAGGGCACGTCCCACATCTGGTCGTTGCGCCCGGCCTGTGCCGCGAACCCCTTCTTGATGGCGTCCTGATGGCTGCCCGAGAAGGCCGTGAAGACCAGTTCACCCGCGTAGGGGTGGCGCGGATGGACCGGCAGCTGGTTGCAGTATTCGACCGTTCGCACGACCTCGCCGATGTCCGAGAAGTCCAGCTCCGGATCGACGCCCTGGGTGTAGAGATTGAGCGCCAGGGTCACCAGATCGACATTGCCGGTCCGCTCGCCGTTGCCGAACAGACAGCCCTCGACCCGATCGGCGCCGGCCATCACCGACAGCTCGGCGGCGGCGACACCCGTGCCCCGGTCGTTGTGCGGATGGACCGAGATGATCACACTGTCGCGCCGCGAGACATTGCGGCACATCCACTCGATCTGGTCGGCATAGACGTTGGGGCTGGCGCATTCGACCGTCGCCGGCAAGTTCAGGATCAGCGGCCGATCCGGCGTCGGCTGCAACACGTCCATCACCGCCTCGCAGCACTCCAGCGAGAAATCCAGTTCGGCGGTGGAGAAGGTCTCGGGGCTGTATTCAAAACGCCAGTCCGTGTTCGGACGATCCGAGGCCTGATCCCTCAGCCATTTGGCGGCCTGGACCGCGATTCCCTTGATCTCGGGACGCTCCAGACCGAACACGATGCGCCGCCACGCCGGCGACACGGCGTTGTAGACATGGACCACCGCCTGTTTGGCCCCATCGAGGCTGTCGAACGTCGTCTGGATCAGGTCGGCCCGCGCCTGGGTCAGGACCTGGGGCATGACGTCGTCGGGAATGGCTCCGCGATCGACCAGCCCGCGGATGAAGTCGAATTCGGTCGCCCCGGCCGAAGGAAAACCGACCTCGATCTCCTTGATCCCGATCTTCACCAACAGATCGAAGAAGCGCTGCTTCTTCTCGGCGTTCATCGGGTCGATCAGGGCCTGGTTGCCGTCGCGCATGTCGGTCGACAGCCAGCGCGGCGCCCTGGTGATCGTCTTGGACGGCCAGGTGCGGTCGGGGATATCCACCTGCGGGAACGGGCGGTATTTTACGGATGGGTCGCGCAGCATCGGCGCGGCTCCTTCATCTGGAAGTTCGGATCTGGAAAAAGCGGAGTGGCTGAATGCCGCCGCCGGGTCGCCGTCAGCCCCGGAGGCCGTCCATAAGTCGCAAGGCGGCAAACGCCGAAAGGCGTTGCGCAGGCGTCAGAACGAACGAAACGGAACGATCCATGCCCGCCAACTAGCGCGCTTTGGACCGTCGCGCATCAAAAATGCGCAACGACGTCATCCCACCCTGTTGCGGGGGAAAGGAGCCCGTCTTGACCTGATCCTCCATCGGCCCCACCGATGCAGTGCCTTTGGAGTTCACCATGAAGTCCCTCCTCATCCTCGCCGCCCTGCTCGCCGCCAGCCCGGCCGCCGCCCAGAATCTGATCATCCGCGGCGGCACGATCCACACCGGCGTCGCCAACGCCCCCAGCCCCGAGGTCGTGATCGTCCGAGGCGGCCTCATCGACTATGTCGGCGACGACCCCGGGGTGACCCGCGATGCGCTTCAGGAGATCGACCTGAAGGGTGCGACCCTGTTCCCCGGCTTCACCGACGGACATGCCCATCTGGACGGTATCGGCTGGCGCGAACTGACCCTGAATCTCGAGGGCTCCGCATCGCTCGCAGAAGCCATGGCGAAACTGACCGCATGGGCCCAGGCGCATCCAACCGGCCCGATCATCGGTCGCGGCTGGATCGAGACCCGCTGGCCTGAGAGCGCGAACGGCCCGCGTTTCGTGACCGCCGCCGACCTGGATGCCGCCGCGCCCGGCCGGATCGTGCTGCTGGGCCGCGCCGACGGCCATGCGATCACCGCCTCCTCCGCCGCCCTCGCCGCCGCCGGGATCGACATCAATACGAAAGCCCCGTCGGGCGGCGAGATCGCTCGCGACACATCGGGCAAGCCGACCGGCTTCCTGCTGGATGCCGCCATGGACCTGGTCGAAACCCTGCGGCCCCAGGCCGACCCGCAGGCCCTGCGCGACGCCTACCGCGCCGGGTTCCGGGTCGAGGCCGCCTACGGCTGGACCGGCGTGCATTTCATGAGCGCGCCATGGTCGGACATCCCCCTGCTGGAGGCCATGGCCGAGGCGGGCGAGGCCCCGATCCGCGTCTACAACTCGGTCACGCCCGACGGTGCCCAGGCCCTGATCGGCTCCGGTCCCCGCAGCGTCGCCGATGGCCGCGTCATCACCCGCGCGATCAAATTCTACGTCGACGGCGCGCTCGGCTCGCGCGGCGCAGCCCTGTTCGAGCCCTATTCCGACGATCCCCACACCTCGGGCCTGCTCCAGACCTCAGCGGCCGAGATCGTGCCCCTGTACGAACAGGCGTTTCGCTCGGGGATCCAGGTCGCCACCCACGCCATCGGCGACCGGGGCAATTCGCTGGTGCTCGACTGGTATCTGGACGCCATGATGAATGTGAACGGCGAGACGCCCGCCATTCGCGATCACCGCTGGCGCATCGAACACGCCCAGATCATGCGCCCCTCCGACGAGCGCCGCTTCGCCGCCCTGAACATCATCGCCTCGATGCAGCCTAGCCACGCCATCGGCGACTTCCACTTCGCCCCGGCCCGCCTCGGCGACGCCCGGCTGGACGGTGCCTATGCCTGGAAGAGCCTGCTGGACTGGAACGTGGTCGTGGTCGGCGGTTCCGACGCCCCTGTCGAACGCGGCGATCCCCTGATCGAATTCTACGCTGCGGTCGCCCGCCGCGATCTCGACGGCTTCCAGGGCCCGGACTGGCGCCCGTCCGAGGCCGTCTCGCGCCAGCAGGCCCTCGCCATGTTCACCACCGCCCCCGCCTATGCCAGCTTCCGCGAAAAGGAACTGGGCACCATCGAGGTCGGCAAGCGGGCCGACTTCACCGCCTTCGACATCGACCTGATGACCGCGCCGCTGGCCGATATCCCCAAGGGTCATGCGGTGCTGACGGTGGTGGACGGTAAGGTGGTCTACGAACGCCCCTGAACTCAAAAACCGCTCGACCGTTATAAAGTAACACGCTACAGGATCGGCGATGTCGTCGCCTGATCTTGAATGGGATGTGCTGCTGTCGCTGCTGGGCGGCGGTTTCGTGGCCGCGTTTCTGCACGCCGCGCTTCCGACCCACTGGCTGCCGTTCGTCCTGGTCGGCCGGGCCCAGCGCTGGACCCTGACCCGGACCCTGGCCTCCGTCGGGGCCGCAGGAGTCGCCCACATCGCCTCCACCGCCGTCGTCGGCGGCCTGATCGTCGCGGCGGGACTGGCCCTGGATCAACTGGTCGCCGGCATCCTGCCCAACCTGTCGGCCATCCTGCTGTTCGCCTTCGGGACCTTCTACCTGATCCGGGCGGTCGTGCGCCGCCCCGCGCCCCTCACCGCAGACGGCCCGACCCTGGAGCTGTCGGAACCCACGGTTTCCCACGCCGCCGCCTTCTGGGGTCTGGTCGTCATGCTGGCCGTATCGCCGGGCGAGGTTTTGCTGCCCATCTATATGTCCTCTGCGCAGGAGGGGATGCTCGCCCTGTCCCTGCTGACCCTGGCCTTCCTCGCGGGGACATTGCTCGGCATGGGCCTGTTCACCACCCTCGCCCGTGCGGGTGCCTCGGTGCTGCGGCTGGAGCGCTGGGTCCGATACGAAGGCGCCATCCTGGGCCTCGCCCTGATCGGGATCGGCCTTCTCGTCGTCCTGCATCAGCACTAGGGTCAGACATGGCCTCCCCCCATGACCACGCCCATCACGACCATGACCATGGACATCATGGTCACGACCACGACCATTCCCACGCGGGCCACGGCCACCACGGCCACGCGCACGGTCCGGTCGACACCGGCGACTGGCGCTATGCCGTCGGGCTGATCGTCAACCTGGCCTTTGTCGCCTGCGAGTTCGGCGCGGGGATCTACAGCGGTTCGACCGCCCTGATGGCCGACGCGGGGCACAATCTGTCCGACGTCCTGGGCCTGGCCATGGCCGGGGGCGCGGCGGTCCTGGCCAGACGCGCGGCCGGCAAACAGCTCACCTACGGCTTCGGCAAGGCCACCGTCCTGGCCGCCCTGGCCAATGCCCTGCTGCTGATCTTCGCCTGTGGAGCCATCGCCTTCGAGGCTGTTCAGCGCTTGGCCGATCCCGCGCCTGTCCAGTCCGGCGTCGTCATGATCGTGGCCGGCATCGGCTTCGTCATCAACCTGGGCACGGCGCTGCTGTTCATGCGGGATCAGCATTCGGACCTCAACGCGCGCGGGGCCTATCTGCACATGATGGCGGACGCCGCCGTCTCGATCGGCGTGGTGATCTCCGGGGCGATCATCCTGTTCAGCGGCTGGTCGATCCTCGATCCGCTGGTGTCGATCGTCATCGTCTTCGTGATCCTGGGCGGGACCTGGGGCCTGCTGAAGGACTCGGTCAACCTCGCCCTCGACGCCGCCCCGCGAGGCGTGGACGTCCCCGCCATTCGCGCGGCCTTCCTCGCCCTGCCCGGGGTGTCGGCGGTCCATGACCTGCACGTCTGGGGCCTGTCGACCACCGAGACGGCCCTGACCGCCCACCTCGTCCACGACCGGGCCGACACCGGCACCCTGCTGGCCGAGGCGCAAGCGCTGGCCCGCACCCGCTTCTCCATCGGCCACACCACACTCCAGCTCGAAAACGAGCCGATGGCGGATTGCCCGGACTGCTGACCCCTTCCCAAATTGGGTCCCAGCCGCCATCTAGCGGCGCATGACCGACACCGTTGCCGCCAAGATCCCCGTCACCGTCCTCACCGGCTATCTCGGCGCGGGCAAGACCACCCTGCTGA
>NZ_JAEMRD010000077.1 GCF_016463485.1 Brevundimonas sp.
TCGCCCCGGACCGTCAAAGGGTCTGGCGCAGAGAGTCGGATCGTTCAGGGGATGATGCTGCAAGGGCATCACCTTCCCGTCGGGGGCGCGGTAGCGGCAAGGGGTTAATACCCCCGCTGGTTCGAGCGATCGAGCCGTACAGCTCCCGGAAAACCACGCACGCGGAGCGACGACGCGATGCCGAAACACACTCTCTCTACGGTCACCGGGCGTCGCGTCCGGCGCTCCGCCGGCCCTTCCCATGACTTCAGCGCCTCGGCGCGTGAGGGCGAAGAGGCGTGTGTGCCGGGTGGTTAGTTTTTCGTGATTTGTGGTTGCCGCATCTGGCAGCACGCTCCGTCGGCCGCCATTGGGCAGCATCGAAGATGCGACAACCACGAACCACCAACCACTAACCACCGACCGCGCAAAACGGAGGGTGCCGCGGACCCCGACCTAGCTGACGATCGAAATATTCGGACGGCCTGTCGTCTGGGGTTCCAGCCACGGCGGGGCGGGCATGGCGCGGTGGGCCTGGGCCAGGGCCTCGGACCAGCGGCGGCCCAGGTCCTTGAAATAGGGGTCGTCGGTCTCGATGCGGCGCTGATGGCCATGCAGGCTGTCGCGGTTGATGACCACCATGTCGAAGGGGGGGCCCACGGCGACGTTCGAGCGGATCGTCGAGTCGAACGAGATCAGCCCCAGCTTGACCGCCTCGGCCATCGGGGTGTCGGGGCGCAGGGCCCGATCCAGGATGGGCTTGCCGTATTTGAGCTCGCCGATCTGAAGGTAGGGCGTATCCAGCCCGCATTCGATGAAATTGCCCTGGGCGTAGATCAGGTACAGCCCCATCTTGCCGCCCCGGATCTGGCCCCCCAGCAGCATCGAGGCCGTGACCTTGAGCGCATCGGCCGACAGCGACGGCGCAATCTGGTTGCGAACCTGGTTCAGGGCATAGCCGACCAGCTGGGCCGCGCGGAACAGGCTGGGTGTGTTTTCAAGCGTCTCGACGTCGTCGTGGCCGGGCATCTTGATGCCCTCGGACACCATGGCCAAAGCCGTCTGGGTCACCGACAGATTGCCCGCCGTCGAGATGGCGATGACCCTGTCGCCCGTGATCTCGGTCACGTGCAGCTTCTTGTAGGACGAGATGTTGTCGACACCCGCATTCGTGCGCGTGTCGGCGATCATCGCCAATCCATCGTTCACCAGCATTCCGACGCAATAGGTCATCAGCTCAATTCGGACCCCAAACGCACGACATCGCCGCAAGGACAGGAAACGCTAACAGATTCGTGTCGCACGGCGACCCTTGCCAAAGGGTCACCAGCCAATTCCTTGCTGTTGCTGCTGAAGCTGTTGCATCTGGCGCACACGCAGGGCCACGGTCATGGTCTCCATCCCGCCGCCGTAGCTGGTTCCCCGGAACGGCGTGGCCCCCAGCGCATCCAGCCCGGAGGCCACCCGGACGTAGTGTTCGGTCGGGGCGATGCCGTTGGCCGCGTCGAACCCGACCCAGCCCAGGTCCTGGACCCAACCCTCGGCCCAGGCATGGGCGGCGTCCTGATCCTCCAGCCCGTCGGTGCGGTGCAGATGGCCCGAGACGTAGCGGGCCGGGATGCCGATGCGGCGGGCGCAGGCGATGAAGATCTGGGCGTGGTCCTGACAGACGCCCTTCTTCTGGGCGAAGGCATCGGCGGCGGTGTGGTCGGCCGTGGTCGACCCGACCATGAAGGCCACCTCCTCGTGGATCATGGCCATCAGCCGATGCAGCCGGGTCAGGTCGTCACCCGGACCCACCCGATCGGCAAAGGCCCGCAGCGCCGCATCCGCATGGGTCAGGGGACTGTCCCGCAGATAGACCAGGGGCGACAGACGTTCGGGCACGCCGCGCAGCACGCCGCCGGTCTCGGTCGTCGCCACCTCGCCGGTCACACGCACCGTCAGGGTCTCGGTCGGTCTCTCGGTGTAGAGGGTGTGGACGATGTTGCCGAACGAGTCCTCGGCGCGGCGCAGCTTGGTGTCCACGTCGGTCTCGATCCGCCATTCCCGCACCTGCTGGCTCTCGGTCGAGCGCGGGGTGACGCGCAGGGTCTGGAGGATGAACCGCGCGGGCCGGCTGTAGGAATAACGGGTTTCGTAGTCGATCCGGATGCGCATATCAGACCAGATACTGGTCCTGGACGGCCGCTGCGAGCTTGTTGTTCTCGCCGAGGAAACCCAGGATGTATTCGTGCAGGCCGGACTGGAAGATGTCCTCGATCTTGGCGTCGTTGAACTGGGCCAGCCGGGCCGAGGCCAGCCGCTGGGCCGGGCCACGCCGTCCATAGTCGGTCGCCAGCCGCTCCAGATACGACACGATCATCCCCTGACAGCTGGCCAGCGACCGGGGCATCTGACGGTTCAGCACCATCAGGTCGGCGACCAGCCAGGGCCGCACGCTCTCCCGATAGACCCAGCGATAGGCGGTCAGGGCGGAAACCTCGCGCAACAGGGTCGTCCACTGGAAATAGTCGAGCTGGCCCCCGACCCGCTCGCCCGCCGGCAGCAGCAGATGGTATTTGACGTCCAGTAGACGCGCCGTGTTGTCGGCCCGCTCGATCGCCATGCCCAGCCTAAGGAACCAGTAGGCGTCGTTCCTCAGCATGGTCCGCGACGAGGCCCCCTCGACGTTCAGCGACGTCGACTTGACCCACTCCAGAAAGCGCACGAAGTCGTCGCGCTTGCCCGGTTCGCCCAGTTCGTTCAGCCCGTTCCACGCCCCGTTGATCGCCTCCCACAGCTCGATGGTCAGGGCGGTGCGAACGGACCGGGCATTGGTGCGGGCGGCGGTGATGCAGGCCCGTATCGACGACGGATTGTCCGAAGCGAAGGCCAGATACTCCCGCACCGACTTCTCGGTCGGCGACCGGCCCGAGGCGGCGAAGGCGCGACTGACCCCGGCCGAAGCGATCGCGCTGGCCCAGGCGGTCGCGGCCGCTCCGTCCTTGGCCGGCAGGGCGGCCAGACGCACGGCGGCTTCCAGGATGCGCGCCAGGAAATCGGCCCGCTCCATATAGCGGCCGGTCCAGTACAGGCTCTCAGCAGTCCGGCTCAGCATGGGCGATCACTCATCCAGCACCCACGTATCCTTGGTCCCGCCGCCCTGGCTGGAGTTGACGACCAGCGACCCGGCCTTGAGTGCCACCCGCGTCAGACCGCCGGGCGCGACCTTGACCCCGGCCGGGCTCGACAGCACGAAGGGGCGCAGGTCCACGTGACGTGGCGACAGGCCGGACCCGTCCAGCGTCGGCGCAGTCGACAGCGACAGTGTCGGCTGGGCGATGAAGTCATCGGGATCGGCGATCAGCTTCTTGCGGAAATCCTCGATCTCGGCCTTGGTCGAGGCCGGGCCGACCAGCATGCCGTAGCCGCCCGATCCGCCGACCTCCTTGACGACCAGCTCCGGCAGCTTGTCGAGCACCTCTTTCAGCGCATCCGGCTCACGGCAGCGCCAGGTCGGCACATTCTTCAGGATCGGCTCCTCGCCCGAGAAGAAGCGGATGATCTCGGGCATGTAGGTATAGACGGCCTTGTCGTCGGCGACGCCGGTGCCGACCGCGTTCGACAGGGTGACGTTGCCGGCCGCATAGGCGTTCATGATGCCGGGCACCCCGACCGACGAATCCGGCCGGAAGGTCAGCGGGTCCAGCCAGTCGTCGTCGATGCGGCGATAGATGACGTCGACGCGCTTGGGCCCCTGGGTGGTGCGCATGAAGACGATGTCGTCGTTGACGAACAGATCGCCCCCCTCGACCAGCTCGACCCCCAGCTTGTCGGCCAGGAAGGAGTGCTCGTAGTAGGCCGAATTGTAGGGCCCGGGCGTCAGGACGACGATGTTCGGATCGCCCCCCGCGCTTTCCGGCGCCGAGGCCTGGAGCGAGGACAGCAGCATGTCCGTATAGGTCTCGACCGGCCGGATGCGGTGTTCGGCGAACAGGTCCGGGAACAGCCGCATCATCATCTCGCGGTTCTCCAGCATGTAGGAGACCCCCGACGGGGTGCGGCAGTTGTCCTCCAGCACGATGAAGCCGTCCTCGCCCGTGCGGACGAGATCGACGCCGCAGATATGGGTCCAGATGTCGCCCGGCGGACGACGGCCCTGCATTTCGGGCCGGTAATGCGGGTTGGTGAAGATCAGGTCGGCCGGGATGATGCCGGCCTTGATGCATTCCTGAGCGCCGTAGATGTCCTTCAGAAAGGCATTCAGCCCGTTGACCCGCTGGACCAGGCCCTTTTCGAGGGCGGTCCATTCGGCGGCACCGATGATGCGGGGCACCACGTCGAAGGGGATCAGCCGCTCGTTGGACTCGACGTCGCCATAGACGGCGAAGGTCACCCCCATGCGGCGGAAGAACAGCTCGGCCTGACGCGAGCGCGAAGTCAGAAGGTCAGCCGGCGCGGCATCCAGCCACCGGGACAGGGTCCGGTAGGGGTGACGGACCTCTCCGGGTCCGCTCGTGCCTGTCATCTCGTCGAACGTGGCCCTGCTCCTCTAAGGCTGGATATCAGATTGGGCTGGAGGCCACGGTTCGCGCAACAGAAATGTTGCAGCGCGAAGACGATAGGTGCCGATTCCGTGTCAGCGCGTGACCACGTCAGGCTTCATCGGGGCAAGCTTTGCCAGAAAACGGTTCTGCACCGCGAAGCGCACACCCTCCTCGCGCATGGCGGCTTGAAGGTTCTCGACCAGCGCCCCCATGTCTGCCGCCTGGGCTCCCATCTCGGCGTGGGACGCCGCCATGTCGCGACCCGTGTACGTACAGCCGCCGCCCAGGATATAGCAGAACTGCTCCTTCAGCGTCCGGCGCAGGCGCACCAGATCCGAGGCCGCGAAGATGCCCGAGATGCGGGGATCTGCGACGCTGCGAGTGACCAGCCCATCCACGATGCGGCCGACACCGGCCTCGCCGTGGAAGGCCTCGTACATGGCCGTGCCCTCGAACGGAGTCGCGCCGGCATGGGCGTTGGATTGCGCGTACGGGGCGACGGCCAGCTCACCGGGGTGCTCGGTGGACATCACGTCGGCGGGAGCCGATGGGGATCCGTCCTGGGCCAGGACCGGCACAGCGATCAGGGCGAGGGCGGCGACAAGGGCGAAGCGGATCATGGTTCAGAACCCGACCTGGAGGGACAGATAAAGCCCGCGCTGATCCTCGAAGGTCGCGATCGACCCGAGATCGGCCCAGGCGGCGGTAACGGACAGATGCTTGTTCACCGCATAGGCGGCATAGACGTCGACCCAGTCGTCTTCCCTGGCAAAGCCCAGGTTGTCGGGCTTGGTCCGGTATTCGGCGCCGACGACCAGATTGGGGCTGAGCAGATATCCGACCGATCCCTCGAACTGGGGCTCCAGGTCGTCGTTGCGATCGCCACCATAGCCAAGCAGACCGGTCTGGTTGGCGTTGGTCCAGCGCACGGCCCCCGAGACCAGCAGGCTCTGGCCCAGGAACAGTTTGGTCGCGGCGACATAGACGTCGGTTCCCTCGTCGTCCTGTCCGCCGACCGCCGCGATGATCGCGCCCTGATCGTTGGACTTGAACTGGGCCCCCACGGCGATCTGGGGCATCCAGCTGTCCGAAGCATAGACGGCGTCACCCAGGACCTTGACCTTCACCCCCACGATGTCCTGGGTGAAGGTGAACCCCTTGCCCAGGCCCAGCAGGGCACCGGTCGCGCCGGTGTCGAACTCCTGCCTCGCGATCGACACCTCGACCCGGTCCCACAGACCGACGGCGGCCCCGACCGAGCGAAACTCATAGTCGGGCAGGTTGATATAGGTGGCGTGCAGATTGGCCCCGACGCCATCCTCGGCGCCGTAACCCGTCGTGACCGCCCAGGTCGCGATCCCGCCTCCGCCCGATCCCTCGACCGAAGACACACCGCCTGTCAGCAACAACTTGCCGCCCGTCCGGGATTCCGGAACCCAGTCGAAAGCCTGGGCCGCGACGGGACCGGCGGCGCTCACCACGGCGGCGGCGATTGCGAACGACGCGCTCAACTTCAGACCAGGCCGCAATGCCCGCAACAGCGCGGGGACAGGGAGAAGGAACACGATCAGCCTCGACGCCGGGAAGGAACAGCAAGGCCGACCAAGCCAGAGGACGGTTAACGACATTTGAATGCCACCATCTTTGCTACCTCAAAGACAAACAAGGCAAGCCGCAGAACAACTCTAGATTGCATTATGGTTTACGGCAAGTTCACGGGCGTCTGTTACTCAACGGGAATGCGTATTGTTCTCGCCATGGCCCTCGCCTTGCTTTTCGGTCTGCCCGCGGTCGCCGCTGATCTGACGGTCAGCGTGCGCGACACCGGCGGTCGACCGGTGCGCGACGCCGTGATCACGGTGGTTCCCAACTCCGGCGTGCCGCGCGGGCCGATCCGGTTCGCCTGGCCTCTGCGGGTCACACAGTCGAACGTCCAGTTCGACCCCTTCGTCCTGATCGTCCCCGTCGGGGCCGCCGTCAGCTTTCCCAACCTGGATCGGGTCCGTCACCACGTCTATTCCTTCTCACGCGGCAACCGGTTCGAGATCGAGCTGTTTGGCCGCGACGAAAGCCGCAGCCACGTCTTTTCGACGGCCGGTGTCGCCGCCCTGGGCTGCAACATCCATGACCAGATGCTGGCCTATGTGAAGGTCGTAGACACCCCGTGGGCGGCCAAGACCGGCGCGACCGGCGACGTCACGGTGACAGGCCTGCCCGCAGGCGGCGCGACCCTGCGCGTCTGGCACCCACGTCTGACCGGGCGCGGCAACGAGATCGCCACCATCTATACCCAGGCGGCAGCAGGTTCGCGTCAGTTGATCACCGGCGACTTTTCGGGTCGGGCAGCCGTTCGATGAAAATCCGCTTCAACCGCCTCCAGACCCGACTGACGGTCCTCTATATGGGGCTGTTCGGCATCGCGCTCGTGCTCGTGGCGATCGCCGTGGTCACGGCCGTAACGTCCAGCGCCCGCAGCGTGGTGCGCGACGAACTGACCGCCTCGGGTGCAGTCTACAACCAGATCTGGGCGGGTCGGTCAGAACAGCTGCGCCAAGGCGCCGCCGTCCTGGCCCAGGATTTCGGCTTCCGGGAGGCCGTCGCCACCAATGACGAGGCCACCATCCGCTCGGCTCTGGACAATCTGCGCGCCCGCCAGAAGGTGGATGGGGCCATGATCGTCGGCATCGATGGCTATGTCACCGCCGCCGGCCTGAACCCCGACGAAGCCGCGATCGACACCCTGTACGCGGGTCTGGAATCAGGTCGGCTGGATGCCGGCGTGATGACCATCGGCACGGGTCCCTATCAGGTCGTCGCGGCCCCGATCATGGCTCCCGTCCTGATCGGCTGGGTCGTGTTCGTGGACCCGCTCGACGTGGGCCAGATGCAGAACCTGGAGAGCCTGTCGGCCATTCCGCTGACCGCCACCGTCGCCACCCGCGCAGCCACCGGCTGGCGTGACATGGCCGGGGCCGCGAGTCCGCTGGGCGCGATGCTCGATCGCCAGACTTTCGATGGCGCGGCCCAGGCCGTCACGACCCGCACCCCCGAAGGCTCCGCCATGGTGCTGGCCCGGGCCCTGCCCTCGTTCGACGCCGATGCGCCGGCCGTTCTGGTGCTCAACTATCCGCTGAAGCGGGCGATGAAGCCCTATGAGCCGCTGTTCCTGGCCCTGGCCGTGATCGGCCTGGCCGGTCTGGCCCTGCTGATGGCAGGAACCTGGGTTCTGGCGCGCGGCCTGACCCGGCCGATCAGCGCGCTCGACGACGCTGTCCACCGGCTGCAACAGGGCGAGCATGCCGAGGTCGAGGTCGGATCGACCGACGAGATCGGCCGCCTGGCCGCAAGCTTCAACCTGATGGCCGGCGACATCCGCGACCGCGAGGCCCGCCTGACCCACATGGCCCTGCACGACCAGGAAACCGGCCTGCCCAATCGCCTGTCGCTGGAACGCCAGGCCGCAGCCCATCCGGGCGTCTATGTCGTCGTGGTCGGGGTCGACCGGTTCGAGGTCGTGCGCAACGCCATCGGCTATGATTCCATGGCCCAGCTTCTGTCGGCCGTGGGCGGTCGGCTGGCGACCCTGACGGAGGGGTCGGCAATCGCCCGCGTCAGTGGCGGGACCCTGGGTTTCAGCTTCGCGGCCGGCGACGACGCCGAAGCCATCGCTATTGCCGAGGCTGTCTGCGCCCAGGCCGAGACGCCCGTACGCCTCAGCGGGGCGACCGTCGATGTCTCGCTCAGCGCCGGCCTGGCCCGCGCCGGCAAGAGCCTGTCCGGAGTCGATTCGACCGTCGATCGCGCCGCCATCGCCCTGGATCAGGCGCGAGCGGCCCGCCGTCGGTGCAGCCTGTTCGATGCGGCCAGCTACGGCGATCCCGGCGGTAACCTGTCGCTGATCTCCGAGCTTATGGCGGGCGTCGGGTCCGGCAACGTCTGGATGGCCTATCAGCCCAAACACGACCTGCGCGCCGGTGCCGTCACCGGCGTCGAGGCCCTGATGCGCTGGCGTCATCCCCGGCGCGGCTTTGTCTCGCCCGACCTGTTCATCGGCATGGCCGAGGAAACGGGCCATATCCGACCGCTTACAGAATGGGTCATCCACCAGGCGATCGCCGACCAGAAGACCCTGGCCGCCCAGGGTCACGCCCTGATGATGTCGGTCAACATCTCGGGGCGGCTGCTGTCCGACGAGGCTTTCGCCGACTTTGCCCTGAATGCGGTGACGACCAGCGGCGCGGACCTGTGTTTCGAGATCACCGAGACGGCCGTCATCGACAATCCCGAGCTCGCCCTGGCCATCATCGACCGGTTCTCTGCGGCGGGGATCAAGGTGTCGATCGACGACTATGGATCGGGCCTGTCGTCCCTGGCCTACCTGAAGCGGATCAAGGCCGACGAGCTCAAGATCGACAAGGCCTTCGTCCTGGCCCTGGACGAGAGCTCGCGCGACGCCCTGCTGGTCAAGTCGACGATCGATCTGGCCCACAGTCTTGGCCTCAAGGTCGTCGCCGAGGGGGTCGAGACCGCGACCGCCATGGCCCTGCTGCAAGGCATGGGTTGCGACATTGCCCAGGGCTATTTCATCGGCAAGCCGATGGCACTGAAGGACCTGAGCGAACGTCTGGCCGCCCCTGAAGCTTCAGCCAGCGTGGCGGCCTAGCCAGGCGCTCTTACGTCCGCCGACAGGGCCGTGACCACCGCCTCGATGCGCTTGCGGATGTCAGGCACAGCGATCGTTTCCCAGAAGGCCGCGCGGGCCGGCGGCCCCAGCACGAAGAGGCACGGATCGGCGACACCCTGCGCATCCAGCACCCGGCCGGACGGATCGAGATCGAGACCCAGACGCAGCGGATCCAGCTGCGCCCGACCCGAGGCCAGCAGCGGAGCCGTCAGCGGATCGGTCGCGGGCGAATGGGCCGGCCCCGTGCAGTCGATCAACCAGTTCGCGGTCAACGGCGGCTGCGCCCCTCCGCCGCGCGGTGCCCAGCCGGCCCATACCCCGTCCCCATCCGCTTCGACGACACCCAGACGACCGGCGACGACCCGGAGTCGCCGTGACGCGACCAGTCCGGTCAGGGTTTCGGCGATCCGGGGCGCGATCCGGTGCCGATGGACGTCCCACCAGGGCCGCAGATGCCGGACCATCCGGGCGCGCTGGTCGGCGTCGGCGCTCGCCCACAGGTCGGCGGTGATCGGACGATAGGCCTCCATCACCCCTCGCCAGCCGCTGGCGCAGGTCGTCGCGCGCGCCGCCGCGAGACGGTTCGACACCGGCCCGGTCAGAGCGTCGGCGGGCAGGTCGGCCGCGAGATCAGGCGTGGCGGCATGGGCGCGGGGCAACAGGCCGCGTCGCGACAGGGCGGTGGCCCGGCCCTTCCAGCCTCTCGCCAGCAGGCTCTGGATCATGTCGACCATGGTCAGGCCCGTGCCGATGATCAGGATGCTGTCGTCGGCCGCTATCCGGTCCAGCGCTCCGGCGGCCCAGGGATCGCCGATGATCCGTCCCCCCGCCTCGCCCGAGGCGATCGCCGGGGCCGGATTGCCGGTGGCCAGGACGACGGCGTCGGCGGGGATAGTGCGGCCATCGGTCAGGTATACGGCTGCGGCCTCGATCGCGGCGACACGCCCTACTGTCGTTTCGATCCGGCCCGGAAAGCCGGCGTTGACCGTCGCCAGACGGTCGCGGACGTAGTCGCCGTAGACCTTCCTCGGTGCAAAATCGATCGGGTCGGCCAGTTCGGGCCGATGCGTTTGCAACCACCGGACAAAGTCGTCCGGCCGGCCATCGACCGCGCTCATCCGGCCCGACCGCACGTTCAGCAGATGGCCCTCGAACGCCGTCGAATAGGCGACGCCCAGACCCACATCGGTGGTGTCGTTGATGAGGACGGACGCGATCCCGCTCTCGGCCAGCCTTGCTGCCAGCATGGCTCCGGAAAAGCCGCCCCCGACGATCGCTACCCGGTACGCCGCCTCAGCCACTCGACCTCCAACTCAGGCGGCGACACTGGACCCGCCGCCGCCGCCGCGCAATCGGTGTCAGATTTCCTGGTTGTAGGCGCCGACTTCGGGATGGGCGGCCAGGCGCGGCTTCACCTCTTCGCGGAACAGGGCGCGCATGTCGTCCTCGGAGCGCATGGATTCGACCACCACGACCATTTCGGGCTTGTTCGACGAGGCGCGAACCAGGACCCAGGACCCGTCCTCCAGATGTACGCGCGCGCCGTTGACGGTGATGACCTCAAGGATCTTGCGGCCCAGGATCGAGCCGCCCTCGGCCGCGAGTTTCTCGTATTCGGCGACGATCTTGGCCAGGACGTCGTACTTGATCTCGTCGGCGCAGTGCGGCGACATGGTCAGCGACGTCCACGCATCGGGCAGGGCGGTCTTGAGCTCGGACAGGGCCTTGCCGGGATTGCGGTCCATCATCTGGAGCACGGCGGCAGCGGCGACCAGGCCGTCGTCGTAGCCCCGGCCGATCGGGTTCGCCAGGAAGAAGTGGCCCGACTTCTCGAACCCGGCCAGGGCCCCCAGTTCAGCGGTCTTGCGCTTGATGTAGGAGTGGCCCGTCTTCCAGTAGACGGTGGTGGCCCCGTTGGCCTTGAGCACTTCGTCGGTCTTGTACAGACCCGTGGATTTCACATCGACGACGAAGGTCGCATCCTTGTAGAGGGCCGACAGATCGCGGGCCAGCAGCAGGCCGATCTTGTCGGCGAATATCTCCTCGCCCGTGTCATCGACCACGCCGCAGCGGTCGCCGTCGCCGTCGAAGCCCAGGGCCAGGTCGGCTCCGGTTTCCCTAAGCCGCTCGGCCATGGAGACCAGCATCTCGTGGTCCTCGGGGTTGGGATTGTATTTGGGGAAGGTGTAGTCGAGGTCGCAGTCCATCTCGATCACCTCGGCGCCCATCATGCGCAGGGCGTCGGGGGCGAAGGCGCCGGCCGTGCCGTTGCCGCAGGCGGCGATGACCTTGAGCGGGCGGCTCAGCTTGATGTCACCGACCACCTCCCTGAGGTACAGGTCGCGGAACCCTTCGATCCGCTCGACCTTGCCGCCGGGACGCGACACGCCGGTACCGCCCAGCACGATCTCCTTCAGGCGACCGATCTCGTCGGGACCGAAGGTGACGGGCGGGTTGGCCCCCATCTTGACGCCGGTCCAGCCGTTCTCGTTGTGCGAGGCGGTGACCATGGCGACGCAGGGGGCTTCGAGCGCGAACTGGCCGAAATAGGCCATGGGCGACAGGGCCAGGCCGATGTCCAGCACCTCCATCCCCCCCTCGATCAGGCCCAGGATCAGCGCCTGCTTCACCATCAGTGAATAGGAGCGGTAGTCGTGGCCGACGACGATGCGGGGCTGGACGCCGATCTCGTGGACATAGGTGGCCAGGCCCAGACCCAGGGCCTGGATGCCCAGCAGGTTGATCTCCTTGTCCAGGATCCAGCGGGCGTCGTACTCGCGAAACCCCGTCGGCTTCACGAACGGAATGTTCTCGAAGTCGATGGTGTTCGGCGTCAGGTCCTGGCGCGGCTTGAGCATCGGTCATCCTTGGGCGGAGCGAATCGGGGATCGATTAGACTTGAGCCGCACTCCACCGGCCCGCGACGGGCGGCTGCGACAATCGGGCCCCTATAGCCAATGCCTTGAAACGCGACAATAAGAGTCGCCAACAAGCGTCGCGGACATGTCGACGGATAGGATTGCGCGGATGGCCTTCTCGAGCTTGGGTTCGCCCTCCCGCCTGCCAGCGATGGTGACGGGCCTGCTGCTGTGCCTGGCGTCGCCCTGCGTCGCTCAGTCCCCGGAGATTGGCTTATCCTCGCCGCGCCTGGCGGGCGTCGACGCCGTCATCGGGGGCGCGAGCGGCTTCGCAGGAGTGGTCGGCGTCGAACGCGAGGGAAAGGTCGTCCATCTGGCTGCCTATGGCGTGGCCGAACGCGAAACCGGAACGCCGCACCGGATCGACGAGATCTGGCGATGGTCCTCCGTATCCAAGATGATCACGGCCATCCTGATCCTGCAGCAGGTCGATGACGGACGCATAGCTCTGGACTCGCCTTTGCGGGCCTACCTCCCCGACTTCGCGGTCAATGCGGACCGCATCACGATCCGGCAACTTCTGAAGCACACCTCCGGCCTGGCCAATGCGAACGCAGGTCCCGACGTCGCGCCTGCGGACGGTACGCCCGACGCCTACCAACAGGCGACCGACTGGCGACCGGCGTGCCAGGCGCCGCCATCAGCCGAGCCGGGTGCCGGCTTCGCCTACAATAACTGCGACTATTTCGTGCTGGCCGAGGTGCTCGAGGCCGTCACGGGCCAGACCTATGACCAGCTGATCCAGATGCGGATCGTCCAGCCTCTGGGCCTCGGCTCCGTCGGAGTGCCCCAAGGTCCCGCCCGCCGCGAGGCCTATGTCGATGGCCAGCCGGAACCGATCCAGTACCCGGCTTCATGGGGCGCTGCGGCGGGGGTCTATGGCTCGACGCGGGACCTATTGGCGATCCAGACGGCCTTGATGGAGGGACGCCTGATCTCGGCGGCCTCACGCGCGGAGATGTGGGCTGGCGATCCCCAGGCTGGCTTCGCGGCGCTCAGCGTCTGGTCCTACGAACCCGACCTCAAGGCCTGTCTCGGCAAGACCCGACTGGTCGAGCGCTATGGCGAGGTCGGGGGTGTCCAGGTACGCACCTTCATGCTGCCGGATCAGGATGTGGCGATCGCGGTCTATTCCAACGACGGGAGCACGACATTCGGCGAGGTCTGGCGGGGTGAGGGCCTGTCCGTCGATATCCTGCGGGCCGCCGCCTGCCTGCCATCGCCTGCGGCCTCTTGACCCACCGCCGGGTGCGACATAGGCCGGACCGCTGAACTTCGCGGAGCCGCCCATGCCTCGTCTGATCCTGCTGCGCCACGGCCAGAGCCAGTGGAACCTGGAAAACCGCTTCACCGGCTGGGTCGACGTCGATCTTACGCCTGAGGGCGAGGCCCAGGCGCGGCGGGGCGGCGAACTGATCGCCGGTGCGGATTTCAGGCCGACCGTCATGTTCACCTCGGTCCTGACCCGGGCCAAGCGCACCGGGGCCCTGGCCCTGCAATCGGCCGGGCTGACCGGGGTGCCGGTGATCGAGGACTGGCGGCTGAACGAACGGCACTATGGTGGCCTGACCGGGCTGGACAAGGCCGAGACGGCGGCGAAACACGGCGAGGATCAGGTCAAGGTCTGGCGCCGCAGCTATGACGTGCCGCCCCCGCCGCTGGCACCCGGCGGCGAATGGGATTTCCACGCCGACCCCCGCTATGCCGGCCAGACCATCCCCGACACCGAAAGCCTCAAGACCACGCTCGATCGCGTCCTGCCCTACTGGAACGAGGCCATCGCACCGCGCCTGAGGGCCGGCGAGGACGTGCTGATCACCGCCCACGGCAACTCGCTGCGCGCCATCGTCAAACTGCTGTTCGATGTGCCGGACGACCAGATCGTGGGCGTCGAGATCCCGACCGGCAATCCGCTGGAAATCACCCTCGGCACTGACCTGAAGCCCACTGCGGCCCGCTATCTCGACGAAGGACGGGCTCAGGCCCTGCCGCCGGTCGCATGACGGCGTCACCCGGCGAGGTCCAATCCAGTGACACGAACCATATGGGTCGGGCCATCGAACTGGCACTGTCGCGTATGGGCGAGACCTGGCCGAACCCGGCCGTTGGCTGTGTGATCGTCAAGGACGGCGTTGTCCTGTCCGAGGCAGCCACGGCACCAGGCGGCCGTCCCCATGCCGAGGAACAGGCTGTGCCCGCTGCCGGACCGGACGTTCGCGGCGCGACCGCCTATGTCACCCTGGAACCCTGTGGCGCCCGGTCGTCGGGTCGTCAGTCCTGCGCCCAGTTCCTGGCCGAGGCCGGAATCGCGCGCGTGGTGGTCGCCTGTCTGGATCCGTCACCCTTCGCCTCGGGTCGGGGCACCGAGCGGCTGCGGCAGGCCGGGCTCTCGGTCGAGACAGGACTGCTGGGCCACGAGGCGCGGGTGTTGTGCGAAGGCTTCCTGCATCGGCTCGAAACCGGCCGACCGATGGTCAAGATCAGCACGGACGGGGCCGGCTTCGACGCGCGTTTTGCCGCCTCCCCGCGCGCCGATCTGGTCACCGAACTGCAACGACTGGGCGAAGCCGGATACACGCGCCTGTGGACCGGTCCCGGCGAGTTGGCCGACGCCCTTTCGGCTCAGGGCCTGCTGACCGCCTGAGTGTGACAAAACGCTGATTGCGCAAGCCTTCCTTAAGCGGGTCGGGTGCAAGCTTGCGTCATGACTCCGCTCGCCGAGCATCCTCCGAGACGCCGCATCAGCCAGTCCGAGCTGAATGCCATCTGCACGCGCCATGACCGGCTCTGGCAGGCGAAGCCGGGCGGGGCCCGCGCCGTCTTCGCCTGGATGGATATCTCGGGACTGGACCTGACCGGGCGGAACCTGGCCGACGCCGACTTCACGGCAGCCTGCCTGAGCGGTTGCGACCTGACCGGAGCCAAGCTCGACAACGCCATCTTCTTCGGCGCGGACCTGCAAGGCGCCAGCCTGACCGAGGCCAGTCTGCGACGGGCCGATCTTCGCGGTGCCTGCCTGCGCGGCGCGGACCTGTCAGGGGCCGATCTGTTCGAGGCTGATCTGCGCGAAGGCACCCTGGCCACGGCACGGCCCGAAGGCGGCTTCGCCATCGTCGAGGCAGCCCGATCGCACGATACCCAGGCCCAGGGTGCCTGTCTGGCCGGGGCCAATCTGCAACGCTCGCGTCTGTCGGGGATCGCTGCCCAGGCGGCCGACTTTTCCGACGCCATCATGAAGGACTGCAAACTGGTCCGGGCCAATCTGAAACAGGCC
>NZ_JAEMRD010000078.1 GCF_016463485.1 Brevundimonas sp.
CTCTTCAGGTTGAAAACCTGACGTCCTAACCGATAGACGAAGGGACCGCTGCGCGAGAGCGGGCGATATAGCGGGCGATTTCGGGGGGCGCAAGCATCGAAACGCGGTATTTTGACAGGGACGATCGAGACGCCGTTTATTGGGCCATGCGGGGGTCGGCGATGTCTTCGATCTCGAACTGCACGCCCTTCCGGCCGTTCCAGTCGTCGGCCTTCAGGCGACCGGCCACGTTCAGACCGCCCTGCCCGGCCAGCAGCGCCTTTCCTCCCGGCAGATCGGCACAGCGCCAGGCGATGGCCTTTACCGAATGACCGTCGGCACCGACCAGACGACAGCGGACATGCCCTCCCGCCATCGCGACCGGTTCGCGCGCCTGCACACCGCTGAGCGCAAACAGCGGCTCGGGGTTGGCCGGGCCGAAGGGAGCCAGTTGCTCGAACGCCTCGAACAGGGCACGCGTGGCGCCGAAGGGTTCGATCAGGGCGTCGATCTCGACACGGTCGATCGCTTCGGCCTCGGCCTGTTCGCCGGAAAGCCGGTCATTGAGGAAGTCGCGCAGTTCGTCGATCCGGTCGGCGCGCACGGTCAGGCCCGCCGCCATGGCGTGACCGCCGCCGGCCATCAGCACACCTTCGTTCCAGGCCGCCTGAATCGCCCGCCCCAGGTTCATGCCCGGCTGCGACCGGCCGGAGCCCTTGCCGATCCCGTTCACGGCATCGACGCCGATAACGATGACCGGCTTTCTCCAGCGTTCACGCAGCCGGCCCGCGACGATGCCGACCACGCCGGGATGCCAGTCATCGCCGGCGATTACGACGACCGCAGAGCCATCGGCGTGACGGCCCGTCTGTTCGACCCGACGCGTGGCCTCCTCGGTGACCTCGCGTTCGACCTCGCGGCGGGCGATGTTCAGGGCGTCGAGTTCCTGGGCCAGATGACACGCCTCATCCGGATCGTCGGTCGAGAGCAGCCGTGCGCCGAGATCCGACTTTCCGATTCGACCCCCGGCATTGATTCGCGGACCCAGGATGAAGCCCGCATGATTCGACTTCGCCGGACCCTCGACCGCTCCCGAGGCGGCGAGCAAGGCTTTCAGGCCGGGATTGCTCCAGGACGACATCACGCCCAGCCCCAGTCCGGTCAGGGCCCGATTGAAGCCGGTCAGGCCGGTGACGTCACAGATCGCACCCATGGCGGCGAGATCGAGCCATTGCCGGATGTCCGGCTGGCCCCGGTCGGCGAACAGACCCCGGCTACGCGCCTCACGGTTCAGGGCGGCCAGCAGGACGAACACCACCCCGGCCGCCGCCAGATTGCCCTGGCCCGAATTGCAGCCCGGCCGATTCGGGTTGACCACCGCCAGGCACTGTGGCGGTTCCTCGCGCATCATGTGATGGTCGACGACCACCACATCCAGCCCGATCGCCGTCGCATGAGCCACCGCCTCATTGGCCGCCGCACCGCAGTCGACCGTGATGACCAGATCGGCCCCGGAAGCCTTCAGGGTGTCGAAGGCTTTTGCGCTGGGGCCGTAGCCTTCGGTGATGCGGTCGGGGACATAGATCGGAAGCTCGGCCCCCATGGCCCGGAACCAGCGCACCAGCAGTGCCGCGCTGGAGGCCCCGTCCACGTCATAGTCGGCAAAGACGTGGACGCTGCGACCCTGGACCAGGGCGTCGATGATGGCGGTCGCCGCCGCGTCCATGTCCATGAAGCTGGAGGGATCGGGAAACAGGGCCTTCAGCGTCGGCTTCAGAAAGTCGGCACCCTGATCGGCCCGGACGCCCCGCGCCGCAAGGGCACGCGCCAGCGGCTCGTCGAGGCCGAGTGCCTGCATATGGGCACGGGTGACGGCAGGCTCGGCCGGACGCTGTCGCCAGGTGCGGCCGGTCAATGACCGTGTGACGTCAAGGAAGGCGGGAATGGGTGAGCCGTCGGCCATGCGAAGGCGGCCTAAGGGCGCGGCCGGTCGATGGGCGGCGGTGCCGTGGCCCGGGCGCGCAGGGCCGCAGCGCGCGCCTCGATATCTTCGGTCGTCTGGACGGCCTCAGGCGAGACCGGAGTGGCCGCAATCCGGGCGGCGACGTCACGCTGGAAGGCCTCGGCATCGCCCAAGGTCCACTCCAGTCGCTCGACCTCCCCGGCCAGGGCACCGCCGGTGGCGCGCAGGGTATTGACGCGCGCCGCCACCTGGACAGGCTCGGGCGCGGGCGTAGCCTTGGGGAAATCCTCCCAGCGCGGATAGCTCCGGTTGGCCTCGACCAGGGCCACCACGCGGGGCGCGACCGGAGACGCGGCATCCACCTGGGGGTCAAAGGCCCCGACACAGCCGGACAGGCAGACGCCGCCAACCAGCATTGCCGCCAACAAGACCGGCCGAAGAATCTTTTTCCGCGCGCACACGTTCATTTCGGGGTCGGTCATATGCCATGATCGCGACCGGCGGAAGGCGGCATCCCGTTCGCTCCGCCAGGAAACGCCAGAAGGACACCCGATGGCCAAGCGACCTACTCCGGCCTCCGACCTGCCCTCCTCCGCTGACCTGCCGCCGGCTGCGCCGCGAAAATCGGGTCGCCCGACCTCGGCCAAGCCGCCCCGTCCGCGCGCAAAGAAGGCGGCCGCCGAAACGGCAGCGCCCCTGCCGCCGCCCGAGCCGAAGCCCCAGCCCGAGACCCCGCCCTCCTTGGCCGACACCGCCGAAGCGGCGGCCAACCCGTTCGGCACCATGGGGGCCGAGCAGCAGGCCATGCTGGAGACCCTGTCTCTCAACCTGGCCAGGGCCGCGATGACGGCGCAGGCGGCGATGGCCGAGGCGGCGCTTTCCGGCAGGGGAAAGGACCCCGTCGCGGCCATGAACCCCGACCCCTTCAACGTCGGTCCAGCCATGACCGAGGTGATGACCAGCCTGGCCGCCAAGCCCGAAAAGCTGTTCACCGCCCAGGCCGATCTGTTCAACCGGTATCTGGACCTGTGGGCCACGACCACCCGGCGCGCCGCCGGTCAGGACGAAGCCTCCGCCGCCCCGCCGAAAGGTGCCGACAAGCGGTTCAAGGATCCGGCCTGGTCGGAAAACCCCATGTTCGACATGATGCGTCAGTCGTACATGGTGACGTCGGACTGGATGAACGGCCTCGTCGCCTCGGTCGAGGATGTCGATCCCCTGACCAAGCGCCGCGCCGAGTTCTTCACCAAGCTGCTGACCGATGCCTTCTCGCCCGCGAACTTCCTGGCCTCCAACCCGGCGGCGCTGAAGGCGATGGCCGAGACCAACGGCGAATCGCTGGTCAAGGGCATGCAGAATTTCGCCGCCGACCTGGAACGCGGCGCCGGCAAGCTTCAGATCAGCCAGGCCGACTACGGCAAGTTCGTCGTTGGCGAGAACGTCGCAACGGCACCGGGTCAGGTGGTCTGGCGCGACGAACTGTTTGAGCTGATCCAGTTCGACGCCGCGACGGAGCAACAGCACCGGATTCCGCTGCTGATTTTCCCGCCCTGGATCAACAAATTCTACATCATGGACCTTCAGCCGGCGAACTCGATGATCCGCTGGCTGTCGGCCCAGGGGTTCACGGTGTTCGTCTGTTCCTGGGTCAATCCGGACGTCGACAAGGCGGCGTTCGGCTTCGACGAATACCTGCACAAGGGCATTTATCGCTGCACCGAAAAGGCGATGGAACAGGCCGGCGTCGATCGGCTGAACACCGTCGGCTACTGCATCGGCGGCACCCTGATGGGCATCGCCCTAGCCGACATGGCGGCGAAGGGCGACAAGCGGATCAACGCGACCACCTTCTTCGCCGCCCAGCACGACTTTGCCGAGGCGGGCGACCTGCTGCTGTTCACCGACGAGCATTGGCTGGCCCAGGTCGAGCAGATGATGGATGACGCGGGCGGCGTCCTGCCCGGCGCGGCCATGGCCGAGACCTTCAACGCGCTGCGGGCCAACGACCTGATCTGGTCCTTCTTCGTGTCCAACTATCTTATGGGCAAGTCGCCGGCGGCCTTCGACCTGCTGTTCTGGAACGCCGACCAGACCCGGATGCCCAAGGCCCTGCACATGGACTATCTGCGCAGCCTGTACGGCCAGAACAAGCTGTCCAAGGGCGAGTTCGCGGTGGGCGGCCAACGGATCGACCTGGGCAAGGTCAAGACGCCGCTGTATTTCCAGGCCTCACGCGAGGACCATATCGCGCCCATGAACTCGATCTATCGCTCGGCCAAGGCATTCGGTTCGGGCGACCTGACCTTCACCCTGGCAGGGTCCGGCCATATCGCCGGGGTCATCAATGCGCCGGTGGCCAACAAGTACAATCACTGGACCAATGACGCCTTCCCCGACACCCTGGCCGAATGGCAGGCGGGTGCTGTCGAACATCCCGGCAGCTGGTGGCCGCACTGGGCCAAATGGCTGGCCGCGCGTTCCGGGGAGATGGTCCCCGCCCGCGACCCTAAGACCGGCCCCCTCAAGCCGATTGAACCGGCACCGGGGTCCTATGTGAAAGTGAAGTCTTGAAGCGTATCGAGCCCAACCTGCTGCTGGCCGTCGCCACCGGCATTCCTCTGCTCCTGCTGACCCTGACAGCGACCGTGTACGGCGAGGCAGGGCCTGCGTGGCGCTATCCGTTCCTCGCCGGGCTCTACACAGTGATGTTCGTGTTCCTGAACCGCCCGCTGGCCCGGCTGATGAAGATCCGGGTCGATCGGCCGCCGATGATCAGCCTGGAAGCGCCGACCTCGGCCCTGTGGGCCGGTATCTTTCCGCTGGTGGTCATGGTGATGGCGGCCATCCCGTTCTTCATCAGAGGCTGGGACTACGGCCTGCTGGTCGTGATCGCGTCGATCATGTTCGGCTTCACCGTCGATTCGGCGATGAAGGCCGTCAGCCGGGCTTGAAGATCAGAGCGACGCCGTTGTTGCAGTAGCGTTTGCCGGTCGGGCGCGGCCCGTCGTCGAACACATGGCCCTGATGTCCCAGGCAGCGGGCGCAGTGGTACTCGACCCGGGGGATGCCGAGGGCCAGGTCGCGCTTGGTGCCGATATTGGCCGGGTTGACCTGGAAGAAGCTGGGCCAGCCGGTGCCGCTGTCGAACTTCCAGGCCGACAGGAACAGCGGCAGTTCGCATCCTCGACAGACGAAGGTGCCGGGGCGGTGTTCCTCGTTCAGCGGGCTGGTGTAGGGTCGCTCGGTCCCCTCGTGGCGAAGCACATCATAGCTGGCGGCCGGCAGCCGCGCGCGCCACTGGGCGTCGGTGATCCTGCGGAAGGGCGACGAGGCGAAGGCTGATTCATCCGCGCTGGCCGTGCGTGAGGTGCAGGCCGTGATGGCCAGGGCACCGGCACCGGTCAGCAGGGTCCGGCGGTGAGGGATCAGGGTGGCGTGGGTCATGCCTCTACATACGGCGCGCGAAGGCGGAAGGTTTCAAGCCATCTTCCTTCTCCACTGCGGGAGAAGGTCAGGTCAGGCCCGTGTCTTCCCGCAGGCCAAGCATGAGGTTCAGGTTCTGGACCGCTGCCCCCGACGCACCCTTGCCGAGGTTGTCGAGCAGGGCGACCAGACGCGCCTGCGATCCGGTCCGATCGCCGAAGACGTGGAGCCGCATCCGGTTGGTGCCGTTCAGGCCTTCGGGGTCGATGCCGGTCATGGCCTCGGTGGTTTCCAGGTCGGCGACCTCGACGAAGCGGGCCCCGGCATAGTGTTCGGCAAGGGCCCCGTGGAGGACCTCGATCGAGGGCGAGCCCGGCAGGGAGGCCAGGTGCAGCGGAACCTCGACCAGCATTCCCTGGCGATAGGAGCCGACGGCGGGGGCGAACATGACGTCGTGGGTCAGGCCGGTGTGGCGGGTCATTTCCGGCACATGCTTGTGGTGCTGGCTGAGGCCATAGGCGCGGAAGGCGGGGGCCTTCGTCATCCTCGGGCTTGACCCGGGGACGGCCTCGAACTCGGAGATCATCGACTTGCCGCCGCCGGAATAGCCGGACACGGCATTGACCGTCACGAACCGGTCGGCGGGTACGATCCCGGCATTCACCAGCGGCCGCATCAGGGCGATGAAGCCGGTCGGATAGCAGCCGGGATTGCTGACCCGCGTCGAGCCCCCGATGGCCGCCCCCTGCCCTGCGTCCATCTCGGCGAAACCGTAGGTCCAGCCGTCGGCGACCCGGAAGGCCGTGGAGGCGTCGATGACCCGGGTGGTGGTGTTGTCGATCATGCCGACGGCCTCGATCGCGGCGTCGTCAGGCAGGCACAGGATCACCGCATCCGCCGCGTTCAAAGCCTCGCGCCGCGCGGCCGGATCCCGCCTGCGGTCGCCCAGCAGGATCAGCTCCAGATCGGCGCGCGCCTCCAGCCGCTCACGGATTTCGAGACCGGTAGTTCCGGCTTCGCCGTCGATGAAGATGGTGTGGGTCATCTGACGCTCCTGACCCTTCTCCCCTTGCGGGAGAAGGTGGCCCGCGCAGCGGGTCGGATGAGGGGTCACGCGGACCCGTAAATCAATGGCTTTCAAACCCTGTGGACAGAGCGGTGTGACCCCTCATCCGTCAGGCTTCGCCTGCCACCTTCTCCCACAAGGGGAGAAGGATGAAAAAAGGGCGCTCCGGTTTCCCGAAGCGCCCCAATCCAAACCGTACGAAACGACTTAGCGCTTCGAGAACTGGAAGGACTTGCGGGCCTTGGCGCGGCCGTACTTCTTGCGCTCGACCACGCGGCTGTCGCGGGTCAGGAAGCCGTGCGGCTTCAGGACCGGGCGCAGGGCCGGCTCATAGTGGGTCAGGGCGTGCGACAGGCCGTGGCGGATGGCGCCGGCCTGGCCGGACAGGCCCGAACCTTCGACGGTGCAGACGACGTCGAACTGGGTCTCGCGGCCGGTGACGACCAGCGGCTGGGCGATCATCATGCGCAGGATTTCGCGAGCGAAATACTGGAGTTGATCCTTGCCGTTGATGGTGAACTTGCCGGTGCCGGGCTTGACCCAGACGCGGGCGATCGCGTTCTTGCGCTTGCCGGTCGAATAGGCGCGGCCTTGCGCGTCCAGCTTCTGGACGTATTCGGGAGCGGCTTCGGCGGTGGTGCCGAGGCCCTTCAGGGCGTCGAAACCCGTGGCTTCGGGGGCGGTGACGTCGGTCATGCTCAGATGCTCCGGAAGTTCTTGGCGGACATCGACTTGAAGTCGACGATTTCCGGCTGCTGGGCTTCGTGGGTGTGGGTGGCGCCGGCGAAGATGCGCAGGTGGGTCATCTGCAGGCGAGCCAGCGGGCTTTCCTTGGGCAGCATGCGCTCGACGGCCTTTTCCAGGACGCGCTCGGGGAAGCGGCCGTTCAGGACCTTCTGCGGGGTGGTCGACTTGATGCCGCCCGGGTGGCCGGTGTGGCGATAGTAGATTTTGTCGGTCAGCTTCTTGCCGGTGAACACGACCTTGTCGGCGTTGACGACGATGACATGGTCACCGAGGTCGACATGGGGGGTGTAGGTGGGCAGGTGCTTGCCGCGCAGGCGGTTGGCGATGAACGTCGCGAGGCGACCGACAACGACGCCTTCGGCGTCGATGACGATCCACTTCTTGTCGACGTCGGCCGGCTTGAGCGCGACCGTGGTGCTCTTCAGCATGTCGGTGGATTCCTGGAAAACGAAACGGGCGGCCCGAGCCAACAGCGGTCGGAACGAGCGGAAGGCGCGCTAGTAGAGGATGGGTGTGCGGAGGTCAATGCAACTGATATGCACGACCCACAACTACATCATTGTTTTTAGGTCATTTTTTTAATACGGTATTAAAATACCGTATCTGCTGGCGGTGATCTTGCCGGTCCTGGCCTGACGCGATCGTCTTGCGGCCGTCCCTGAAGTGGCGGTGGCGGCCTGAAAAACACACCGCCAAAGCGCCAAAGCGCCACGGATGAAGCGGCTCACGACCGGATCGAACCTGTGCGGTCCGCTTCGTTGGACGTGTCAAAGACCGTCATTGCGAGATGGTGAAGTCGAGCGATACCGCAAGAGTCGGAACGGAATATTTTCCTAAAAGTCGGCCTATCGACGACGTGGTCCGGACATGAACAGTCTCGGCTGCGAGCGACGCACCATCCACAGGTTCATCGTCGCCAGCATCAACACGATCGCCGCGCCCGCCTGATGCAGTCCACCCAGCCAGAGAGGCACGGCGTGGGTCAGGGTCACGATGCCCAGCGCCGCCTGAAGCCACAGCGCGCCCGCCACCACGAAGGCGAAGGCGCCGAGACCCTCGGCCAGCCGCCAGCGCCAGCCCTGGATCGCATAGGCCGTGCCGAACGCCACCAGGACGTAACCCCAGATGCGGTGGTTGAACTGGACCAGGGCCTGATCATGCAGGAAGGCCAAGGCCCCTTTGCCCCACTCCACCGGCGGGAAGAACTCACCGTTCATCATCGGCCAGTCCGTATAGACGAACCCCGCCTTGGCCCCAGCGACCAGCCCACCCAGCAGACACTGCACGAAAACGGCTCCCAGCAGGACGGCGGCACCTCGGCTCCAGCCCTCTGGCGAGCGCGAATGCTCCTCCCCGGCCCAGGCCTCCAGCCCCGTCCAGATCAGGCCGGCGAAGATGGCGAGGGCCAGGCCCAGGTGGACGGTCAGCCGCTCCGGCGCGACATCGACCCGCTCCGACAGGCCCGACGACACCATCCACCAGCCGATCAGGCCCTGAAGGCCGCCCGCCCCCAACAGCAGGAAACAGCGCCAGATAAGCCGGCGGGGAATCTTGCGCATCAGCAGGAAGACGACGAACGGAACGGCGAAGACGACCCCGATCAGCCGGCCGAACAGACGGTGCGCCCACTCCCACCAGAAGATGCCCTGGAACTCGGCCATGCTCATGCCGGCGTTGATCTGGGCGTACTGGGGGATGGCCTTGTATCTCTCGAACGCCTCGGCCCAGGCAGCGGGATTCATCGGCGGCAGCGCACCCATGATGGGCTTCCATTCCGTGATCGACAGGCCCGATCCGGTCAGGCGGGTGATCCCGCCGATGACCACCATGGCGAACACCATAGCCGCACAGACGAACAGCCATATCGCGACCGATCGACTTTGTTCGCGATAGCCCAAACGCTTCATTCGACGCCTGCCGTCCTGACGGATACACTGTCGTTCTGAACGGAGGCGAAGGATCGTCCCCGGACCTTGGCGGTATGCCCGGCCATCAAGGCAAGATCAAAGCGGTTTTCCGAACCTCGTCGTCGCAGGCGGGATCGGGCGGGCACGGAGAACGGACGCCTTGCAGTACGCCGACATCCTCATCGCCGTCGTGGGCGTCCTGATCGTGGCCGGGATCGCCGACATGCTGGGCGGCAAGCGCGGATTCGGCGGGGCGCTGCTGGTCGCCTCGGTCGGGGCGGCCTGCGGCTGGTTCCTGGTCATCCGGGTGTTTGCCCTGACGACCATGGACGACTGGAACTGGATCCTGTGGGCGCTGGGCGGGGCCGCCCTCAGCCTGCTGGCCTATTACCTGTTGAGGAACAAGCGATGAGCGGACCCGTCGAACGGCCCAGCCCCCGCCGCGCCCTGGCCGCCCTGCTGACCCTGATCTTCCTGGCCGCCTATGTCTGGACCGTCATCGCCATCGGCGACCGGCTGCCGGACCGGTGGTGGATCGACCTGCTGCTGTTCGGCGGCGCAGGCCTGGTCTGGGGCGTGCCCTTGATCCCGCTGTATTCGTGGGCCGAGCGCGGCGGCAGAAAGCCGTAGAACGACAAACGGGGCCGTCTTTCGACGACCCCGTTATTGACGCATTCTCTTATCGAAAATGGTCGGAGCGACAGGATTCGAACCTGCGACCCCTTGACCCCCAGTCAAGTGCGCTACCAGGCTGCGCCACGCTCCGAGAGGCGGTCCTATAGCGGGGCACCCTCGCCGCCGCAAACCGAAAATCGGGAAAAGCGCTTCAGGCCGCCAGCACGGCGTCCAGGCGAGCGCGGGCGGCCTCAAGATCGGCGATGACGGCAGCGAGACCTTCGTGGGCTTCGATGGTTGCGGGCGACGCATCCGACCCAGCGGGCGCTATGGATTGGGCTGGCTCCGCATCCATCACGAAGGTCGCGTCCGGATCGCCATAGGCAGCCAGGCGGGCCAGGCCCTGATCCTTGTGCAGGCGCTGCACGCCCTTGATGGTCAGGCCCTCGTCATGGAGCAGGCGTTTGATGGCCTTCAGGACCACGATGTCGTTGGGACGATAGAACCGACGGCCTCCGGCGCGTTTCACCGGCGTCACGAAGGTAAATTTGGTCTCCCAGAAGCGCAGCACGTGGTGGGGCGCGCCGACGGCGTCCGAGGCTTCGGATATGGTACGAAAAGCCTGAGGGCCTTTGATGGCGGGCTTGACGGCCAAGGGATCAGGCCCCGACGCCCGCGTCGTGTACCTTGGACTTCATGATCTGGGACGCGCGGAAGCTGATGACCCGGCGCGGATTGATCGCGGCCGGCTCGCCCGTCTTGGGGTTGCGCCCCATGCGGGCGCGCTTGTCGCGGACCTGAAAGACGCCGAATCCGGACAGCTTGACCGTCTCGCCGCGCTGCAGCGCCTCGACGATCAGCTCCAGGGTGCGTTCGACCATGGTGGAGCATTCCTGTCGCGACAGACCGACCTCTTCATGGACGGCCTCGCAGAGGTCGGCGCGGGTCAGGGTGCTCTGTTCGCCCAAAATGTTCGCTCCAATGATCCCGACCCGTTCATAAAGCGGGGAAAACCGCGCAAAGTCAAAGTCGGAAGCGTCACCTTACAGGCGAATTGCGCACGCACCCCAGGTCAGGCCGCCGCCCATGGCCTCCAGCAGCACCAGATCGCCGCGTTTGATGCGCCCGTCCTGGATCGCCGCGTCCATCGCCAGGGGAATCGAAGCGGCCGAGGTGTTGGCATGAAGGGCCACGGTGGTGATCACCTTGTCCTCGTCCAGACCCAGCCGATCGCCGACCCCCTTGATGATTCGCTGGTTGGCCTGATGCGGCACGAACCAGTCGACGTCGGCGATCTCGATGTCGGAGGCGGCGCAGGCGGCGGTGATGGCCTCGGCGATGTTCACGACCGCGTGGCGGAACACCTGATTGCCCAGCATCCGCAGATGGCCGACCGTGCCCGTCGTGGTCGGACCGCCGTCGACATACAACAGGTCCGTCTTGGTACCGTCGCAGCGCAGGGCGAAACCCAGCAGGCCCTGGTCCGCCTTGGTCCCCTCGCCTTCGCGCGGCTCGACCACAAAGGCCCCCGCACCGTCGCCGAACAGGACGCAGGTGGTCCTGTCGGTCCAGTCCATCAGCCGGGTCATCTCCTCGGCGCCGATGACCAGGGCGCACCGGGCCATGCCGCGCGCGACGAAGCCGTCGGCGACGCTGAGCGCATAGACAAAGCCCGAGCACACTGCCTGAACGTCGAAGGCGATGCCGACCGGACAGCCCAGCTTGCGCTGCACGATGGAGGCGGTGGCCGGAAAGGTCATGTCGGGAGTCGTCGTGGCGACGATGATCAGGTCCACGTCGGCCGGGGTCTTGCCCGCGTCGGCCAGGGCGCGACGCGCGGCCTCGGTCGCCAGATCGCTGGTCGGCTGGTCGTCGCGCGCCTGATGGCGCTGGCGGATGCCGGTGCGCTCGACGATCCATTCGTCGGAGGTGTCGACGAACTTTGACAGGTCCGCATTGGTGACGACCTTTTCCGGCAGGAAAGAGCCGACGCCGGTCACGGCGCTACGGGTGACGCTCACTACTGACTCTCTCCGGAAATCGTCGGGCTTTCGGTGGGCTGGGCGGCATGCATGACGGCGTCAAGCTTGCCCATCTTCTCGCCGACCTTGACCAGGTAATCACTGCGAGCCAGGTCGACGCCGATACGGATGGCGTTCCCGAACCCCTTGGCATTGGCCCCGCCATGGCTCTTCACCACGATACCGTTCAGTCCCAGAAGCGGCCCGCCGTTGATGGCGCTGGGGTCTATCTTCTGGCCCATGGCCTTCAGCGCCGGCAGGGCGATCAGGGCACCCAGCCTGGCCTGTACGCCGGATGTGAGGGCTTCCTTCAGCAGGGCCGAGATGAAACGCGCGGTGCCCTCGGCCGTCTTGAGCGCGATATTGCCGGTGAAGCCGTCGGTCACGACCACATCGACCGTGCCCTTGGCGATGTCGTCGCCCTCCACGAAGCCGTGGTAGTTCAGGTCGAGGCCCCCGGCGCGCAGCACCGCATGGGCCTCGCGCACATCCTCGTGGCCCTTCATGTCCTCGGAGCCGACGTTCAATATGCCGATGGTGGGACGGCCGGAGCCGTGGACGGCGGCGTGAAAGGCCTCGCCCATGATGGCGAACTCGATCAGCTGTTCGGCGTCGCTTTCGATATTGGCACCGACGTCCAGAACCGCCGTCACGCCCTTCAGTGTCGGCCAGCTGGCCACGATGGCGGGGCGCTCAAGGCCCGGCGCCGACATCCGCAGGAGCAGCTTGGAGATCGCCATCAGCGCGCCGGTGTTGCCGGCAGACACGACGGCACCCGCCTCGCCCGATTTCACCGACTCGACCGCGTTCCACAGGCTGGAGCCCTTGCCGCGCCGCATGGCCTGGGCGGGCTTCTCGTCCATGGCGACGACCTTGTCGGTATGACGTATCTCGCAGACATTGCCGGACAGCTTGTACCGGGCCATTTCGGCCGCGATCGTCGTCTCATCGCCGTGCAGCAGGAACCGCACCCCTTCCCCGCCGTGACGTCGGATGTAGTCGCTGACGCCGGGTACGACGACGGCCGGGCCGTGATCGCCGCCCATTGCGTCGAGGGATATGAGGACTGGGGATGGCAAGAGGCTGTTCGCTCCGGACGCGTGATCGCGTCGCTCATCTATTGGGCGAGGCATACCGCCGCAACGGCGGCGATGCAAAGCGGCTGTCGTTACGTCAGGTTTCCCCGGCGTCCTTCGCCTTGAATTGCTTGAGGACGGCAAACGGCGAAATCTCGGCCGGCTCGTCGGGCTGGACGAACTCCGCGCCCGGCTTTCTCGGGAAGGGATCGAGCGTCAGGACCAGCTGTTCGACGGCATATTGGCCCAGATCGATTCGGCCGTCCTCGATAATGTCGGGAGCGTCATCGTCCAGTGTGATCTCGATCTCGTCGGTCTCGATCGGATCGACCGCCTCGACGAGATCGATCGAGAATCGTTGATCGATCTCGACCGGCAGGGGCTCCAGGGTGATGCCGCAGGTCTGGACCGCGCTGGCCCGAACGCGGCCGGTCAGCCGATAGCCGGCGTTGGCGGCCGGGGCCACCGAGAGGTCGGCGACGAAGGCGTCCAGCGACGCAAGGTCCAGAGCCTTCGCGATTTTCGCCCGCGCCGCCGCGTCCGGTTCCAGCGTCCGGTCCAGACCCTTGCCGATCTCGTTCAGGCGGACCGGCTCACTCAGGGGCAGGGTCGGGGTCATGCGGCGATCTCCGGCCAGACGGGGGCTGCGAGGACATCGGCAAAGCCCTGTCTCGACAGGGCCTCACGCGCCGCCAGTGCGTAACGCGCCAGCGGTTCGGCGCGCCCAGCCTCGTCCGACGCATAGACGTTGCGGGCCAGGTTGGTCGCCAGAGCGGCTGTATCGCCCGCCCGCAGCGGTGCCTCATAGGCGGTCATCCGGCCGTACAGGGCCTCGCCCAGCTTGCGCATCTTCTTGGCCATCGAGACATCTCCGACCCCGAGTTCGCGCAGTACATTGTCCAGAGCCGAAACATAGACGTCGAACAGGCTCTGGGCCGCCGCTGCTCCCTCGGCCGGACCCTCCTGGTCCTCGTCGCGCAGCCGAAGGATCAGCAACAGGGCATGCAGGGTGTAGAGCTCGAAACGCGCATCGATCCGGTCCTCGACGCCCAGGTCGGTATAGAACGCGACCTGGCGGGCCTGATCGGACACCGCCGCATACAGGATCTCACCCACCGGCGGCGGGGATTTGGGTCGTTTTCTCAGCAGAGCAGTCAGCATGTCATGCGGCCCCTTTTCCGCCGCGACGTTGAACTAGGACGCGGGTCCGGTTAGGTCAAAGACCTTGTTGCTCGTCAGGCCCCATCCATGACCCGTATTCCTGCCCTCGTCGCCGCCGTCGCCGTGCTCGGATCCCTGGGTGCCTGCGCTCCCGTGGTGGGGCTGCACGGGTTCCAGGTCGTCGATGTCGCGCCGTCGGACATCGTCGCCGGCACCGACACCAAGGAGACGGTGCTGGCTCGCCTGGGCACGCCCTCGACCACCTCGACCTTCGAGAAGGACCAGATCTGGTACTATATGAGCCAGACGACCGAGCGCTACACCTACAACCGGCCGCAGGTGTCCCAGCGCAGCATCACCGAAATTACCTTCAACGAGGCCGACGGCAAGGTCGCCGCCGTGCGCACCCTGGGTCTGGACGACGGCGAGAAGATCGCCATGGAACGCCGCGAGACCCCGACCCGCGGTCGCGCCCTGACCATCATGGAACAACTGCTGGGCAACGTCGCCCGTGGCCAACTGCCCCGTACCGACGAAGACGTCCCGGGCGCGCGCCGTCCGGACTAAGGAAGCCCCTCTCCCTCCCCCGAGGGGAGGGTGGTCGAAGCGCAGCGGAGACCGGGTGGGAAGGGCAAGGCAAGTCAGCGCCGTTTCGCCTTGCAGCCCCCACCCGATCGCTCCGCGATCTGCCCTCCCCCGAGGGGGAGGGAGAACAGAAAACGCCCCGGAGATCGCTCTCCGGGGCGTCTTTCGTTCCAGCGGCCTGATCCCTGCGATCAGAACACCTTACCGCTCGCCAGCACCGCCAGCAGCAGCAGGGCCACGATGTTGGTGATCTTGATCATCGGGTTCACGGCCGGACCACTGGTGTCCTTGTAGGGGTCGCCGACCGTGTCGCCGGTGACGGCGGCCTTGTGGGCCTCCGAACCCTTGCCGTGAAGGACGCCGTCCTTGTCGGTAAAGCCCTCCTCGATCACCTTCTTGGCGTTGTCCCAGGCACCGCCGCCACTGGTCATGGAGACCGCGACGAACAAGCCGGTGACGATGACGCCCATGAGCATGGCACCGAGGGCCGCGAACGCCGTGGCCTTGTCCGTGATGGCCAGAATGGCGACGAACAGCACGATCGGCGACAGCACGGGCAGAAGCGACGGCACGATCATCTCGCGGATCGCCGCCTTGGTCAGGATATCGACCGCCTTGCCGTACTCGGGCTTGACCTCATAGGTCATGATGCCCGGGTTCTCGCGGAACTGGCGACGCACCTCGGCGACGACCGCCTCGGCCGCGCGCCCCACCGCCATCATCGACATCCCGCCGAACAGGAAGGGCAGCAGCCCCCCGAACA
>NZ_JAEMRD010000079.1 GCF_016463485.1 Brevundimonas sp.
ATCGACGGCGACGGGGGGCGCTCGGTCGGCGCTGCGTCCTGGGCGAAGGCGGCGGTGGTCAGGGCACCGATGGCCGCGAACGACAGCAGGGACAGGCGGAGGTTTCGGAAGGTCATGGTGCGAACGTCGCCACTTTAGCGACCGGCCGCAAGGGCCTCGGTGCTATCCCTCGACGCTCACCGTGTCAGAACCACATGCGTCGCCAGTTCGGTCGAGACCGATTCCGTCACGCGATAGCCCAGCCCCGGCAGGTCGAGCCCCGCGAACAAGGCCTCTCCCTGGCCCAGGAGCACGGGCGAGATCACCAGGTGCAGTTCGTCTATGTGCCCGGCCAGCAGGTACTGTCGAACCGTCGAGACGCCGCCGCCGATCTTGACGTCGAGGTCGCCGGCGGCGGCGCGGGCCTGGGACAGGGCGGACTCGATGCCGTCGGTGACGAAGTAGAAGGTGGTGCCACCCTCCATCTCGATGGGCGGACGCGGGTGGTGGGTCAGGATGTAGGTGGGGGCGTGATACGGCGGGTTGTCACCCCACCAGCCCTTCCACACGTCATCGGGCCAGTCGCCTCGAACGGGTCCGAACATGTTGCGACCCAGGATGAAGGCCCCGAAACCCGCCATGGAGGCGCGGCCGAAGCGGTCATCGACGCCCTCGGTGCCGCCGTCTTTGCCGATCATCGCCTGGAAGGTGCGGGTCGGGAAGTACCAGGCGTGCAGTTCGGGGCCCCGTAGGCCGAGCGGGTTCTCCAGCGACTGATCCGGCCCGGCACCGTAACCGTCGATCGAGACGGCGAACCCCGCGACGCGCACCCTGCCCATCGGCCTGCTCCCTACATGTTCGGATAGTTGGGGCCGCCGCCGCCTTCGGGGGTGGTCCAGACGATGTTCTGCGACGGATCCTTGATGTCGCAGGTTTTGCAGTGGACGCAGTTCTGGGCGTTGATGACGAATTTCGGATCGGTCTTCGCCACCTCGTCGGCATAGACGACCTCGTATACCCCGGCCGGGCAGTATAGGCGCGCGGGCTCGCCGTAGTCGGGCAGGTTGACGCGGATCGGCACGGACGGGTCCAGCAGCTTCAGGTGGGCCGGCTGCTCCTCGGCATGGTTGGTGTTGGAGATGAAGACGGATGACAGCTTGTCGAACGACAGCTTGCCGTCGGGTTTGGGATAGACGCGCGGCTTGTGCTTCGAGGCCTTCTCGGTCGAGGCGGCGTCGGTCTTCTTGTGCTTCATCGTCCACGGGACCGTGATCCCGGTCAGGGAGGTGAACCACATCTCCGCCACACCGAACGCCCCGCCCAGGGTGGTGCCGAACTTGGTCAGATAGGGCTTGGCGTTCCGCACGCCCTTGAGCTCCTTGTAGACCCAGCTCTTCTCATAGGCGGCCTGGTATTCGACCAATTCGTCGCCCGAACGGCCGGCCATGACGGCGTCATAGGCGGCGTCGGCGGCCAGCATGCCAGTCTTCATGGCGTTATGGCTGCCCTTGATCCGGGGCACGTTCACGAAGCCGGCCGAGCAGCCGATCAGGGCACCGCCCGGGAAGGCCAGCTTCGGCACCGACTGGAAACCGCCCTCGGTGATGGCCCGCGCGCCGTAGGAGATGCGGGTCCCGCCCTCAAGGTGATCGGCGATGGCGGGGTGGTGCTTGAACCGCTGGAACTCGTCGAACGGCGACAGGAACGGGTCCTTGTAGTTCAGGTGGACGACATAGCCGAGCGCCACATAGTTGTCGCCGAAGTGATAGAGGAAGCTGCCCCCGCCGGTGAACTCGTCGAGCGGCCAGCCGGTGGTGTGCTGGGCCAGGCCGGGACGGTGCTTCTCGGGCGGGACCTGCCACAGCTCCTTCAGGCCGATGCCGAACTTTTGCGGTTGGCTGTCCTTGGCAAGGCCATGGCGGGCCATGATGGTCTTGGCGAGCGACCCGCGCACGCCCTCGGCGATGAAGACGTATTTGCCGTGCAGTTCGATGCCGGGCTGGAAGTCGCCGGTGGGTGCGCCGTGCTTGTCGATGCCGAAGACGCCGGCGACGACGCCCTTCACGCGACCCGTCTCCTCTTCCCAGACGACGTGGCTGGCGGCCATGCCGGGATAGACCTCGACGCCGAGTGCCTCCGCCTGTTCGCCCAGCCAGCGCGCGACATTGCCGAGCGAGGCGATGTAGCAGCCGTCGTTGTGCATCATGGGTGGCAGCATCGCCATCGGCAGGCTGACCTGACCTGCCGGGCCGAGCACCATGAAGCGGTCCTCGGTGACGGGCGTCTCCAGCGGGCAGCCGCGTTCCTTCCAGTCGGGGAACAGCTCGTTCAGCGCCTTGGGATCGATCACGGCGCCCGACAGGATGTGGCCACCGACCTCGGCCGCCTTTTCGAGGACGGCGACGTTGATCTCGGTTCCGGCCGCCTCGGCGCGCTGTTTCAGGCGGATGGCGGCAGACAGGCCGGCGGGGCCGCCGCCGACGATGACGACGTCATATTCCATGACCTCGCGCTCGACGCCTTGCAGCGCCTCCAGCGGCGGCAGGTTGTCGAGGATGGCTTCCTGGCGCGCACTGGTGGCGCCGCCCTCGCGTGTGTCCTCGGCCATGATCCTGATCCCGTTTCCTTCGACTGGTTATACGCTTATCAGAACGTGACGCGAGGGAGGTCAAGCCCGATCTCTACTCGCGAGTAGGGATATTATGCAGACGATCGACGTCGCAGCCGCAGAGAGCCTGCTCGCCTTCTGGCGGGATGCGGGCGTCGAGGCCTGCTACGTCGACGCGGCCGTGGACCGAACCCACGTCGAATTGCCCGCCCCGCGCAAGGCCGTGCTGAAGGCCACGGCCTCGGTCGCAGTCGCCCCGAACGCCTCGGAATGCATCGCCGAGGCCCGCCATGCCGCCCAGGCCGCGACGACGCTGGAGGCCCTGATGGCGGCGGCCGCGAGCTTCGACGGGTGCGGGCTGAAGCAGCAGGGCGCAAGGCGGGCCGTGGTCGGCGGAGGACCCCCGGACGCCGACCTGCTGGTCATCGGGGCTGCGCCGGGACTCGAAGAAGACGACAGCGGCGACATCTTCGCGGGCAAGGCAGGGAGGCTGCTGGACGCCATGCTGGGTGCGGCAGGGCTGAAGGACCGGGCCTACCGGATGAACGCCGTCTTCTGGCGACCGCCCGGCGACCGACCCGCCGCGCCTGAGGAACAGGCGGCCTGTCTGCCGTTCGTGGAGCGGGCGCTGGAGTTGCTGAAGCCGCGCGCGGTGCTGCTGCTGGGGGCGGCCCCGGCCCGGTCGGTGCTGAAGTCGGCCGAGACCGTGATGGCGCTGCGCGGGGACTGGCGCGAGTGGCGGCTGGGCGAAGGCAATGTATCGGCACCCGTGCGGGTGACGCTGAATCCGGTTTTCCTGCTCAAGCAGGGACAGGCCAAGAAGCAGGCGTGGGCTGATGTTCTGGCGGTTGCGGCGCGGCTCGACGGGGCCGGTCGCGACGCAGGGAGCGACATTGGGCCGCACACGGATTAACCCTGTCGTTCGCGCCCTGACGTACACGTGATTGAGACCGGTGCCGTGTTGCGGCATAGTTAGCGATTGACGACCGATCGCAGACCGACGCGCTGATCCTGAATCGAGACGGGAGACGCGTTGCACGAGGGGGCCGCCGCCTATGTATGATTTCCGCCGCGCGACGTTCGCGCCGACGCTGGCCGTAGTCCTGGCCGCCTTCGCCTTCGGGGCGGTGGCGACGGGTGCGAAGGCTGACGATTCGGCCGTGCCCGGCGAGGCGGCCGTAGACGAAGCCGTGGTCGACGACGGGCAGCCCAAGGCCCTGAGCAACGCCGACCGCCTGAGCTACACCACCGCCTTCGACGCCCTGCGTCGCGGTGATCTGGAGCTGGCGCGTATTTCGGCGCGTCAGGCGAATGATCGCGTCCTGCTGGGCCAGGTCGAGTTCGAGCGACTGTTCCACCCCGACCATGTCGCCACCTACGATGAGCTGGCGGCCTGGCTCGACGACTACGCCGACCTGCCGGTGGCACAGCGGGTCTATGCCCTGGCGATTCGACGCCTGCCCGACGGTGCGGCCGAACCCCGGCGCCCGGCCGGTGTCAGCGGCCGGACATGGTCCAGCGTGGCCGAAGCGATCGGAGTCTCCGGCGGCGGCAACACCGAGAACGATCCGGCCAAGGCGGCGCGGGTCATGCTGAACCATGACGACCTGAACGGCGCCTATGTCACCGGGGTCCAGATCGGCGACTGGTGGGTGGCGGGGCTCGCGGCCTATCGGATGGGCGACTATGCCCGCTCGTTCCAGGCCTTCGAGCGCGTCGCCGCCGATCCGACCGAGGATCCGTGGGTTCGCGCCGGGGCCGGGGTCTGGGCCGCCAAGGCCGCCGGTCAGTCCGGCCGCCAGAACCGGGTCACCGAATTCCTGCGCCTGTCAGCCCAGTGGCCCGCGACCTTCTATGGCCAGGTGGCGCTGCGCCAGTTGGGCGAAGAGCCGCCGGTGCAGAACCAGGGGCTCCGCCCCTATTCGCCCGTGCCCTATCAGGGCGGCGGGTTCCAGCAGGCGTCGTTCAGCGAAACCGGCGGCGACTCCCGCGCCCTGAACAGCTTCATCCAGTCCGACGCCCAGGCGCGGCGCACCGTGGCCTTCCTCGAGGTCGGGCGCCGTTCGGATGCACGCGAGGCCCTGACCACCGGCCTGCGCTCCGCCGTCGGCGAGACTGCGCGGGGGATGTGGCTGACATTGGCCCGGACGCTCGGTCCACGCGTGATGAGCGACGACACGTCGGTCCGCACCATCGACGCCAGCCGCTTCGCTACGCCCGAACTGGCACCCGAGGGCGGCTTCACCATCGAGAAGTCGCTGGTCTATGCCCTGGCGCGCAAGGAGACCGATTTCAACGCCTCGGCCCGGTCCCCCGTGGGGGCCTATGGCCTCATGCAGGTGATGCCCGGGACGGCGGCCGAAATGACCGGCGACCGGGGTTTCGTGACCAGTCCGACCCGGCTGCTGGACCCGGCCGTGAACATGCGTCTGGGCCAGACCTACATCAACCGGATGCTGGCGCGGCCCGAGTTCCAGGGCGACCTGCTGCGGGCGGTGGCCTCCTACAATGCCGGGCCGGGGCCGATGCTGTCGGCGCTCAGGAAACTGGGGCCCAACCCCGATCCCCTGCTGTTGATCGAGACGATCGATGTGCCCCAGGCGCGGGACTATGTGGAAAAGGTCGTCGCGGCCTACTGGATCTATCAGCGGATGTTCGGCGGGCCGCTGAACACCCTGGATGCGGTGGCGTCGGGCGCGGGCCTGGTGCCGATGAGCCTGGACTATGTCGCGCCTCCGCCGCAGCCGATCGTGCCCCAGCCGGTCGAGATGGCGGCGTCGCCGACGACGGCCGGCGGCCTCTGAGGTCTCAGAAAACGCTGGCAATCAGCGAGGCGCACAGGCAGCAGCCGATCAGCAGCGCCAGACCGACGTTCAGGATCAGAGGGCGGCGCGCAGGAGCAGCGGCGATCGTCTGTGTGTCACGTTCCATGCCGGTCCTCCCCTCGTCTGAGGTCTCAAGATAACGGCGTGACATGAACGGCCGATGAGCGGTGACGGTTAACCGGCGAGCGCCGTCCGCTCCCATTCCAGAAAATCCGGCTGGGCCAGCAGGGTGTCCGCATAGGCGCGGGCGACGCCGTCGGTGTCGCCGTAGAGGCCGAGATCGATCTGATAGTGGCGGATGCGCGTGGCCACGGGGGTGAAGAAGGCGTCGGGCACCGACCAGTCGCCGAACAGGAAATCACCGCCCGCGCCGAACCGGACCCGCATCCCGGTCCAAAGCTCGACCAGCCGACGCAGGTCGGCGGCGACGGCCTCATTCTCGGGCGGCGGCGAGCGGGTGTCGCCGACCATCAGGTGATCGGGATTCATGGTGCAGTGGGTGCGCAGAGCCCCGAACCCGCCGTGCATCTCGCAGGCGGCCGATCGAGCCAGCCAGCGGGCGTGGGCGTCGGCGGGCCAGAGCTTCGCCTGCGGATAGCGTTCGGCCGCCCAGACCGAGATCGCCATCGAATCCCAGATCGTCTCGCCCTCGACCTTGAGCACAGGCACCAGGCCGGACGGCGATGCAGCCAGCATCTCGGCGTGGCCTTCGGAGGTGTTGAAGTCGAGCTCGCGCACGGTGAAGTCCGCGTCGCACCGCTTGAGCACCAGCCAGGGCCTCAGCGACCAGGTCGAGAACCGGCGCGGTCCAATGATGAGTTCCATGGCGGGGCTCCCGTGTGTGCGTGTCGTCCATAGTCCCGACTCGTGTCGGCACGCCACCGCGACAGGCCAAAGTTTGGTGCCCCAAGCCACAAGCCATGCTTGACTCAAGGCCACCCGCGACCGACACGCACGGCCCATGATCACGCGCTATTCCCGCCCCGAAGCCGTCGCCATCTGGTCCAATGAGACCAAGTACAGAATCTGGTTCGAGATCGAGGCCCATGCGGCCACCAAGATGGCCGAGCTGGGCGTCATTCCGGTCGAGGCGGCTGAGGCGATCTGGGCCAAGGGGAAGGATGCCGCATGGGATGCCGACCGCATCGACGAGATCGAGCGGACCACCAAGCATGACGTCATCGCCTTCCTGACCCATGTGTCGGAAATCGTGGGCAAAGAGGCGCGGTTCCTGCACCAGGGCATGACCTCGTCAGATGTTCTGGACACCTGTTTCGCCGTGCAGCTGGCGCGGTCGTCAGACCTGTTGATCGAGGGCGTCGAGCGGGTTCTGGCCGCGCTGGAGACACGTGCCAAGGAGCACAAATTAACGCCCTGTGTGGGCCGCAGCCACGGCATCCATGCCGAGCCGGTGACCTTCGGCCTGAAGCTGGCCGGCTATCACGCCGAGTTCCAGCGGGCCAAACGCCGCCTGATCACCGCCAAGGAAGAGATCGCCACCTGCGCCATCTCCGGCGCGGTCGGAACCTTTGCCAATGTCGATCCGGCGGTAGAGCAATATGTCGCCGACCAGATGGGTCTGGCGGTCGAGCCTGTCTCGACCCAGGTCATCCCGCGCGACCGTCACGCCGCCTTCTTTGCGGCCCTGGGCGTCGTGGCCAGTTCGGTCGAGCGTCTGGCCATCGAAATCCGCCATCTGCAACGCACGGAAGTCCTCGAAGCCGAGGAGTTCTTCGACAAGGGCCAGAAGGGCTCGTCGGCCATGCCGCACAAGCGCAACCCCATCCTGACCGAGAACCTGACCGGCCTGGCGCGGCTGGTACGGTCGTCGGTGGTGCCGGCGATGGAGAACGTCGCCCTGTGGCACGAACGGGACATCAGCCATTCCTCGGTCGAGCGCGGCATCGGGCCGGACGCGACCGTGCATCTGGACTTCGCCCTGAACCGGCTGGCGGGGGTGATCGAGCGGCTGCTGGTCTATCCGGAAAACATGCAAAAGAACCTGGATAAGCTGGGCGGCCTGGTCCACTCGCAGCGGGTCCTGCTGGCCCTGACCCAGCTGGGCGAGTCGCGCGAGGATTCGTATGCGGCGGTTCAGCGCAACGCGATGAAAGTCTGGCGCGGCGAGGGCAATTTCCTCGACTTCCTGAAGGAGGATCCTGAGGTCATCGTGGCGGACGCCGATCTGGAGGCCCTGTTCGATCTGGGGTACCACACCAAGCACGTGGATACGGTGTTCAGGCGGGTTTTTGGAGACGCTTGACCAAGCGCGCCTTCGCTCCCGTCGTCGATGACAGCACGCGCCTGCTGATCCTCGGCAGCCTGCCCGGCGATGCGTCGTTGAAGGCGGCACAGTATTATGCGCATCCGCAGAATGCCTTCTGGCGGCTGATCGGCGGCTTGATCGGGCGTGATCTGTCCGCCCTGCCCTATCCCGACCGGCTGAATGCGCTGAAGGGCGTGGGTGTCGGCCTGTGGGATGTGATCGCCTCGGCCGACCGGGCAGGCAGTCTGGACGCGGCGATTCGGTCGCCTGAGGCGGCGGACCTCGTGGGGTTGGTCGAAAGCCTGCCAGGATTGCAGGCCGTGGCGTTCAACGGCAGCACGGCGTCGAAGCTGGGACGGCGTATCCTGGCAGCGCGGCATGAGATCACCCTGATCGACCTGCCCTCGTCCAGCCCGGCCCATGCCAGGCCGGTCGCGGAGAAGGCCGGGCAGTGGGCGGTGCTGAAACCCTTCGTCGGCCTGGCCTGACGATCACCTGCGATCACGCGTCGCACCCGAAATCGTGATCGGGGATGCATCCTTACCGGCTTTGATCCGTCTCTCCATCAGCGCCGCCCACAGCAGCGGCCGAACAGGAGAAGACGCCGATGAAATCCCGCATCCTCATGATGACGGTCGCCTCGATGAGCGTGATCGCCCTCGCCGCCTGCAACAGCCCTGCCGAGACACCCGCCCCGGCCGACGCCACGGCGACCGAAACCCCGATGGCCCCGGCCGCTCCCGCCGGTGGATCCATGGTCGGTGGCGTGGCCATGAGCCCGACCGACACCATCGTCACCAACGCCGCCAAGGCCCCCAACCTGACCACCCTGGTCAGCGCGGTCCAGGCCGCCGGTCTGGCCGAGACACTGAGCGGCACTGGTCCGTTCACGGTGTTTGCGCCCGACAACGCCGCCTTCGAGAAGGTGCCCGTCGCGACCCGTACCGCCCTGATGGCCCCCGCCGGCAAGGCCGACCTGACCGAAATCCTGACCTATCACGTTGTTCCGGGTCGCCTGACCGCCGCCGATCTGACGGCCCAGGCCCAGGCCAACGGCGGCAAGGTCGAACTGACCACGGTCGAGGGCGACACCCTGACGGCCAACGTCAACGCCGATGGCTCGGTCACCCTGACCGATCAGAAGGGCGGCACTTCGCGTGTCACCCAGGCCGACGTGATGCAATCGAACGGGGTCGTGCACGTCATCGACACCGTCGTGATGCCGGACTGATTTTTTCAGTGAACCAAATGCGTCTTGCTGCATTCTAATGAGGCGCAAGACGCAAGATTTCGGGTGAGGCTTTCCCCCGAGCCCCCGAAGCAAGGGCCGCACTTTCCCCCGAGTGCGGCCCTTTTTCGTGCCCGGCCGAGCTCGACGAATATGGATATTTCTTAATCTTTTCCGTCGCATCCGGCATACTGAGCGAACAGTAGCTGATCCTGAACCGCCCGGTGGTCGAGGCGGTCATTCAGGAGAAGATCGATGTTTCGCCGCCTCGCCGCCCCATCTGCCTGCGTATTGTCCATCTGCGCCCTCGCCGTTTCGGCTCTGCCCGTCAGCGCGCATGAGCGTCAGGCCGCTCGCCCGGCGCGTCATGCCGAGGCCATGACCCTGGTGGCGGTCGCCGCCGCCAATCCCAACTTCTCGACCCTGGTCAGCGCCGTCCAGGCGGCGCGGCTGGTCGATACGCTTTCAGGGACAGGCCCCTTCACCGTCTTCGCGCCGACGAACGCAGCGTTCGAGACCCTGCCCGAGGGTGCGGTCCAGAGCCTGGTACAGCCCGCCCGCCGCGCCGCCCTGCAACGGATCCTGACCTATCACGTTGTCGCCGGCCGGGTCAGCGCGGCCGATCTGGCCACGGCGGTGCGTGTGGGTGGGGGTTCTGCGAACCTGACGACGGTCGAGGGCGGCCGCCTGACGGCGGTGGACGCAGGGCGTGGTCGGTTGCGGCTGCATGACGCCGCCGGAGAGAGCTTCTGGATCACCGCGACGGACGTGAATGCGTCGAACGGCGTGATCCACGTCATCGACGGCGTGATGACGCCTCACTGAAGCAGCGGACCTGTCAGTTGGGGCCGTCCTGGACGGCCCCTTCTTGTCCGGACTATTCCCCGGCGCGGACCTGGTCGCGGGCGACGGAGGCGAGTTCGTCCATCTTGGAGCGGATTTCGCCCTCGGAGACGGTCATGCCGGAGCCCTTGAAGTCGCCGGCGATCTTGCGGAACACGTCTTCCTCGCCGGGTTGCTCGAAATCGGCGCGGACGACGGCCTTGGCATAGTCTTCGGCGGAGTCGGGGCTCAGACCCATCTTCTCGGCAGCCCACAGGCCCAGCAGCTTGTTGCGGCGGGCCATGGCCTTGAATTCCTGGTCCTGATCGAGGGCGAATTTGGACTCGAAGCCCTTTTCCCGATCGTCGAAGGTCGTCATGGGTCGTCGAACGCTCCTGTCGCGGACCAAAGCCTGGGTCTCGCACGGCTGGTCTATAGCCGCACGCGCGCGCAAGGCAACTGACAAAGGTTCGCAGGAAGGTGCGGATCGCCACACCCCGGCCCACCGCAAGGCGCCGTTCGTTTGTATCGCCGGGCCAGTTCCGCTAAGGGACAGCCACGTTCTTTACTGCGCCCGTCGATTCCGTATCGCGCCGCCCTGACCTGGCCCAAAGGCCCTGCGCAGGCTGCGCGATTTTCGTTTCCGGGGTGGCGCACACCGTCCCAACTCCGGGACACGGCCAGACATCGACATGAATACCAAGCGCAAGAAGATCTACGAAGGCAAGGCCAAGATCCTCTACGAAGGGCCCGAGCCCGGCACCCTGATCCAGTATTTCAAGGACGACGCCACCGCCTTCAACGGCGAGAAGAAGGCCCAGCTGGAGGGCAAGGGCGTCATCAACAACCGCATCAGCGAGTTCGTGATGAGCCGTCTGAACGGCATCGGCATCACCAACCACTTCATCAAGCGGCTGAACCTGCGCGAACAGCTGATCCGTGAAGTCGAGATCATCCCGCTGGAGGTCGTGTGCCGCAATGTCGTCGCCGGCTCGCTGGCCACGCGCCTTGGCCAGGAAGAGGGCACCCCCCTGCCCCGCTCGATCATCGAATTCTACTACAAGAAGGACGAGCTCAACGATCCGATGGTGACCGAAGAGCATATCACCGCCTTCAACTGGGCCACCGGGCCCGAGCTGGACGACATCCTGGCCACGACCCAGCGCGTCAACGACTATCTGTGCGGCATGTTCGGCGCGGTCGGCATCACCCTCGTGGACTTCAAGATCGAGTTCGGCCGGGTGTGGGAAAACGACTTCAGCCGCGTGATCCTGGCCGACGAGATCAGCCCCGATTCGTGCCGCCTGTGGGACACGCTGACGGGTGAGAAGATGGACAAGGACCGGTTCCGCCGCGACCTGGGCAACGTCATCGAGAGCTATACCGAGGTGGCACGGCGCCTGGGCATCATGAAGGATATGCCGACGGTGATTCAGGGGGGTCTGCACTGATGGCGAAGATCAAGGTTCACGTCTTTCTCAAACCCGGCGTCCTCGACGTCCAGGGCAAGGCCGTCGAAGGCGCGCTGAAGGGGCTCGGCTGGGCCGGTGTCGCCAATGCGCGCGTCGGCAAGCTGATCGAGTTCGACCTCGACGGTGTCGATGACCCGCAGGCCGAGGCGAAGAAGATGTGCGAGCAGTTGCTGGCCAATACGGTGATCGAAAGCTACCGGATCGAGGTCGCCTAGCAACCGCCGGCGGCGATAGCCATTTCATACGCCGAACCCACGGAGCGACGCATGACCTTCACCCTGACCTCTCACGACATCACCGACGGCGGCGTCCTGCCCGATGCGCAGGTGCAGGCCAAGGGGAACACCTCTCCGCATCTGGCCTGGTCCGGTGCGCCCGAGGGGACGAAGTCGTACGCCATCACCTGCTATGATCCCGACGCGCCGACCGGTTCGGGTTTCTGGCACTGGACGGTGGCGAACATCCCGGCCGACGTCAGCGAGATCGCGACAGGCGGACCCGTCCCTTCCGGCGCGGTCGAGGGGCGGACGGACTATGGCCCGGCCGGGTTCGGGGGGGCCGCACCGCCTCCGGGACATGGACCCCATCGCTACATCTTCACGGTCTTCGCCGTGGACGTGGAGACGCTAGACGTCACGCCCGACAACTCCGGGGCCGTGTTCGGCTTCAACCTGTTCTTCCACACCCTTGCCAAGGCCACGATCACCGCGACTTACGAGAACCGGGGCTAAAGCCCTATCTGAGCGTGAAGGTGAGGCGCAGGCCTGCGGTCAGGATCGGATCGCGGTCCTTGTCGCCGCCGGGGTTGTATATCCACTGCAGATCCGGCTGGAGGGTGAACGGCCCCAGGGTGTCGGCATAGGTCAGTTCGATGCCGCCCTCGGCGTCGCCGAACGCCGTGCCGGCGTCCCGGGCGTTGGCCTTGGACTTGTCGGACAGCAGCCCCTGGTGAAAGCCGATCGAAAAGGCGCTGTCGGGACGGCCGTCGAAGACGGAATCGACGCGCAGGCCGGTCTGCCATCCGCCCTTGAAGTCGGTGGTGTCGCCGTCCGACAGGCCCAGCCGCAGGAAGGCGCGAACCGCGGGGGCGTCCTTGGCCTCGAACACGGTGCCTTCCGCGACGAGATAGGCTCCCTGGGCGTCGCTGAGCGCCGGGTCACAGCCCGGCAGGGTGTCTCGGATATCCTCCTGGCCTTCGCCATAGCGCCAGGCCCCGACCACGATCCGCAACGGACCTGCCCAGCCCGCCTCGGCGAGATAGAGGACGCCGTCATGGATCGTGGTGTCGACGCCGCCGTCGTCGCCGATCGTCCCGGCCCGGGCATTCACCGCCGCGGCCTGAACATGGAAGCGGTCCGTCGATCCGATGCGGATCCGCGCCGCCAGTGAGGTCGAGGGGAAGATCGCCGGGCCGTTCGGCCCCGTCGCCGCCAGTTCCGACCCGATCCCGAACGGAGGAGCCATCAGCAGGTCGGAGGCCTCGGTGACATAGAACTCGCTGTTGACGTCATAGAGCCCCGCCAGGATCGAGGCGCGGCCGTCGGCCAGATCCTGTTCGATCCAGGCTTCGTACAGGCGCACGCCCTGGGAGCCGACCTCGATATTGTCATAGCCCTGAAGCGTGCCGGCGACGGCGTTCGGCTCACCGCCGCCGTTGGCCAGAAGGCTGAAGTGGACGCGGGCCCCGCGCCAGCCGAACTGACGCTCCAGATCGCCGTCCAGCGAAGCGTCGAAATTGTCGAGGAAGCGCCCGGCCGGGGTGTCGATGCCGTGAACCACGCCGATAACGTCGGCAGTGTAGGCGGACTGAAACTGCCAGACCGGTCCATCGGACCCGGCTCCGGAAACGTCGTCCTGGCTTGCGGCGAAGGCCGCCGTCGATGACGACATGATAATTACTGCAACTGATGCAGTTACCCGAAATAGAGACTTCATGGGGTCGGCGATCCATTCTGGATGTGGCACGCACCGACAAGACCGGCCGCCACGCCCCCTGAGCATCTGCGAAACAGCTCAAGAAAACGCCCGTTTCTGAATACGTACCTTTACCTACCGTACACTGCGACGGTCGTTAGGATTCTTGCAGTACACAGGGGCAAGACACGGAGGTGCCCATGCTCTCAACGATCCGCTCCAAGGTGAAATTCGCGGGCTACGCAGTTCTGGCCCTTTGCGGTCTGAGCTCTGGCGTCGGCCTTGTGGTCGCAGTGATGCTGAGCGTGTCTCTGGCGGACTCGACGAGGACGTCGCAGATCATGCGCAACCACCTCGAAGGCGACATGATGCATGACGCCCTGAACAGCGATGTGCTGGCTGCCCTGCTCGCGGCAGAACAAGGTCGGTTTGGAGAGATCGCAGGGATAGGGTCGGAGATGCAGGAGCATGCCGCCCATTTCCGGGCCATGATCGCAGACAACAAGGCGATCGCTACGGACCCCGGAACCATAGAAGTTCTGACGGCGGTCGAGCAACCGCTGGAAAAGTATATCACCGCAGCCGAAGCACTCGTTGCCCTCGCCGCTACCGACCCGGTCGGTGCCAATGCGGCCCTGCCCGCCTTCAGCGCCAGTTTCGCCGAACTGGAGGATCGCAACGGGGCCGCCTCGGAGGCGATCGAGGCGACCCTTCTCGCCACAAAGGCGCGAGCCGACTTTCTGGTCCTCGGCGGCGAGATCCTGATCGGCCTGACCCTTCTGCTGGGGATCGGTCTGAGCATGCTGTTGAACCGCCAGGCCATGCGGACGGTTGTGGCCCCTATCGGTGTGCTCAACGACGAGATGGCGGCCCTGGCGCAGGGCCGGACCAACGTCGACCTGACCAGCGCCGGACGGAAGGACGAGCTGGGTGCCGTGGGCCGGTCGGTCGTGGCCCTGCAGGCCCTGATCGTCGAACGTGCCCGTGCCGAGGCCGAGGCCCAGGCTGTCCGGCGCAGTCAGGCCGAACAGGCCCAGCTGGCCGTCGCCGAACAGCAGAGGCAGGTCGTAGCCGCCATGGCCGAGGGCCTGGACCATCTGATGCGCGGCGACCTGACCCACCGCATCGAGAGCCGCTTCCCCGAAGGCTATGAAAAGCTGAAGTCCGATTTCAACGCCGCCGTGGTCCAGCTCGAAAACACCCTGACGTCCGTCGACGGCAACGCCTCGGCGATCCGCAGCGGCGCCCATGAGATGACCCAAGCGACCGACGACCTGTCGCGCCGCACCGAACAGCAGGCCGCCAGCCTGGAAGAGACCGCCGCGGCCCTGGAGCAGATCACCGCGACCGTGAATCGTTCGGCCGAGGGGGCCCGCCAGGCGTCCGACGTCGTGGGCGAGGCGCATAACGATGCCGAGGCCAGCGGCCGCGTGGTCGGTCAGGCCGTCGACGCCATGGACGCGATCCATGCCTCATCGAAGGAAATGGGCCAGATCATCAGCGTGATCGACGAAATCGCCTTCCAGACCAATCTGCTGGCCCTGAATGCAGGCGTTGAAGCCGCCCGCGCCGGCGACGCGGGTCGCGGCTTCGCGGTCGTCGCCTCCGAGGTGCGGGCCCTGGCCCAGCGCTCGGCCGGTGCGGCCAAGGAGATCAACACCCTGATCTCGAACTCCGGCCGTCAGGTTTCGGTGGGCGTCGATCTGGTGCGTCAGACCGGCGCCAACCTCGACAAGATCGCCGGGCGCGTCGTCCACGTCGGCAAACTGATCTCCGAGATGGCCGCGGCCAGCCAGGAACAGGCCACGGCGCTGCGCGAGATCAACACCGCCGTCAGCCACATGGACCAGGTCACCCAGCAGAACGCCGCCATGGTCGAGGAAACCACCGCCGCCAGTCACGCCCTGTCCCAGGAGACGGAAGTTCTCAGCCAGTCGATCGGCCGCTTCCATCTGTCGACACGGGCCGAAGGCGGGTGGCAGGGTTCGTCGATGCGCGCGGCGGCCTGAGCGACCTTCTCGCCCAAGTGCGCTGACAGCGCGCGCGAACCCTGCTAGACGCCCGGCCCATGAGCGCAGCCGTCATCGTCTTCCCCGGGTCCAACTGTGATCGCGACTGCAA
>NZ_JAEMRD010000007.1:0-44982 GCF_016463485.1 Brevundimonas sp.
GTCCTCGCGTATCGGGCCGGGTCGCCCTATCTAGCGACGATGACGCACATCGCCCGCCTCGACAGTCGTTCCCTGATCCGGGTCGCCGGGCCAGACGCCCGGCCGTTCCTGCACAATCTGCTGACCCAGGACGTCGAGACGTTGGAGGACGGCGATGTGCGGTTCGGGGCCCTGCTGTCGCCGCCGGGACGGCTGCTGTTCGACCTGTTCCTGATCGGTGAGGCGGATTCGGTGCTTCTGGACGTGGCGGCGGAGCGGCGCGAGGCCCTGGTCCAGCGACTGTCGATGTATCGGCTGCGCGCGCAGGTGGAGGTCACCTCCGACGAAAGCGCAGTCTTCGCCAGTTGGCCTGAGGTGGCGCCGGGATTCGTGGTCGATCCGCGGCTGAGCGCGCTCGGCGGACGGGGGTACGGCGGCGTCGCCACGGTGACGGCGACCAAAGCCGACTATGATGCGCATCGGCTGGCGCTCGGCGTACCCGACCCGTTTGCGGACGCCGGGTCTGACCGCACCTATCCGATCGAGGCCAACCTCGACCTGCTGAACGGGATCGACTTCGCCAAGGGCTGTTTCGTCGGTCAGGAGACGACGTCGCGAATGAAGCGGCGCGGGACGATCAAGAACCGGATGCTGCCGCTCGCCTTCGACGGCCCTACCCCGACCTTCGGGGCCGAGGTGCTGAGCGGCGAACGGCGCGCGGGCGAGGTGCTGAGCGGCGCTACGAACGCGGCGATCGGACTGATGCGGCTCGACCGGTCGCAGGGCGAGCTGACGATCGACGGGGTGTCGGCGCGGGCGTGGCGGCCGGACTGGATGCCGGAGTGGCAGTCGCCCGAGGCGTAGGCGCGGCCAGGCCGAACATGACGGCCAGCCGCTCGCGCTTGCGGATCAGGGCGTCGCGAGCCAGGGCGGCGGCCTTGGACGCATCGTCGTCGAGCCGGGCCAGGGCCTTTTCGATCGAGCCGTCGGCGCGGACGGTCTGGGTGTCCTCGACGAACTCCTGTTCCGGGCAGCCGCCGCCGAAGGCCCAGTAGCGACGGCCGGCGGTCTCGGCGGTTTCCAGCACACAGCGCCGTTCGGGGGCGAGCGACAGCCACATCACCGCGCGGAAGTCGGCCAGGGCACTGCCGGCGAAGTCGTCGTGACCCAGCAGGCCGCCCGAGGCCGAGGTGGTGTCCACGGTCTGCAGACCCTCGCGGACCACGACGTTGCGGGCATCGCCGACGCGCTGCATCCGGTTGATCTGTTGCGATATCTGCAGCGCCCGGTCGCGCTGGGAGGCATAGAGGGTGAACCTCTGGCCGGTCGGCAGGATGCGGGGGAAGGTCGCCTCGAACTCGTCCACCCCGACGTCGGGGGCGGCGAAGACCACCTCGTTGAACATAGGGGGGCGACCCGGCGTGCGGGCGGCGATGACGTCGAGCGCCCGCTCCAGCACCCGGTTTCCCATCGAATGCGCGACGAGGTGGACACGCCCGGCCCCCGTGCGATTGGCGACGTCGGTCAGGAAGTCGGCGACCTCGTTCAGCAGGGCTCTGTCGGCCACGGCGCGGGTATCGGCCTGATAGCCCAGCAGACTGGCCCGCGACGGCCAGGAATAGAGAATCGGCGCGCCGTCCAGGTTCATGTCCACAGCCAGCTGCGCCGTGCGGATCGCCGCCCCCTCGAACGAGGTGTTGTAGCCATGGATGAAGACGAAGACCTCCTTGCGCTCGGTCCCCGCCACCACGCTGGACACCCGGTTGAAGAAGGCGTCGCGGTCGGTCACCGGCGTCACGCTGTTCAGGATCATGTGCTTGTTGGGGTCGGGCCGGAACTCCAGGGTCCAGATCGAGGGCCGGGGGATGGACCCCGGCGCGCGGTCGCGCGGCACGCTGACCTCCGCGACGCCGAAGCTGAGTGGCGCACGATCTCCGCCGAACATCCCGGCCGGCGTCAGCTGACCGGTCCGGGCCCGGTGGGTGGCATAGTAGACGTCGATCAGGTCGAAGTTGGACGCGCCGTCCGCCGGGGCCGCGCGGGTGCCGAGCGGGTTCAGGTTGGCGGCGCGGCGGGCGGCGTCGAGCTCGGCGCGATAGGGAGCCAGGTTCGGATTGTTTGCGCCATAGACGCTCTCACGGATCTCGTAGGCCCTCAGAAACCAGTCGGCCTTCAGGCTGGGTTCGGTGGCCAGACGCCCGACTGCCTCCAGCGGCTCGATCATGGACACGTGGCCCTGCCCCCGGAACTGCAGGATGGAGACCAGGGCCTGCACGTAGGCGGCGGTCGCGTCGCCCTTCAGGCCGGCATTCTCATAGGCTTCGGCGAGGGCCAGCTGGAATTCGATCAGGGTGTCGGGGTCGGTCGCGCGCAACCGGTCGATCAGGTCGCGGTCCATAGCGGCGACGCGCAGGGCGGCGATGTCGCCCTGGTCCATGGCCTGGGCCACGGCCTCCAGCGAAACCGGGCTTGCCTCGGCAGCGGCGGGTGTGGGCTGCGGCGGCGTCTGGGCCTGAGCGCCCGTCCCGGCCAGCAGGGCACCGATCATCGCGACGGCGGTCCAGATCCTGATCGTCATGGCGGCGCTTCCCCAAGTCTTCCCCGAGCCGATCCTGTGCCAGATTTTTCCTGACGACCACGACTTTCCGAACATGACGGCGATAGGATGAGGGATGGCTGAAGCCCCGGATGACTCGAATCCTCGAGCCAGACATGCCATCCGCGCCCGCACCCATCGGAGAGCCCATGCGACTGCTGGACCTGAGCCACACGATCGAAGGCGGGATGATCACCTACAAGGGGCTGCCCGCGCCACTGATCTGCGACCACCTCAGCCGCGAAGCGTCGCGCGGAAACTATGATGCCGGGGCCGAGTTCCAGATCGGGCGGATCGACATGGTCGGGAATACGGGAACCTACCTGGACTCCCCCTTCCACCGCTACGCGGACGGCGACGACCTGAGCGCCCTGCCTCTTGAGCGCCTGGTTTGTCTGCCGGGTGTCACCGTCAGGGCAAAAGACATCCAGGCTGTGGATGTCGAGGCGTTCCGTGGTCTGGATCTTCTAGGCAAGGCCGTGCTGATCCATACCGGCTGGGATCAACACTGGCGGACCGATGCCTATTTCGAGGACCATCCGTTCGTGACGGAACAGGCGGCGCGATATCTGGTCGAGGCCGGGGCGACACTGGTCGGCATCGATTCCCACAATATCGACGACACCCGCGGCAAGGCCCGGCCGGTCCACACCGTGCTGCTGGGCGCGGGCATCGCGATCGTCGAACACATGCGTGGCCTCGAGGCCCTGCCTGACCACGGTTTCCGCTTCAGCGCCGCGCCACCCAAGATCACCGGTTTCGGGACCTTTCCGGTCCGTGCCTTCGCAGAGGTTCCATGACTCCGATCCATCGCTGCGCCTGGTGCGGGACCGACCCGCTCTATGTCGCCTATCACGACACCGAATGGGGGGTGCCCGAGTATGATGCCCGGGCCCTGTGGGAAAAGCTGGCACTGGACGGATTTCAGGCGGGGCTGGCCTGGATCACCATCCTGAGGAAACGCGAGACCCTGCGCGCCGCCTTCGACGGTTTCGATCCTGAAAAGGTCGCCCGCTACGACGACATCGACCGGGCACGGCTGCTGGCCGATCCGGGCATCATCCGCTCGCGGGCCAAGATCGATGCGACGATCCGGGGTGCGCAGGTCTGGCTGGACATGCGCGACGGCGGCGAGGACTTTTCCGCCTGGCTGTGGTCGTTCGTGGACGGTCGGCCGGTGCAGGGCAGCCCCGTTGGACTGACCCAGAGCGATGCCTCGGTCGCCATGGCCAAGGCGTTGAAAAAACGCGGGTTCAACTTCTGCGGACCGGTGATCGTCTATGCCTTCATGCAGGCCACCGGCATGGTCAACGATCACGTCTCGTCCTGCTTTCGCTGCGAGGAAGTTCGTGCGATGGGCGAGCCATGAATGCCCCGAAGGCTCCGACAACCCGCAAACCCAAGACGCCTGCGCGACCATTTCCGACGCTGACGCTGGAGACCCTGCTGGCCCAGTCGGCGGGCGGGCTCGTCTGTGGCGTGGACGAAGCGGGTCGCGGGCCGTGGGCCGGGCCGGTTTCGGCGGCGGCGGTGATCCTGAACCCCGGTGACGTGCCCCCGGGCATCGACGACTCCAAGGCCCTGACCCATGCCCGGCGAGAGGCGCTGGAGATCGAGATCAAGGCGCGCGCGGTCGCCTGGGCCGTCGGCTTCGCCTCGGTCCAGGAAATCGCCGAGCTGAACATCCTGCATGCCACGGGCCTGGCCATGTGCCGCGCGGTCGAGGGGCTGGGCCAGCCGGTCGCGGCGGCCCTGGTGGACGGGAACTACCGATTCAAGCTGCCCTGCGAGGTCCAGACCGTGATCGGCGGCGACGGCCTGTCCTTGTCGATCGCGGCGGCCTCCATCCTGGCCAAGACCGCGCGCGACCGGCTGATGGTCGAGCTGGACGCGACCTATCCCGGATACGGATTCGCCAGCCACAAGGGCTACAATGCGCCGATCCACCAGGCGGCGCTGAAGGCCATGGGCCCCTGCCCCGCCCACCGGGGTGCCTGGGCCCCCATTCGGGCCCTGCTCAAGGCCGAGCGGATCGCTGACGTTTCGGCCTGACCGACGGATCAGATCGCCGGCCTGATCCACACCGCAACGGGTCGCCCCGCCATGGCCGGCGGCGGAGTCAGCGTCGTGGTTCCGGCGGCTAGCGCGGCCTCGAGCGGAGTGCCGTCCTCCCCGATCCAGACGGCTCTCGCCGCGTCGCCGAGCGGTTGCGAGAGGGTGACGACGCCACCGTCCAGGCTGTAGGTCAACGACGCCCCGCCTCCTGCACCGAGGCTCCATGCCTTGGCGGTCTCGGTGACCGGGCCCGATACTGACCGCATCGTCTCGCGAACCGTCGCCGGGACGATCTGCTCGACGGCACGGCTGAGGCCCGGCCAGACGTCCTCGGCCCCGACGACCACGAGACCGCCGCGCCGGTCGCGGTACTCGCGATAGAGCCGATAGCGCATCTCCGGCGTCGACCGCCAAAGCGCCTGACGCGCGGCGCCGACATCCGCCTCCGCCACGCCGACGAGGTCTTCGGGCCTCGCGATCGCGTCGACCTGTTCGCGCGGTGCCTTGTTAATCCCGCCGACGACGGCGAACAGGCTGCCGTCCGGGCGATAGGCCCAGTGATGGATCTCGATCCCGTCGACGATGCGCGACCGGACCGGATCATCCAGTACGGCATCGACCTGATGCTTCGGCGCCTCCAGCACGACGTGAAGCGACGTTCCGGTTTCGGCCTCCCAGGCGGCGATGGTGTCCAGCCAGAAGCGGGTGAACTCCAGGGGCCCGGTGTATTCGGGATCCAGACCGATGACGACGTTGGGGCGGTCCTTCAGCACATCCAGGGTATGCCGGATATACAGTCGGTGAAGGTCGCGACGCATTGGGTCGGACACGTCCCAGAACACGGTGGCGGCCGGAACCTCGTTCGGCATGCCCGTCGCCTGGATGGCGTTCATCGGCCGCCACGGGAAGTCGACATAGTGCGACCGGCTCTCCAGCAGCCAGTGCTGCATGTACATCTGGTGATACAGGACCACGCCCCGCTGCGCCGCCAGGTCGGCGAAGGTCTGGATGCGGTCGAAGAACCACGGATTGAAGCGGGTCAGGTCGTACTGGCTGAGCCCGTCCCAGGCGCGGCCGGTTCCGCTGCGGGCCCAGGGAAGCTCCATGAAGGGGCCCCAGACCTCTCCGTCCTTCTGGTCCGGCGAGCCGTAGAAGTCATGATCGACGCGGCGCCGGTCGTACCAGAGGCCGTAGTTGTGGGACACCACGTCGCCGGTGTTCAACGAGGCCGCCAGGGCCGGCAGGTCGTCGGTCAGGCCGCCCCCCTCCAGCCCCGGAGCGAACCGGGTCAGGGCAGGGCCGAAGGCCGGGGCCAGGGCGGGCACCATCTGGGCCTGGAAGAAGGAGAAGCCCAGGACACGCCGCCAGGCTGGCCGGCCGTCGATCACGAACTGGCCGTCGACGATGGTCAGCGGGTGGCTCTCGGCCGTCGGGTGGGCCGTGCGGGCATAGGCCACGACCTCGGCCTCGGTCAGACGCCGGGCATTCGGGGGTACCGGGGACAAGGTTACGGGCGCGAGCGCGGCAAGGGCGGCAGGGCCCAGCCGGGTCTCCAACTGGGCGCGGTAGAGGCTTGGCGGCTGCTGCGGCGTGGCGCGATAGAAGTCGCGACCGGGCTGGATGCGGGGATCCTCGATCACGCCGTCGCCGGAGACCTCGCCGCGACAGCCGACGGCGGCGTTTAGCGCGCCCGGCGGGCTGCGGACATCGACCTCCGTCGCCTCGCAGTTCCACAGCAGGGAGTTGGCCGCGGACCAGCCCGCGCCCTGGGCATCGCGTCCCCGGTGAGTGAGGTTGAGGCCGCCGCCGCGCACCTTGACGCCGTCAAACAGGGCCCCCGAGGCCCAGCTTTCGAGGGGACCGGAATCGCCGTGGGCGTCGATGGCGGTGCAGTCGAGGAAGACATTCGGCCCAGCTGCAGTGTGCCCCAAGGCGAAGTCGTGGATGCCGTCGCGGCTGTCGCAGCGCACGAACAGCGCCTGTTGCCCGGCGGTGTAGAAGACGCGGCGACGCAGGCCGCCGAGCTCCGACACCGGCCGGGCCGCCGAGACGTCCTGGACCGTCACCCGGCGGCTGGTCGCGCCCAGATCGACGACGTAGCTTGCAAAGCCCTCCGCCGCGACGTTGCGGATCCAGACATCCTCGGCGCGGTCCACGGCGATGGCGAACCAGCTATGGTCCTCGTCCAGCGGACGGGCGGGATCGGAGGCGGAAACCAGTTTCAGCCCCTCGACCCCGACTTCGCTCAACCGGGCCGCCGACGGACCCTTGCGCAGAACCCCGCCGCCCCAGACCGCCTCGATGGCCGTGGTCAAGGGGGCGTCGAGCGTCACGGTCCGACCGTCGATGGCCGTGATCCGGCGATCCCAGACGATGTCGCGCGACCCTGGCTTCCAGTTCAGTCGCCCCTCGGGCCGCCAACCCTGAAACGCGTCCATGCCCAGGTGGGTGATCCAGTCGGCCGTACTGGGTCGCGTCACGGTGACGGCATCACCGACCCGCAGGCCGGCGACGGTGTCGAGGGTGACGGAACGGGTCCCGACAGGGGCCTCGGCGATGGTGTGTTCGACGTCCCCCGCGACGACGGCCTCATCAGTCGCCGCGATGGCGATCAGGGCGCGGCGGTCATGGCCGGTGGCGATCAGCACGGAGCCGGCCTCGCCCGCCCCGGCCCCGCGCAGCACCACCCCGCTCGCTTCGATGCGAACCTGGCCGGCGATCTCGAAGTCGCCCGGAGCCAGCTGGACCACGCCGCGATGACCCTGGGAGTCCGCCGACATCTGCTCGACGATGCGAATGGCAGCCATGATCCGGTCGGTGTCGTCGCCGGGAGCCGGCTCGACGATCAGGGTCGCGGGCTGTACCGGGGGGGCCACGCCGCCGCCCCGATATCCGGCATGCGAAAAGTCGATCCGGGGCGCGCGCCATCCAGCCAGAATCCCGGTCTCGGCGGCTTGCGCGCCCCCGACCAGCATCACTGCCAGACCCGCGATGATCGCCACAAAACTCAGACGCATCTAGCTTTCCCACTCGCAGTCATGTCTATTCGCTCCATCCGCCGGGCCCGCCCGCGCCTAGAGACCGCCGCAGAGTGGTCAGAGGAAATCCAGTGATCCCGATGCCCAGTACCGCCGCGTCACAGCAGTTTCGCACCAAAATGACACCGCTTACCAGACGTTCCTCGCTCTCCCTTTTTCTGGGCGGAGTGGCCATGTCGGCTGTGTCCTCAGGGCGTGCCGTTGCGCAGACAAATGAGGAGGCCGCGCCGCTCGGACGCGAGTGGTCCCACATGAAATGGGCGCGCGGAATCGAGAACCAGAGGAAGGCTGACCTCGGAAACGGGACCTTCCTCAACCCCATCCTCGCCGGCGATCACCCGGACCCGTCGATCCTGAAGGACGGCGACGACTACTACATGACCTTCTCGTCGTTCGAGTCGGTGCCGGGCATCCACATCTGGCATTCCCGGGACCTGGTGAACTGGCAACCAGTGGTCGCGGCCCTGACCAGGAACATCGGCTCGGTGTGGGCCCCCGAGCTGTGCAAACATGACGGCCGGTTCTTCGTCTACATCCCCGCCCGCTTCCCCGACTATCGCTCCAGCTATGTGATCTGGGCCGACCGGATCGAGGGGCCGTGGTCCGATCCGGTCGATCTGAAACTGCCCGCCCATATCGATCCGGGCCACATCGTCGGCGAGGACGGCAAGCGCTACCTGTTCCTGTCGGGCGGCGACATGGTCGAACTGACCGACGACGGCATGGCCACGGTCGGCGAGATCAAGCACGTCTATGACCCGTGGCACTATCCGGAAAACTGGATCGTCGAGAGCTTCTCGCCCGAGGGCCCCAAGGTCATGCGGCACGGGGAGTATTTCTACATGATCACCGCCGTGGGCGGCACCTCGGGCCCGCCGACCGGCCATATGGTCATCGTCGCACGGTCGAAGTCGGTCCATGGGCCGTGGGAAGACGATCCCGCCAACCCGATCGTTCGGACCGCCTCAGGAGCCGAGAAGTGGTGGTCGCGCGGCCATGCGACTCTGGTCGAGGGCCCGGCAGGCGACTGGTGGATGGTCTATCACGGCTACGAGAACGCCTACTGGACCCTGGGGCGGCAGGCTCTGCTGGATCCCATCGAATGGACCGGGGACGGCTGGTTCCGGGCCAAGGGCGGCGACCTGGCCGCCCCCCTGCCCAAGCCCGCAGGCGGCGAGGCCGTGCCCCACGGCATGGCCCTGTCTGACGACTTCTCGACCGACAAGTTCGGCCTGCAATGGAGCTTCTACGCGCCGGAAGCCGAGGAAAAGTCCCGGCTGCGCCGCGAGAACGGCGTCCTTCACATGCGCGCCAAGGGCACAGCGCCCTCGTCCTGCTCGCCCCTGACCTTCGTGCAGGGCGATCAGGCCTATGAGATCACCTGCGAGATCGATGTCGATCCGGGCGTCACCGCCGGGCTGATCATGTTCTACGACCGCGAACTCTATGCCGGGGTCGGGTTCGACAAGGACCGGTTCGTGACCCACCAGTACGGGATCGAGCGCGGCCGCCCGGCCAATCCGTTCGGCACGAAGATGCATCTGCGGATGACCAACGCCTACAATGTGCTGTTCTTCGACAGCAGCGCGGACGGGGTGACCTGGCGGCGGTTCGACCGGCATATGGAGGTGTCCGGTTATAACCAGAACGTCCGCAACGGCTTCATGATGCTGAGACCCGGGATCTACTCGGCCGGGAACGGCGAGGCGCGGTTCAGGAACTTCACCTTCAGGGCCCTCTGAGATGCTGAACCGTCGCACCTGGCTGCTGACCGCCGCCGCCCTGCCCCTGCTGCCCGCCGTGCCTGCGTTCGCGGCGGAGGCGACGCCCGAGACGGTCAGGGCCGCCATGGCCAAGGCGACCCGCTTCATGACCGACAAGGTGGCGGTGGGGGGCGGCTATGTTTGGTCCTATCTCGCCGATTTCTCACGGCGGTGGGGTGAGATGGAGGCCTATCCGTCGATGATCTGGACCCAGGCGCCGGGCACGCCGGAGATGGGCCAGACCTTCCTCGACGCCTGGCACGCCACTGGCGACGAGATGTACTATGCGGCGGCCGAGAGCACGGCGGCCGCCCTGATCGCGGGCCAGCATCCGTCGGGCGGCTGGAACTATATCATCGACACGGCGGGCGAGGAGTCGCTGAAGCGCTGGTACGAGACGATCGGCAGGAACGGATGGCGGCTCGAGGAATTCCAGCACTACTACGGCAACGCCACGTTCGACGATCATGCGACGGTCGAATGCGGGCGGTTCCTGCTGCGCCTGCACCTCGAAGAGGGCGATCCGAAGTACCGCGCCGCCACCGACAAGGCCGTCGATTTCATCCTGGAGAGCCAGTATCCGAACGGCGGCTGGCCGCAGCGATATCCGCGCATGGGCGCGTTCTCGAACCACGGCCGTCCCGACTACACCGGCTTCATCACCCTGAACGACGAGGTCGCCGAGGAGAACATCAGTTTCCTGCTGCTGGTGCTCCAGCAGTTGAAGGACGAGCGGGTGCGGGCGCCCGTGGTCAAGGCGATGGAGTTGATCCTAGCTTTGCAACAGCCGGCGCCGACGCCCGGCTGGGCCATGCAGTACACGCTCGACCTGAAACCCTCTGGCGCACGGACCTATGAACCGGCGGCGATTACGCCCCACGGCACGGCGGCCGCGATCGGCCAGTTGCTCGACTACTATGGCCAGACCGGCGAGCGAAAATATCTGGCGCGCATCCCCGAGGCGATCGATTGGCTCGCCAGTGTCGAGATCCCTGCGGACAAGCGACCGGCCAGCGGCCTGAACTTCTATCGCAACTACGAACCTGGCACAGCTCGGCTGATCGGAACGCACCGGCGGGGCTCGAACGCCCAGAACGGCGAATACTGGTCGGACTTCAACACCAGCGACACCCGCGCCGAGAAACGGGTCGATGTGCCGGCCCTGCGTGCGCGGTTCGACCGGACGGCGGCCCTGTCCACCGAGGCGGCGACGGCGGCCTCGGTGCTGATGGGGCGCGCACCCTCTCTGCTGCCCCGCTATGTCGTCACGCGAGCGGTCGGCGGGTCGGATCTGAACATCACGGCGGCCCGGACCCAGTCGGCCAACGATGCGGCCGTGCTGATCGGCGAGTTGAACACCGAGGGCTACTGGCCGCTGGAACTGCGCACTACCAGCCATCCCTATCGGGGCGACGGCCCGCCGGCACCGCCGCCCGGCTTCGTCGATCGTGGTCAGGTCGGCGACGAATGGGACACCTCACCGTTCACCGAACCGACCGGGCCAATTGGAATATCGACCGGGCTTTACATCAACAACATGAGCCGGTTGATCGGGTATCTTGAGGCACACAAGTAGGACGGCCCGGGCCTGACGTCATGTCAGGCGACATCGTGACGCCTTGATCGACGGCCATCCGGTCTTAGGTTGACGCACACCTTCCAACGACCGGCTCGACATGGCGGACATGAGAGACATCTTCCGGATCTCGGCCCATTATCCGACGTCGGGTGCTCGGCTGGCGGACCTGATTGTCCACCTGACAGGCCTGACCCTGGCCCTGTTCGGCGGCGGGGTGCTGCTGGGCCTGTCGGTGTCGCGCGGCGACGTCGGCCTGATCGCGGCGACCAGCGTCTATGCCGCCGGATTGCTGGCCATGCTGGGGTTCTCGACCGCGTACAATTTCGCCGCGCCCCGGTTCCAGCCGATCATGCGACGGCTGGATCACGCCGGCATCTTCCTCATGATCGCGGCCTCCTACACGCCCTTCACCACCCACACCCTGACCGGCGCGTGGGCCTGGGCTATGACCGGGGCAGTGTGGGGGCTGGCGACGCTGGGGGCGCTGGGCAAGCTGTTCCTGCCGGGCCTCGGCAAGGGCTTCTGGGTCGCTATCTACATCGCCCTGAGCTGGCTGGTGCTGATCGCCTTCCAGCCCATGCTGGCGCACGGATCCTGGGTCGCCCTGCTGCTGCTCGGCATCGGCGGCCTCGTCTATACGACCGGCGTCCTGTTCTACGTGCAGAAGCGGCTCAAGTATTTCCGCGCCATCTGGCACGGCCACGTGGTCGCCGCCGCCAGCGTCCACTGGGTCGCGGTACTGGTCGGAGTGGTTCTGGCCGCCAAGGCCTGAGGCCCCGTTTCAGACGCCCTGGAACTGTCGCTCGAACCGACCCAGGGCCTGAGGCGCTAGGCGGACCGTCAGGTGGGTGCGGCCCTCCTCATCGGTATCCCTGCCCGTGACCCGTCCATGCTCGTAGAGCCAGGCCAGGGCCTCGCCCTGTGACGGCGACAGGATCAACTCGGTCTCGGGATCATCGTCGATCAGGGTGGTGATCCGCTGGCGCAGGGTCTCGATCCCCTCACCCGTCCAGGCCGAGACGGCGACGGCGCGACCCTCGACCGACAGGCGTTCGGCCTGTCCAAGGATGGTCTCGCGGGTGTCGTCGTCGAGCAGGTCGATCTTGTTCCAGACCTCGAGGATGCGACGGTTCTTGCCCTCGGGAATCTCGATCTGTTTCAGCACCGCCTCGACATCCTTCGACTGGGCGTCGGAATCAGGACTGGCGATGTCGCGGACATGCAGGATCAGGTCGGCCTCGCCTACCTCTTCCAGGGTCGCGCGGAAGCTCTCGACCAGTTCGTGCGGCAGGTCGGAGATGAACCCCACCGTGTCGGCGACGATGGCGGGCCGGCCCTGCGGCAGGCGGATCGTCCGCTGGGTCGTGTCCAGGGTGGCGAACAGCAGGTCCTTGGCCAGGACCTCGGACCCCGTCAGCCTGTTGAACAGGGTCGATTTGCCGGCGTTGGTATAGCCGACGAGGGCGATGGTCGGGAACGGGACCTTCTGGCGCTGTTTCCGGTGCAGGCCGCGAGTGCGGCGCACCTCCTCCAGTTCGCCCTTCAGCTTGACGATCCGGTCGGCGATCAGGCGGCGGTCGAGTTCGATCTGCGTCTCGCCGGGACCGCCGGTCGAGCCGGTGCCGCCGCGTTGCCGCTCCAGGTGGGTCCAGGTCCGGACGAGGCGGGATTTCTCATAGTCCAGCCGGGCCAGTTCGACCTGCAGCCGGCCTTCCTTGGTGCGGGCACGACGACCGAAGATTTCGAGGATCAGGCCCGTGCGGTCGATGACCTTGCACTCCCATTCCTTCTCCAGATTGCGCTGCTGGACCGGCGTCAGGTCGTCATCGACGACGACGGCTTCTGCCTCTGCGGCGCGGACCAGGGCCGCCAGTTCCTCGACCTTGCCCGAGCCGAACAGGGTGGCGGGCGTGATCTTGCGGATACGCACGATCTCTTCGGCGCGGACATCAAGATCCAGCGCACGGGCCAGGCCCACGGCCTCTTGCAGGCGTTCCTCGGCCAGACGCGAACTGTCGCCGCGTCCGTCGGGATGGATGACGATGGCCCGGATGAGCGGGACGGAATGGTCGATCAGTTTTGAGGTCAAGAAGGCTCTGTCATTGATGATTGACGACGGTGCCTACCACAGACGCCGTCATCCTCGGGCTTGACCCGAGGATCGGACGATCCGCCCGTGTTGCCTAGATAGTGATGCACTGCCTGTGAGCCAAGCCGAAGGCATCACGCGCACGACATCCGGCCCTCGGTTGGGAGCATGAAGCCCGCATGCGGGCGCATGCGGATGGCCCGAGGGTTAACGGAGATCGGGGATACAATGTCGTTCACCCGGCGCCGGTTGGCGCTCAATCCTCGTCGGCTTCCGGCTCGTAGAGCTGGACCGGGGCCGAGGGCATGATGGTCGAGATGGCGTGCTTGTAGACCAGCTGCGACTGGCCGTCGCGGCGCAACAGCACGCAGAAATTGTCGAACCAGGTCACGATGCCCTGGAGCTTGACGCCGTTGACCAGGAAGATGGTCAGCGGGGTCTTGGTCTTGCGGACCGAGTTGAGGAAGGTGTCCTGAAGGTTCTGACGCTTGTCTTGCGACATGGCAGGTTTGTCCTGTTCTTGCTTGTTACGCCGCGTCGGGGAGAGCGCGGGTCCGGATCGATTGCCCGGCTCGCCCACCCTAGACGAGGGTTCGCGACCGCCGCAACCGTCCCGGTAGCTTATTCAGGGACTTGGCGGCCTCAGATCGCGTCGCGGCGGGTGTCGTCGATGTAGCGTTCGCGCAGACGCGTCGCGATCGGGCCGGGCTTGCCGTCGCCTATCCTGGTTCCGTCCAGCGACACCAGCGGCATGACGAAGGTGGACGACGCGGTAACGAAAACCTCCCGCGCCCGCTTGGCCTCCTCGACCGAGAAGGGGCGTTCGTCCAGTTCGACGCCTTCCTCGGCGATCATGGCCAGAAGCTGGGTCCGGGTGACGCCGCGCAGGATGTTGGCCTGGGTGTCGCGCGTGCGCAGCTTGCCGTTCTCGTCCACGATCCAGGCGTTGGTCGAGGAGCCTTCCGTGACCAGACCCATCTCGTCGTACATCAGGCACTCATAGGCACCGGCTTCGCGTGCCGCCTGTTTGGCCAGGACGTTGGGCAACAGGCCCACGGTCTTGATGTCGCAACGGCCCCAGCGGATGTCGGGGCGGGTGACACCGGCCGCGCCCTTGGCGGCCAGGGCCTCGCCCTTGCGCAGGTCGATGCGCTTGGCGGTAACGACGACGCTGGGCGGGGTGTCGATCGGAAACGCGTGGTCGCGGGGCGCCGTGCCCCGGCTGACCTGCAAGTACAGGATGCCGTTGGTCACCCGGTTTCTCCGGATGGTCTCGTCCAGCACCCGCTTGAGCGCCTGTTTCGTCATCGGGATCGGGATCTTCAGCTCGGTCAGGCTGCGATGCAGGCGGGTCATGTGCCCGTCCAGATCGCCCAGCCGGCCGTCGAACACCGACCAGACCTCATAGACGGCGTCGGCGAACTGATAGCCGCGATCCTCGATATGGACCGTGGCCTGGCTGTGCGGCAGATAGTTTCCGTTGACGTAGGCGACCCGCGACATCAGTCGATACTTCCTTCTTCGTCGTCGCCGCCGCGCGAGGGCGACACGCCCAGCGACTTCAGCTTTCTGTGCAGCGCGGAACGCTCCATGCCGATGAATGCGGCCGTGCGCGAGATATTTCCGCCGAAACGCATGATCTGGGCCGCCAGATATTCGCGCTCGAACACCTCGCGGGCCTCGCGCAACGGCAGGGCGATGGTGCGTTCGGCACCCGCCCCGCCACCGGAAGAACCCGAGGCGACCTCCTGAGGCAGCATCTCGGCAGAGATCGGGTCGGCGATGTCGCCGGTGGCCAGGATCAGCAGGCGTTCGACGTTGTTCCGCAGCTGGCGTACATTGCCGGGCCAGGGATTGACCTGAAGGACCGCGATCGCGTCGTCGCCCAAGGTCCGGCGTGGCAGCCCCTGCGAGGCGCTCAGGGTGTCGATGAAGTACTCCACCAGCTCCTGAATGTCCTCGCGCCGTTCGGCCAGGGCCGGTACCCGGATAGGCACGACGTTCAGGCGGTGGAACAGGTCTTCGCGGAACCGGCCCTCGGTGATCTCGATCTTGAGGTCGCGCGAGGTCGAGGTCACCACCCGGACATCGACCTGGACATCCTGTTCGCCGCCGACGCGGCGGAACCGCTGTTCGACCAGGACACGCAGGATTCGGCTCTGGCTTTCGCGCGGCATGTCGCCGACATCGTCCAGATACAGGGTGCCGTTATGGGCGCGCTCGAAGACGCCGATCTTGCGTGGCCGGCCGTCGTGGCCCTCCTCGCCGAACAGCTCCAGATCGAGGCGTTCGGGCGTCATCCCGGCGGCCGAGATGGCGACGAACTCGCCGCGCGCACGCGGGCTGGCCTCGTGGATCTGGCGCGCGACCAGTTCCTTGCCGGAGCCGGGAGGGCCGGAGATCAGCACGCGGCTATTGGCCGGCGCGACCTTGGCGATCGTCGTGCGCAGGATCTGGGCGGCGGCGGAGCGGCCGATCAGGCCGGTCGGCACCGAGGCCTGGGCCCGCAGACGGCGGTTCTCGCGCTTCAGGCTGGCCGCTTCCAGCGCGCGCTGAATGACGACCACGAGGCGGTCGGACTTGAACGGCTTTTCGATGAAGTCATAGGCACCGCGCTTCAGGGCGCTGACCGCCGTCTCGATGTTGCCGTGGCCAGAGATCATGACGACGGGCAGGTCGGCGTCCAGCGCCTTGACCATGTCGAGCAGTTCCAGCCCATCCATGCCGCCGCCCTGCATCCAGATGTCGAGCACCAGCAAGGTCGGCTTCCTCGCCCGGATGCCCGCCAAGGCCTCCTCGGCATTGGAGGCGACGCGGACGGCGTGGCCCTCGTCTTCCAGCAGGCCAGAGACCAGCTCGCGGATGTCCGCCTCATCGTCGACGACCAGAATATCAGCTCCGGTGGATCGCATATCGCCTCGCTCTATTCAGCCGCGACCACGCCGGTCGGGAGAGCGCCCGCCGTGGTCCTTGCATTGGGGTTGAGGGGGAAGATCAGACAAATTTTCGCGCCGTTCAGCGTGTCGGCATCTGACAGTTTCAGCTCGCCGCCGTGGTCCTCGCAGATGCGTTTGACGATGGCGAGGCCGAGGCCGGTGCCCTTTTCGCGTGTCGTGACATAGGGCTCGGTCAGGCGGTCGCGGTCGCGCGTCGGCAGGCCCTTGCCGTCGTCCTCGATGATGAAGGTCGCGATGGCGTTTTCGACGGTCAGCCGCGCACGGATGGCCACGGCACCGGCCTCGGCCGGCGTGGCCAGACGCCGCGCCGCCACCGCCTCGCCGGCGTTCTTGAGGATGTTGGCCAGGGCCTGGCCGATCATCCGGCCGTCGGCGCGACCCTTGGCGACCGGCAGGGGCTCGACCAGCTCGACCTCCAGATCGGGGGCCGCGACGCGCTGGGCAAAGACGGCTTCGTGCAGCAGTTCGGCCATGTTCACAGCCGTAAAGCGTGGGGTCGGCATCCGGGCGAAGGACGAGAACTCGTCCACCATCCGGCCGATGTCGCCGACCTGACGGATGATGGTGTCGGTGCAGCGATCGAAGATCTCGACGTCCTCGGTGATGCCCGGCCGGAATTTGCGTTTCAGCCGCTCGGCCGAGAGCTGGATCGGGGTCAGGGGGTTCTTGATCTCGTGGGCGATCCGGCGGGCGACGTCGCGCCAGGCGGCGTTTCTCTGGGCCACGACCAGCCGGGTGATGTCGTCGAAGGTCAGGACCATTTCGCCGCCCTGCCCGCCCTCGATGCGGACGCGCAGGCGTCGCGTCTCGCCCTCGCGCGCGACGTCGATGTCCTCTTCGATATGGGCCTCGACCCGACCGACCAGTTCGGACAGTTCGGGAGCCACGTCACGCAGCAGCTTGCCGTGAACGTCGGCCTCGGCGACCGAGAGCAGTTGCAGGGCGCTGTCGTTGATCGCGGAAATCCGGCCGCGCCGGTCCAGACCGATGACCCCGGCAGAGACACCCGACAGCACGGTCTCGATGAACAGACTGCGTGCCTGGGCGTCTTCGCTGGCGGTCTTGAGCGCGGCCTGCTGGTGTTGCAGGTCGCCGGTCATGCGGTTGAAGGCCTCGGACAGGTCGGCGATCTCGCCGGGTGCGCCGTCCGAGTCGACCCGTACGGTGAAGTCCCCGGCCGCGACCTGATCCGCCGCCTTTACCAATCGGCCGATGGGGGCCGAGATCGCGCTGGCCGCCGACATCCCCAACCACACCGCCCCGACCAGGACCAGCAGCGCCGTCTCCAGATAGCTGAGCGCAAAGGCCGCCTGGATCCGGGCACGGCTCTCCTCGGCCTGACGGTAACCTGCGATGGACTCAGTCGAGGTCCGCATCCGCTCGACCAGGCCGGGGGCCAGCGGTCGCACGACGTACAGATAGGCGTCGCCATAGTCAGGCAGCGGATAGAGGGTGCGGATCACATCGGGGTTCTCGGTCACCGCCAACGGCATATCGCCGCCTGCGGAGGCCTGATCCAGGGCATCGCGAGACGGTGCAACATAGGGCGGCGCGTCGGGTGCCACACCCTGTGCCATGACCTCGCCTTCGGCATTCAGAACATAGACGGCAGGGTAGCCGAAGAAGTCGGCCATCTGGCTGAGCGCATTCGAGAACTGGATGCGATTGTCGAACAGGTCGCGGACACCGCCCAATTCATTGGCCATACTGCCCAGGTCGCGCTGCATCCCGGAACCGACGTCGGCGACGTAGGCCTTGCCGATCTGGGCCCCGTTGTTGACTGCGGAACGGACATTATCGCTGAACCACTGATCCACCCCCCGGTTGACCAGAACCCCGAACACCAGGGCGATAAGGATCGCAGGGACGACCGCCACCAGCGAGAACAGGGCGACGAACCGCAGGTGCAGCCGCGCGCCCGGATCCGTCCGTCGCTCCGCCGCCAGCCGCATCACCCGTGCCCCGATGATCACGGCCATGCCGCCGATCAGGACCAGATTGGCCAGCAGGATATAAAGCACCGCCTGACCTGCCAGCGCCCTGACGCCGCCGTCGATCGCAGCACCCGGTGCGACGGCGACCAGCCAGATCGCGGCGGCCGCGATGATGACGGCCAGACCATAGACGGCCCCGAACAGGGCGCGGGCGCGTCCTTCCGAGAACCGGGTCCAGGCGGACGTCCGGTCGGCAGGCTCGCGATCGTGTTCACCGGTCGTGGCGGGTGTGTCCGTCATGCCGCATGGTTGTCCGCCAACTGTGGCGAAAAATCAACATTTGAGTTGCGCAAATGCGGCAGGTCCGTGCGCCATAGCTCGGTCAGACCCAGGGCGACCTCGGTCGGGTCGTCGAGGCGGCACAGACGGGCCTTGGCCGCACGGCGCTCCGTCGGGTCCGCGGGCCACGGTGCCTGTTCGATATACCAGCCCAGATGTTTCTTGAACGTCTTCAGACCGACAGGCTGACCATAGAAGGCGAGCGAGGCCTGCATATGATCCAGCACGATCGACAACCGTTCGTCGGCATCCGGCTCCGCCAGCTGCGTGCCGTCGGTCAGGGCCCGGTCCAGATGCGCCGCCAGCCACGGTCGGCCATAGACCCCTCGCCCCAGCATCAGGGCGTCGGCCCCTGACTGGTCCAGGGCCTCGCGCGCCTCTTCGGCGGTGATGATGTCGCCGTTGACGATGACCGGGATCGACAGGGCCGCCTTGACCTCGCCGACGGCCTCCCAGTCGGCGACGCCGGTATAGAACTGCTGACGCGTCCGACCGTGGACGGTGACCGCCGCGACGCCGAGGTCTTCGGCCCGCTTCGCGATCTGGACGGCGTTACGATGGGCGTCGTCCCAGCCCAGCCGCATCTTGACCGTCACCGGCCGTGTTGTCGCGCCGACCGCCGCCGCGATCAGCCGGGCGGCCAGTTCGGGTGTGCGCATCAGGGCCGAGCCCGAGGCCGAGCCCGTGACCTCCTTTGCCGGACAGCCGAAATTCAGGTCGATGATGTCGGCCCCCGCAGCCTCGGCCATGCGACAGCCCTGTGCCATCGCCTCGGGATCGCGCCCGACCAGCTGGATCACGGTCAGGGGCAGGCCCTCGCCCACGGCCGCGCGCCGCACCACATCGGGCCGGGCGCGCGCCAGCTCGGCCGCCGCCACCATCTCGGTCGCGACATAGGCTGCGCCCAGCCTCGACGCCAACTGGCGGAACGGTAGGTCGGTGACGCCGGTCATCGGTGCCATCAGCACCCGGCCGGGGATGGTCACGTCTCCGATGGTGAGGGTGTGGGCCATGGGCGGCCAGATAGAGGCTTTGCCCCCTCCGGTCCACGCGTGGGTGCCGATCAGAACACCGCGATCGCTGCATGCAGGGCCAGGGCGCAAAGGCACAGGCTGCCGAGCACGAAGACCGAGAACCGCAGGATGATCACATTGACCGTCGTCTGGATCAGACTGTGGACCACCCGCAGACCCACATAGGCCCAGGCGATGGCGGCGTTGATGCCGTCTCCTTGGCCGAGAACCGCCAAGGCCAGGGCGATAGCATAGAACAGCGTCGGCTGTTCCATCAGGTGGTTGTAGTTGTCCGCCTTCCATCGGACCCCGGCGGGCAGACCGGAAAGCAGGTCCGCGGGCGGAATGGTCGGATCCAGCTTGATCCTCGCCTTCAGCATGGCCGGGATGCGGGTGGCATACATCCACAGCCAGATCACCAGCGACCAGCAGACCAGCGCCACCACCGGCGCGATGATACCCGACGACATGGGCTTCCCCTCTTCCAAGCTTGGCCGTGGATGGGGCCCCGGTGCCGCGCGAATGTCAAATCCTGTGCCCCGGGGTCGTCAGGGAGCCGCCCTCCGACTAGAACCGCCTCCATGACCTTCGCCGCCATCGTCGTCGCCGCCGGAACCGGCTCCCGTGCGGGAGGGGACAAGCAGTGGCGGACGCTGGCCGGCAAGCCCGTGCTGCGCTGGTCGGTCGAGGCGCTGCTGGACGCGGGTGCCGAGGTGGTGGTGGTCACCGCGCCCAGCGAGGGCGATCGTGCGGCTGAGGCCTTGGCCGGGCTGAACGGCTGGCGTTCGGTCGATGGCGGTGCGACGCGGGCGGACTCGGTGCGCAACGGACTGGCGGCGCTCGGCGGGCCCGACAATCAGGTCGTCATGATCCACGATGCCGCCCGACCGGGCCTCAGCCAGGCCGTGATCAACCGATTGATGGACGCGCTCGGCGCAGCGGACGGCGCCCTGCCCGCCCTGCCTGTCGCCGATACGCTCAAGCGCGGTGTGGGCGGCGCAGTCGCGGGCACCGTGGATCGCGCCGACCTGTGGCGAGCCCAGACGCCCCAGGCGTTCCGGCTGGGTCGCCTCCGCGCGGCCTGGGCCAACTGGCCGGATGATCAGACCCCGACCGACGATTGCGCCGTGGTCGAGCGGGACGGTGGCCGTATCGTGCTGGTCGATGGCGATGCGCGACTGATGAAACTGACCTACCCCGAGGATTTCGAGATGGCCGAAGCCCTGATGGCGACCCGAATGCAGACGCGTGTCGGCATGGGCTTCGACGCCCATCGCTGGGGACCGGGCACGTCGGTGTGGCTGTGCGGCGTCGAGATCCACCACGACCAGACCCTGATCGGTCACTCCGACGCCGACGCCGGCCTGCACGCCCTGACCGACGCCATCCTGGGCGCGATCGGCGAAGGCGACATCGGCGACCACTTCCCCCCGACCGATCCGCAATGGCGGGGCGCACCGTCCGACGTCTTCCTGAAACACGCGGCTGAACTCGTCACGGCACGCGGCGGCCGGATCGTCCACGTCGACGTCACCCTGATCTGCGAACGCCCCAAGGTGAAGCCGCACCGTCAGGCGATGCGCGAACGCCTGGCGGATATCCTGGACCTGCCCCTCGACGCCGTGTCGGTGAAGGCCACGACGACGGAGGCCATGGGCTTCACCGGCCGCGGCGAAGGCCTGGCGGCACAGGCGGTGGCGACGGTGGAGGTGCCTTCCACATAGTTTCCTCCCCGCGCCGAAGGCACGGGGAGGTGGCGCGGCGCTTCTTCAGCGCCATGACGGAGGGGCTGTTACCCCAGACGCGGTGTGCGCTTGAAAAGCCCCTCCACCGCTTCGCGGTCCCCCTCCCCGTCGCCAAGCGGCGGCGGGGAGGAAAGTTGATTCACCCCTCCCCCCGCACATGACGCCACAGCGAGCCGAACAGGTTCACATAGTCGTCGGTCCACGGTCGCACCCCCGGATCGGGCAGGGTCTGCCAGCGCGGATCGGCCCGAAACTCGGCCAGCCCCGCCTCGGTCGGTGACATGATGATAGCCTCGGTCGAGGCCTCCGCCATGTCGGGCGAGGCCTCGTTCTCATAGTAGATCTGATGCAGGTGCGGGGCGTTCAGGGCGCGGGCCGCCGCCTCGGCCGGGCCTGTGATGTCGAGGTTGCGGTTGGACAGGTGCAGGATGACCACCCCCGTGGGTTTGAGCAGCTTCAGATAGCCGGCGATGGCCTCTCGCGTCAGCAGGTGGGTCGGCACCGAATCCGATGAAAACGCGTCGATCAGCAGCAGGTCGTAGGTCCCGGCCGGCTGGTCCGCCATGGTCAGACGCGCATCGCCCAGCACCGTGTCGATCGCCCCGCCTGCGCCCCCAGTCTGGGCGCAACCGTTGATGTAGGTGAACCACTTCGGGTCGCGCGACAGCTCGTCGACCATGGGATCGATCTCGAAGAAGGTCATCCGGTCCTCGCCCCGCTTGTAGGCGGCCATGGCCCCCGACCCCTGCCCCACCACCCCGATCCGGACGCCAGGCGCCCGGTTGCGGACCGCCAGCATGGTCTGGCCGATCGGCGAAACGGGGGCGTAGTACAGGGTGGGCGTACAGGCGAAGCGTGGGTCCCGCGCCTGGGCCCCGTGCAGGGTCGTGCCGTGGGTCAGGACGTGGACGGAGCCGCCCAGCCGTTCGTCCTGCCGATCCGCCACCCGCATCACGCCGAAGAAGCTGCGGTCGACCAGGGCCCAGTCATAGCCCCGCGCGATGTACTGGGCCGACAGGGTCATCGCGGCCAGCAGCGCGACATAGGCATAGGACCGGTCGCGCAGGATGAAGGCGATGATGGCGACTATGCCCAGGACCAGCATGGTCACCTGCTCCATCCGCAGCGGGACGTTGCGGCTGAAGGCCCAGGCCAGATCCCAGTCCGCCGCGAAGATCGCCGACATCAGGGGCGGGACCGCGCAGATCAACAGAGCGGCGACCCAGGCGATGACCTCCCACGGCTTGATTTCCCCGCCCTTCCACGGCCGCGCGAACCCGACCAGCACGAGGACCAGTGGATACTCCCAGACGAAGTCGAAGATCACCGGTGCCAGCAGGGCCGTGAAGGCCCCGCCGACGACCCCGCCCAGCGACATCAGCAGATAGAACTCGGTCAGCCGGTCGGGCGCAGGGCGTCTGGCCGCCAGCCTCTGGTGACACAGCAGGGCCAGCAGGAAGAAGGCCGCCAGATGGATGCCGAACATGGCCGGCCAGGACCCTGAATGAAACGCGGTGAACATGACCACCAGGGCCCCGACCGCGCCGCTGAGCGCCAGGGTGACCGGCAGCGGAATCCACGGCCGGTCCTGGAAGGCGATCACAAAGGTCAGCAGGTAAAGGGCCAGCGGGATCACCCACAGGAAGGGCGCCGAGGCCACGTCGGTCGACAGATGGGCCGTGACCCCCAGCATCAGGCTGGACGGGGCCGCCGCAAGCAACACCAGGATACCCTTGTCCCTCCACGCGATCGGCCCGCTGACGGCCAGCGGTGCGGGTTCGGCGGTCTGGTCCAGACGCCTGCGCCACACGATGACGGCCAGGGCCACGACCATCAGCAGGAAGGCACCGTAACCGCCGCTCCAGCCGAACCTCTGGCCCGACAGGGACATCAGGGGCTCGATGACGACCGGATAGGCCAGCAGGGCTAGGAAGCTGCCGAGGTTGGACGCCGCGTACAGCACATAGGGGTTCTGGCCGTCCGCATGACCGACGCGGACACGGGCGTACCAGGCCTGAAGCAGGGGCGCGGTCGCCGACAGCACCCCGAACGGGGCCCCGACAGACAGGGCCAGGGTCGCCAGCAGCCAGCCGATCGGCGCCGACGGGTCGGGATCGCCCAGCAGGCCGTTGATCTTCAGCGGCAGGAACAGGGCGGCGACCAGCAGCAGGCCCAGATGGATCGCCACCTGCACCTTCATCGCCTTCACCCGCTGCAGGGCGTGGGCATAGGCGTATCCGGCCAGCAGCGCCGCCTGGAAGAATACCATGGCCGTGTTCCACACCGACGGCGACCCGCCCAGCATCGGCAGAATCAGCTTGGTCACCATGGGCTGGACCACGAACACGAGCGCCGCCGAGGTGAAGATGGCCACGGCGAACAGCACAGGCGTCACCCGGTCGGGCTGGACCGAGGCGGCCGGGTCGAGCGTGGAATCGGTCATGGGCCCTCCGATGCGCCGCGCGGCTCGACAGCCGCACGCTGGATCGCCACGTTAGAGTGACTCGCCGCCGTGGCGAGCGGTGACGCGGTGCCTTGCGGATGTTTCCCGACGATATCGAAGTCCTGGCTCAGGCGGTCGTCGAGGCCGCGATCCGGCGCGGCGTCATGGTGGCCACCGCCGAGAGCTGCACCGGGGGGCTGGTCGCGAGCGCCCTGACCGCCGTCGCCGGGTCTTCTGCGGCGCTGGACCGGGGGTTCATTACCTATTCCAATGCCGCGAAGGCCCAGATGATCGGGGTCTCGCCTGAGCTGATCGAGGCCTGTGGGGCGGTCTCCGAACCCGTTGCGCGGGCCATGGCGACCGGTGCCCTGACCCATTCGGACGCCGGCGTTACCGTCTCGATCACAGGCATCGCCGGGCCCGGCGGCGGGTCGGAGGACAAGCCGGTGGGACTGGTGCATTTCGGGATCGCGGACGGTTCGGGCGTCGATCACGTCGAACACCGCTTCGGCGACCTGGGCCGCGAGGCGGTGCGGCTGGCCTCGGTCAGGGTCGCCCTGACGTTGCTGCGGGACCGGCTGGCGTGATCGTCGACGCTCGTGGGCACCTGTGTCCGGTGCCGTCGCTGAGACTGCGCAAGGCGATCGAAGGCCTGCCGCCCGGCACGCGCGTGACCCTGCTGGCCACCGACCCGATGGCGCGGATCGACGTGCCCTATCTGATGGCGGAACTGGGCGGGCGGGTAGTTGAGACGACCGAGGCCGACGGCGTTCTCACCCTCGTCGTCGAGACTGGCGACGCTCCGACAGGCTGACGACCGATCCGTTCCCGGGCGGGGTCTCCAGCAGGGGCGCGCCTCGGGCCCTCGACGCGATCTCCATCTCGGTGGTGAAGGCCCCGCCATAGAAGACCGCGTTGATGTTCCAAGACAGCCAGATCAGCAGCACGACCACGGCACCGACCGAGCCGTAGGTGGCCCCCAGCGACGCGATCTGTTCGACGTAGATGGCGCAGAGCCAGGACGAGATCATCGACATCACCGTGGCCACCACGCCCCCGGCTACAGACGGGACCCAGGCCACCGGCGTCCGATGCGACATGGCGTAACGGTACAGGAGCGTCAGCCCCAGACACAGCCCAAGCGCGGGCCACAGGGTATCGAACTGAAAGCTCCACCCCCGCGCTGCCGCCTTGGCCTGGGCCGCCGCAGTGTGCTCCAGCAGGCGCGACGTCACCACCGCCCCCGACACCACGGTGAACAGGGCGAAGGCGAACAGGGCGACGATGAAGGCCAGCAGGTTGAACTTGAAGAAGCCGTGCGGCTCCTTTTCGTCATGGATCAGGTTCAGCCCCGCCAGCAGCGCCTTGAAGCCGCGATGCGCGGCATAGGCACCGATGACGAGGGCGAAAGCCGACTGGGCCGAGACGGTGCGTGCTCCGACGCTGGCCAGCCGCTCGACCTCGGCCCGAAAGATGGTCCGCGCGGCATGCGGCAGCATGTCGGCCAGAGCCACGGCCTGTTCCGAAACCTGGCTGATCGACAGGACCGCCTTGTAGAAGCCGATCAGGATGGCGATGGCCGGAAACACGGCCAGCAGGGCGAAGAAGGACACCCCGCCCGTATAGAGCATGACATCCCTGCCCCAGCTGCGCGTGAAGGCCCGTACCGCCAGCTTGCCCCAGAACGCGGGATTGAGACCCCGCGCGCCGTCCTCGTTCGTCTGTCCGCTCAATACGGTCCCCACCGCAGCCAAGCCGGGACTCTAGCGGATTTCCCGCGCGGGGGAAGCCGGCGCTTTCGAACGAAGTTTTCCTCAGCAAACACAGCAGGAGCGTTGCGTCGCCACAGGGGCCGTCGCTATGGTCCGCGCGCCGCGAGGGGCCGCTGCTGGCGGTGGCCCTCGCGTCTGGAGACGTCTGGTTGGGCCCCGATCCGCGCGTATTGATTGTCGCCGAAACCGACGACCGGCTCGGTGCCCTGTGCCGGGGGCTGGACGCCGTCGGCTGGCGCACCCTGACCGCACGGTCGGGCGCGGCGGCCGAGGCCGCGCTGAATGATTTCGTGCTGGAAGCCGCGATCCTGGACACCGCCCACCCCGACTATCCGGCCGTGGCCGAGCGTCTTCGTCAGGCCGCGGGTGATCGGCGGCTGTCGATCATCGCAGTCGGCCAGGCAACGGCCGCGCCGGGCGTCGACCTGGCCATGTCCGAGCCGCCCCATCCGGCCCAGGCGGCGCTGCGCCTCGAGCAACTGCTCCGCGCCGCCATCGCGGAGGAGGAATTCCGGCTGCGTCAGGCGACCTTCGCCCTGCGCGGCGCGTCGCTGGACCTGACCGACGATGTAGCACGACCGCTCAAGATCCTGGTCGCGGGCGGGGTCGATTCCCGCTTTCTGGCCCTGTCCAACGCCCTCTCCGCCGGTGGAGCCGAGGTGGTGGCCGCACCGACGCCCTATACCGCCTTCGACTATCTGCATGAGACGGCGTTCGATGCCGCAGTGCTGTGGGGCTCGCCGGACCATGCCCCGGCCCTGTCGATCGCTTCGGGGATGAAGCGGAACACGCGGCTGTATCATATCCCGCTGACCCTCTATCTGCGCCATCCCGGCGAGATCAACCTGGCCGAGCTGTTCAACCGGGGCTTCGCCGACGTCGCCTCGGCCGAAACACCCGAGGCCGAGATCGCCGCGCGGGTGCTGGCCCTCGCCGACGCCCACCGCCGTCACGTGAACGTCCGCAGGGCACTGGAGGCTGCACGCGGCTCGGGCCTGATGGACCCGTCGACGGGCCTGTTCACGCCCGAACTGTTCGCCGCTCATCTGGCGCAGCTGGCCGAGGGCGCGCGCAACCGCCGGCGCCCGCTGTCGGTCTGTGTGCTGCGGGTCGCCGAGACCGACGTGCTGGCCCATGCGCGGGTCGGCGGCTGGCTGGACCGCGCCATGCCCCAGATCGGGGCCATGGTGTCGCGACTGGTGCGGGTCGAGGACACGGCGGCGCGCCTGGCCCCCGAGGTCTTCGCCCTGGCCCTGCCCGCCACGGCCGGCCCCGCCGCGCGCTTGGCGGCAGAGCGCATCGCCGCCGTCGTCGGCTGCACCGCCTTCGACGCCGGCCCCGAACGCTCCCCCTTCGTGGTCGAGTTCGACATCGGCTCGGCCGAGGTGGCCCCGGGTGAGAGCCCGGCTTCCGTGCTTGAGCGGGCCTCCGCTGACCTTGCGACCCGCCGCGCCCAGGCCATCGTCGCGGCGCGTTCTGCGGGCTGAACCGCCCGACGCGCTCACCAGTCGAGCGTGATCCCGACCCTGGCCACGCGCGGCGCACCATATCCGGCGACACCATCGCCGGTCAGCGAGACCTCGGCCTCCTGATCGAACAGATTGTCGACGGCCACGTACAGGCTGACGCCCTCCCCCACCCGGTACCCGGCGCGCGCATTCGTCGTCACCGCCGCATCGAGCGTGCGGCTGTTCAGGTCATCATCGAACCGGGCGCTCTCGTAGCGGGCGCTGAGCGAAAGGTTCAGCCGTTCGGTCGCCTGCCAGTCGATCCCGGCGGTGGCGCTCCATTCAGCGGCCTGGGCGGGACGCAGGCCGGTCAGTTGCGCCGCTGCCGTGCCGCCGTCGACCTGGGCGTCCGTCCAGGCGAGGGCGGCCGAGAGGCTGATCCGGTCCAGCCGATGCTCGGCGTTCAGCTCCAGCCCGGTCGCCTCGATGGTCCCTGCATTCCGACGCTGCCGCAGCACGCCACCAGCCGGCACGAAACCTCCGCGCGGCAGGGCGGCGATCACCCCGGGGCCGGGTCCCAGGGTCACGTTGACGATGGCGTCCTCGATCCGGTTCCAGAACAGGGTGGCCCCCAGCCGCGTGGAGGTGCCGTCCCAGCTCAGCCCGGTCTCGATCCCCTGGAGCCGCTCGGGCTCCAGCGCGGCATTGGCCTCGGTGATGTCGTTGCCGACGCGGAACGGTCGATGCAGTTCGTTGATCGTCGCGGGGCGGAACCCGGAATAGGCGGCGGCGCGGGTGCCAAACCCCCGGCCCAGATCACGCCTGACACCTAGCCGCGCCGAGGTCACTTCGCCGGATCGGTCGTCAGAATTCTCACTCAGCAAGGTCGCGCCGGTCGCCCGGTCCAGCTCCAGCCGCCGCCCACTAGCATTGCCCCAGCGATCGATGCGCACGCCGCCGGCCACCAGCCAGGCGTTACGCGTCCATGAAGCCTCGACATAGCCGCCGACCACAGAGGTCTCCCCGCCGGCGAATCGATCGCGGGTGAAGCGGTTCAGCGGCACCGACCAGTTGAAGCGTTCCTGCGTCTCGCCCTCGGCCAGCCGGGCATCGGCCCCGATTTCCCACTCCAGCCGACCACCGGCGACGTCGATGCCCGTCTGGCGCAGAGCCAGATTACCGCCCCATCCGGTCGCGGGCGTGGCGTACTGGTCGTTGGCCGGGGTCGTGCCGGACCGGTTGGCAGCGACCGAGGCGGAGCTGGTGGCGAAATTGCTCTCTCGCCGCCACGCCTGGATGCGCCAGCCGAGGCGACCCCGCGCCGGGGTGCGGGCCAGGGTCGCGGAGACGCTGTGTCCGGTCGCGGTAGACCGCGTGTTCAGCAGGCCGGAGCCCCGGTCTTCGTCATAAGCCGACGCCCGCATCGACAGGGCCGTCGCGCCGTCCAGCTCGACGTCGGCGCGCAGGGCCGCGCTCCGGGTGTCGAGATCCAGCGGGGTGTCGGCGGCCCCGGCGGCGGCCGACCGAACCGGCGTGTATCCATCGGAATGGTCCGCGAGGGCGGAGGCGGTAATGGCCACCCGGCCGGTCCTCAGGCCGGTGACGGCCGCGATCCGACGGCCGCCGTAGCCCCCGGCGGAGACGTCCAGTCGCCCGCCTTCACCGTCCCGTTCGCGCAAGGCGATGACGCCCGTCAGGGCCCCTGCGCCGTAGGCCCCTGCCCCGGCGCCGCGCACGATATCGAGGCCGTCCAGGCTTTCCGGCCCGACCTGTGACCACAGCACCCAGCCGCCGAAGGGATCGTTCAGCGGCACATTGTCGAGGGTGACCAGGGCCCGGCCGGCACCCGACGGGGCAATGGCCCGCAACGATATCCCCTGGGTCGTGGGATTGGCGGCCAGGCTGGACGTCCTGCGAAACAGGGATACCGCCGGAACCCGGCCCAGCGCCTCGTCCAGCCGCGTCGAACGGTCCAGCGCGATGCGGTTCAGACGCGTGACCGAAAAGGCCGCGTCCCCGGCGGCGGGTGGCAGTCGGGCTCCGGTGACCACGACCTCGGGCAAGGCAGGCGGCGCGTCCTGGATCATGCGGGTTCGGGCCGGGCCGCCGCACGGCCGTCCTCGATACGCAATACGGCCTGGCTCAGGGCCGAAACGTCGCGGGGGTCATGCGTCACAATCACCATCGGCGTGCCGACCTCGTCTCGCAGTCTGATCAGATAGGGAATGAGGGCGTCGCGGCGGCGGACGTCCAGACCTGCGAACGGCTCGTCCAGCAAAAGGATGCGCGGGCGCGCCGCTATGGCGCGGGCAAAGGCGACGCGTCGCATCTCACCGCCCGAAAGGGTCGCCGGCCACCGGGTCTCGAACCCGTCCAGATCGACGAGGCCGAGCGCCTCGGCCACGTCCATCGGATCGGTCGCATAGGGGCGGGCAAAGGCGACGTTGGCCTCCACGTTCAGGTGCGGGAACAGCCGCCCCTCCTGAAACAGATAACCGACGCCGCGCCGGTGCGCGGGCGGGACGGACCCAGTCGCGCTGTCGATCAAGACCTGATCGTCGATGGCCAGATGAACCTCATCGACGGGGCCCAGCCCGGCCAGACCCTGAAGCAGGGTCGTCTTGCCCGCGCCGGACGGTCCGACCACCACCAGCGACCGGACGTCGCCTGCAAAGGCCACGTCGAGCGAGAAATCCCCGCGTCGGGCGCGGACCCGGAACGACAGGCTCATGCGCGCGGCCGCCCGCGCAGACTGCGCCGATTGGTCCATTCGGCGAGGACCAGGGCCAGGACACAGACGGCGACCGAGACGACCGCCAGACGGATCGCGGCCGGTTCCCCGTCGGCCCGCTGAAGCGAGGCATAGATGGCGACCGGCAGGGTCTGGGTCTCGCCCGGAATGGCCCCCGCGAAGGTCACGGTAGCCCCGAACTCTCCGAAGGCGCGTGCAAAGCCGAGGACCAGCCCCGCGATCATGCCCGGCGCGGCCAGCGGCAGGGTAATGCGGGCAAAGACATGCAGGGGCGGCGCGCCCAGGCTGGCCGCAGCCTGTTCCAGCCCCCGATCGACGCCCTCCAGCGACAGCCGCATCGGCCGCACCACGAGCGGCAGGGCCATGATCCCGGCGGCCAGGGCGGCCCCCGTCCAGTGAAAGGCCAGGGTCACGCCGAAGACGTCATGCAGCCACCCTCCGATCGGACCCCTCACGCCGAACAGCATCAACAGAACCAGGCCCGTCACCACAGGCGGCAGGACGAGCGGCAGGTTGACCAGGGTCTCGACCAGCCACTTTCCCGGAAAGGCCCCGCGCGCCAGCAACCACGCCAGACCCAGAGCCATCGGCGCGGTCACGAGCATCGCCGCCCCCGCCACCTTCAGCGACAGCAGCGCAGCCTCGATCTCGAAGGGCGACAGCGGCTCAAACAGAGCGGGCACTCCTGACGGTCGGCGCGTCGAAGCCGTGACGCCGAAAGACCGCCATCGCCTCCGCCGATCGCAGATGGGTAAGGAACTCCGCCGCCATGGGCTTCGCAGGGCGTGTCAGGGCGGCGGGATAGAGGATCCGGGGCTGTTCCGGAGGCGGTGGCGTAAGCACGATCCGGACCTGCCCGGCCCCGACGGCATCGCTGGCATAGACCACGCCCAGAGCCGCCTCCCCCCGCGCGACGAAGGCACGAACCGCCCGCACGTCGGAAGCCAGCACCAGCCTGTCGCGAACCGCGTCCCACCGCCCGATCTGCTGCAGCCAGGTCCTGGCATAGGCCCCGGCGGGAACGCTGTCGGGATCGCCGATGACCAGCCGGCCATCGGTGCACGTCAGCCGGTCGAACGGATCGCCCTCGATCGCGGCATCGGCGGCCGCGATCACAACCAGCCGGTTGCCGACCAGATCGACCCGGGTCTCGGGTGCGATCCGCCCCCGCTCGATCAGCCGGTCCATCCAGATCGTATCCGCCAGCACGACGATGTCGGCCGGTGCGCCGGCTTCGACCTGTCGCGCCACGGCGCCGCTGGCGGCGAACGACGATCGGACCGTCACGCCCGTTGCCGCCTGCCAGGCGGACCCGATTTCCGTGATCGCCTCGGCCAGCGACGCCGCCGCGAAGAGCGTGACCTCTCGCGGCACGGACGGTGCAAAGCCGCAGCCGGACAGACCCAGCAGGGTCACCGCCAGGGCCGCGCGCCGCGTCGGCCGCCATGCTGCAAAGTCTTGCGCCATCCGCCCTCCTGCGCGCCGGTTAGCACAGATCGGGACGGTGGGAAGGCGCGGCCGACCCTATGTCGCAGCCCACATGCCGCGCGCCTTCAGGAAGTCGTCGTGCATGGGCATGCGCGCGACCGTATCGCGCCAACCCTTCGCGATCTGGCCAAAGCCGGCCTGGACCTGGTCCAGGGCCTGGAAGTCATACAGCGGGTTGCGCCCGACCGGGACGACGCCCTGACCGTACATGACCGCCAACCATGAGCCCTGGCTGAAATATTCGTCGGCACCCGACTGGTACAGCAGACCCCGATCCCGAAAGGCCTCGACCCGCTGACGCAGGGTGTCGGGGATCGGCATGGCCGCGACGTGCCGCCAGAACGGCGTGTCGTCCCTTTGGGTCGCGTGATAGTGCAGGATGACGAAGTCGCGGATCAGCTCGACCTCGGCCCCCAGGCGGCGATTGTAAGCCTCGATATTGACCGGGCTGAACCGGCTGTCGGGGAAATGCTGCAACAGCCGATAGATGCCCGACTGGACCATATGGATGCTGGTCGACTCCAGCGGCTCGATGAACCCGCTCGACAGGCCCAGGGCCACGACGTTCTTCGCCCAGAACGCCTTCCTGCGCCCCGTCGTGAACCGCAGCGGCCGGGGCTCGGCCAGGGCCGGGCCGTCCAGGTTGTCGAGCAGCACCTGACGCGCCGCTTCTTCGTCCATATAGTCGCTGCAATAGACGTGACCGTTGCCCGTGCGGTGCTGGAGCGCGATCCGCCATTGCCAGCCGGCGTCCCGCGCCGTCGATCGCGTGAACGGCGTCGTCGGCGCGACGCGCTCGCACGGCACGGCCCAGGCCCGGTTCATCGGCAGCCAGTGCGACCAGTCCTCGAAGCCGGTCTTCAGCGCGCCCTCGATCAGCAGGCCGCGAAAGCCGGTGCAGTCGATGAACAGGTCGGCGGTCAGCTCGCGCCCGTCCTTGAGCCGCACCCGATCGACAAACCCGTCGTCCGGGCGCTGGACCACCTCGACGATCTCGCCCTCGAGCCGTTCGACGCCCCGCCCTTCGCAGACCTTTCTCAGGTAGCGCGCATAGAGGCCGGCGTCGAAATGATAGGCGGTGAACAGGGCGCTCAGGGGAGAGCGCGGGTAGGGATCACGCAATCCCGCCCTGCCGGCCTTCATCGCCTGGGCGCACAGCGAATAGGCCTCGATGTCGTCGGCGATCCGGTCCCTCGCTCTCAGCGCCAGAAAGGACTGCTGGAACTCCGCCAGGGTCGGGCCGGGGCCGAAGGTGCCGAAGGGATGCAGATAGGTCTTGCCCTTGATGCCCCAGTCGACGAACTCGATGCCCAGCTTCAGCGTCGCCTGGGTCTCGCGCATGAACTCGGCCTCGTCGAGGTCGATCAGGGCGTTGAAGTCGCGGATAGGCGGCACGGTCGCCTCCCCCACCCCGACGATGCCGATGTCGTCGCTCTCGACCAGCGACACCTTGCAGTGCGGCCCCAGCGACCGGTTGAGCGCAGCCGCCGCCATCCATCCGGCGGTGCCGCCCCCGACGATGAGGATCGACTTGATCGGTTCGGCCATACCCTACGTTCCTCAATACGCGGGCCCGTGTTTCCCGGGCTCCGCTTCGACCCTAGCAGCTTGCGCCGCGGCAAAGAAAACGCCGCTCGTCGGGATCGACGAGCGGCGCAAGGTTCAGTCGGCGGGACAGGGGGGAGCGCCCGCCGCTGTGGTCTCAGTATTTGAAGCTGACGCCGAACAGGAAGGTCCGGCCGTAACGCTGGAAGTCGATCGTCTGGCGCTCGTCGCCGTTCTGGAAGGTCTTGAACGGCTCGTCGGTCAGGTTGTTGACCTGGGCCAGGACCGACAGGTTCTCAAGCGGACCTGACTGGAACTCATACCCGATCTGGGCGTCGACGATGTTCTCGGCCGCGACCGAACGCAGGGTGCGGCCGTTGCCGAAGCCGGCGACCTCACCCAGGAAGTCCGAGCGATAGCGGTTGGAAACCCGCGCCTGGAAGCCGTTCGCTTCGTAATAGACGGTGACGTTGGCGACGGTTTCCGACAGACCCGGCAGCGCGGTCGGCGGCGCGGTCGGGTCGGGCTGAATCTCGCTGTCCGTCTGGGACACGCTGAACTGACCGCCGAAGCCTTCGAGCATGGGTGAGATAATCTCGAACGGCACCGACAGGGCGAACTCAACACCCTGGATCCAGCCGCTCTGGCCGTTGTCGGGCGAGCTGACCAGGCCGGTCCGCAGCACGGGCTCGGGGCTGGTCCCGATCGGATAGCCGGTGAAGTCGAACAGCTGGTTCCGCGTATAGATGAAGGATTCGAGGTGCTTGTAGAAGGCGGCGACCGAAACGTAGCCGCGACGGTTGGCGAAATACCGCTCATACGACACGTCGAACACGTCGGCGATCGTTGGGTAGAGCTCGGGATTTCCGCCGCCTCCGCTCCACGGCGAGTTGTTCAGCACGTCGGTCGATGTGCGTTTGCCAGCATCGTATCCGAAGTTGCGCGAAGCCCGCATGTCGTCCATCCGCGGCCGCGCCAGGGTGCGCGCGAGGGCGAAGCGCAGATACTGGTCCTCGCCGACTTCCAGGATGAAGTTCGTGCTGGGCAGGATCTCGAGGTATTTCAGGCCGCCTTCGACGGCCACCGAAACTCGGGAGGCTCCGTTGCCGCTAGCCGAGAAACCGGTCGAGCTCTGGTCCGTCATCACCGCCTGGACACCGACATTGCCGGTCAGGGGCAGGCCGAACAGGGTGTGGTCGATATTGGCCTTGATGTAGCCGGTCGACACGGTCTCGTTGACCGCCCAGTTGCCGGCCAGAACGTCGGCGTTCGGGTTGCGAACCAGATTGTAGAAGCCGCTGTTGACCAGGCCCAGGGCGTCATAGCTGATGACCGAAGAGATGCCGAGATAGCCCAGGTTGGTCGGGGCCAGCAGGAACGCCGTCGGGACAGCGACCGTGGCCCCGCCCTTCACGCCGATGAAGAACTGGTCGTTGATGAACTCCTTGTCGCGTTCGGAGTAGTTGAAACCGAAGTCGATCGAACTGAACGGCGATTGGTGAAGTTCGCGGCGGCCGCTGACGCGGATGGCCTTCAGCTCGTCGTTGACGGTCGGAGTATTCAGATAGCCGTCCTGGCCACCCGGAATGACGTCGCCGCCCCAGCCTTGGGGGCTGGTCAAGCGGATCAGGTTGGGGTCGGCGTAGTTCAGGCGGCTGGAGAAGGTCGGAACCCCGTCGTCGTCGATCGTAAAGCCCAGTGTGTCGAGCGCGCCCGTCACGTCACGGCCGGTGCCGGAATAGGTTTCCAGAATCACGTCATTGCGTTCGACCTTGGAGTAGTTGAGGTCCAATGCGAAGGCCCAGTCGTCCGACGCCTGGAACTTGGTGTTCCAGCCCAGCGAGGTGATCGTGCTGTCGCGCGTGTTGACGTCGTTGCGCACCACGCCCTTCACGTTCGAGAATGATCCGGCGGTGACGAAGCCGTCTTCCGTTGTGGTGGTTGTGAGAACCGGGCCGGGGCGGCAGGTGGCGGTCTGAACAGGCACCGGAGCGCAAGTTCCCGAAGATCCACCCCAATAGAGCGGGAACTCGATGCCGCGCAGGATCTGGGTGTTCTGGAACTCTGAGTAAAAGCCGTCGATGGTGGAGGAGAACCGGTCGTTCGGCCGCCATTCCAGGGTGCCCATGAAGCCGTCGCGCTCAAGCTCGCTGGACATGACGTAGGGCTTGGTGCCGCCGATCACCAGCGAGGTCGGAGTGGCGTTCGGATAGCCCCAGGCATTGAAACGCTCGGACTGATAGGGGCTGGTGATGTGGGCATAGCCGATGGCCACGCCGATCGTGTCGTCGGCGAACTGGTCGATGTAGGAGACGCTGTAGCGAGTGCCGTTGTCGGTGGTGCCTGCGTTCAGGGCGCCGATGTCGTTCATCTCGTAGCGGACGTTGGCGGCGATGGCGCGACGGCCATAGGCCAGCGGACGAATGGTCTGAAGGTCCACCGTACCGGCCAGGCCCTGGCCGATCAGGGCACCGTCCGGCGTCTTGTACACGGTCACGCCGCCCAGAAGTTCCGACGGATACTGGTCGAACTCGACGCCGCGGTTGTCGCCGGTTGTGACCTGTTCACGGCCGTTCAGCAGGGCGGTGGTGAAGTCGGGGCCCAGGCCGCGGATCGAAATCAACTGACCGCGGCCGTCCAAGCGCTGGACCGTCAGACCGGGCAAGCGCGCCAGCGATTCGGCGATCGACACGTCGGGCAACTTGCCGATGTCCTCGGCAGTGATGACCTCGACGATCGAGGTGTTGCGGGCCTTGGCGGCGATCGAGTTGGCGATCGAGGCGCGGATGCCGGTGACGACGATCTCGTCGACCTGGGTCGCGTCCTCTTCTTGCGTGGTCTGGGCATGTGCGGTGCCGGCCAGGGCCAGCAACAGGCCTGCGCCGACGGCGGCGCCGGTCATCAGGCGCGAACGCGTGGTGAAACGATTGGTCATTGTCATCTCCCTGGGGCCGTCCGCGTTTCTGACGCTGCCGATCAAGCCTTCGCAAAAATATGCAAAGAATGACGGTTCTTGCAAGCCCGTAATGATCGCGGCGTGAAAAAGGCGCTTCTGTCGCAGCGAAACATGCACTGTCCACGCCGATATTGCGGCGCAACACGGCGATCCTTACCAATTCTTGCCGCCCGGGAAACGGTTGACAGCGGCAATCCGTTTTGCAAAATCTTGCAAAGACGCCGGGTGGACGATGTATCCCCCGCATGGCTTTGAGGGACGGATGGATCGATCGGCGCCACGAACCCGGCACAGGAATGCAGCGGTCGGCCTGCTGGGTGCGCTTGCCTGCATGATCATGCCGTCGAGCGGGGCGGCCCAGGCACCGGCCGACTACCGCGCGCGCCTGCCTCAGGACGAGGTCATCTATTTCCTGCTGCCCGACCGGTTCGAGAACGGCGACCGATCCAACGACACCGGCGGCATCGCGGGCGGCAAGCTTCAGCACGGCTTCGACCCGACCGACGAGGGTTTCTATCACGGCGGCGACCTGGCCGGCCTGACCGCGCGTCTCGACTATATCCAGGGCCTCGGCGCCACCGCCGTCTGGCTGGCACCCGTGTTCAGGAACAAGCCGGTCCAGGGCGAGCCGGGCCGCGAGTTCTCGGGCGCCCACGGCTACTGGATCACCGACTTCACCACGGTCGACCCGCATTTCGGCACCGACGCGGAGTTCAAGGCCTTCGTCGACGCCGCCCATGCACGGGGCATGAAGGTCTATATGGACATCATCGCCAACCACACGGCCGATGTGATCCGCTATCGCGAATGCCCGGCCAGCGATTGCGCCTATCGCAGCCGCGCCGACTATCCGTACTCACGGCAAGGCGGGGTCGAGGGTGCGGCGATCAACGACGGCTTCGACGGCACGAATTTCGAGCGGCTGACCCGGTCCGGCTACGCCTGGACGCCCTATGTCCCTCAGGCCGAAGCGACGGTGAAGGTCCCGGCCTGGCTGAACGACCCCATCTATTATCACAACCGTGGCGACACGACCTTCAAGGGCGAGAGCTCGCTGGACGGCGATTTCGCAGGGCTGGACGACCTCTATACCGAGCACCCGCGTGTGGTTCAGGGTATGATCGATATCTATGGCGACTGGATCGATCGCTACGGCATCGACGGCTTCCGCATCGACACCGCCCGCCACGTGAACCCCGAGTTCTGGCAGGCCTTTGTCCCCGCCATGCTGGAGCGCGCGCGGGCGAAGGGCATCCCCAACTTCCACATCTTCGGCGAGGTCTATGACCACGACCCGGGCATCCTGGCGCGGTTCACCCAAGTGGATCGCTATCCGGCCGTGCTCGACTTCGCCTTCCAGACCACCGCGACCGATGTGGCGAACGGGATCAAGGGCACCGACGCCCTGGCCCGGCTCTATATGGCCGATGCCCTCTATGCCGGGGGCGAGGCGGGGGCGATGCAGTTGCCGACCTTCCTCGGCAACCACGACATGGGCCGGATCGGCGGCTTCATCGCCAAGGCTCATCCTGACGCGTCGGCCGACGAACTCCTGGCCCGCACCACCCTGGCCCACGCCCTGATGATGTTCGGACGCGGCGTACCGACGATCTATTATGGCGACGAGCAGGGTTTCGCCGGCATCGGTGGCTACGGTGCCGCGCGGGCCGACATGTTCCCCAGCCAGGTCGCCGACTATGCGACCCACCCCCGGATCGGCGGCGCCGGCGAAACCTTCTCCACCACCGCGCCGATGTATCGCGCTGTCGCCGAGATGGCCCGCATCCGCGCCGCCTCCCCGGCCCTTCGTCGCGGCCGCCAGATCGTGCGTGCGACCAGCGAGACGCCCGGCCTGTTCGCCGTGTCCCGCGTCATCGCCGGCGAACCGGGAGAGACCCTGATCGTCTACAACTCGGCAACCACACCGATCACCGCCAACATCGAGGTCGCAGCCGCGTCACACAGCTGGACGAGCCTGCGCGGCACCTGCCCCGCCACCGCATCGGCACCCGGATCGATCCGGGTTACCGTCCCCGCCCTCGACTACATGATCTGCGTATCGAAAGACCCCGCGTGACCGTCCAGACCCTGCACCATCCCGAGACGACGACCCAGGCCGCGACCGAATGGTGGCGGGGTGCGGTGCTGTATCAGGTCTATCCGCGCAGCTTCGCCGACAGCAACGACGACGGCATCGGCGACCTGCCGGGCATCACGGCGCATCTGGACCATATCGCGTCACTGGGCGTCGACGGCGTGTGGCTGTCGCCCTTCTTCACCTCGCCGATGAAGGATTTCGGATACGATGTCGCGGACTATACCGGGGTCGATCCGATCTTCGGCACCCTGGCCGACTTCGATGCCCTCGTGGCCCGCGCCCACGCCCTGGGGCTCAAGGTCATCATCGACCAGGTCTATTCCCACACCTCCGACGAACACGCCTGGTTCCAGGAGAGCCGCCAGAACCGGATCAACCCCAAGGCCGACTGGTACGTCTGGGCCGACGCCAAGCCGGACGGTTCGCCGCCCTCGAACTGGCAGTCAGTGTTCGGCGGCCCGGCCTGGACCTGGGATGCGCGTCGTCACCAGTATTACATGCACAACTTCCTCAAGGAGCAGCCCCAGCTCAACGTGGCCAATCCCGAGGTGCAGGAAGCCCTGCTGGACGCCATGCGGTTCTGGCTGGACCGTGGCGTGGACGGCTTCCGCCTCGACGCCATCAATTTCGCCATCCACGACCCCAAGCTGTCGGACAATCCGCCCCTGACCTCCAACGGCAAGCGGACCCGCCCCTTCGACTTCCAGGACAAGGTCCACAACCAGTCCCAGCCGGGCATTCCGGTCTTCCTCAGCCGCCTGCGCGCCCTGGCCGACAGCTATGACGGCGACCGATTCCTGGTCGCAGAGGTCGGCGGCGACCGCGCCAATGCGGAAATGAAGCAGTACACCCAGGGCGACCGGTTGCTTCATTCCGCCTACGGATTTCTTTATCTGTATGCGGATCATCTGGACGCCGAACTGGTCCAGAAGGGCCCGGCCATGTGGCCCGGCGTGGACGGTGAGGGCTGGCCGTCCTGGACCTTCTCGAACCACGACGCCCCGCGCGCCATCTCGCGCTGGTCCGAGGGCCGCGACGAAAAGGCCTTCGGCGAGATGGCCATGCTGCTGCTGATGTCCTTGCGCGGGAACGTCTTCGTCTACCAGGGCGAGGAGCTGGGCCTGCCTCAGGCCCATGTGCCGTTCGACCGCCTCGTCGATCCCGAGGCCATCACCAATTGGCCCGAGACCCTCGGCCGCGACGGCGCCCGCACCCCGATGCCGTGGCGGGCCGACGCCGTTCAGGCGGGATTCTCCTCCGTCGAACCCTGGCTGCCGATCGACCCGCGCCACTATCCGCTGGCGGTGGATGTGCAGGAGGCCGATCCCACCTCGATCCTGCATTTCAGCCGCTGTTTGATCGGGTTGCGCAGACAGTACGCCGCCTTGCGGACCGGCGCGATGCGGATGGTTCAGGCAGGCCCTCTGCTGGCGTTCGAGCGGGGTGAAGGGGACGAGACCATGCTGTGCGTCTTCAACCTGGGGCATTCGACCGAGGCGTGGGTGATGCCGGAGGGCTGGCGCGTGGTGGAGGCGGTTAACGTCGAAGCTGTTGCGACCGCTGCCTTACCCCCACTGGCCGGCCTGTTGTTGGCGAAGGGCGAGTGAAGGCTCGCAGACATCTTCCTTCTCCCCTTGCGGGAGAAGGTGGCTCGCGGAGCGAGACGGATGAGGGGTACGAAGACGCTCGACCGCCGTTGGAAGCGAAACACACCAACTTTCGACACCGGGTGGCATCCCTCATCCGTCAGGCTCCGCCTGCCACCTTCTCCCGCAAGGGGAGAAGGAATTCATCCCCCGCAGGTCTCCCGCACGATCAGGTCCGTCGGGATCCGCTCGGACCGGCCGGCCCGATCGCCTGTGGAATCAAGCAGTTTCGACACCATCAACCGACCGGCCTTCATCGTATCCTGGGCGATGGTGGACAGGGCGGGGCGGCTGTATCGGCTGAAGGGCACATTATCGAAACCGATGACCGAAACGTCGCCGGGCACGGTCTTGCCGTGATGCAACAGGGACCGCACGGCGCCGAGCGCAATCAGGTCGGACGCCGCGACGATGCCGTCGAAATCCAAGCCACGCGCCAGCATCGAATCCACCGAGGCCTCGGCCGACTCGACCTCGAAATGGGCGGGCACGACCAGGTCGGGGTCGAGCGCCAGCCCCGCGTTTTCCAGCGCCTCCGCATAGCCGCGCTGGCGTTGCATCGCCTCGGGCGGATCGAGGTCGCCCAGGAAGACGATACGTTTGCGGCCCAACCGCGCCAGGTGCGAGGTCGCGCGCCGACCGCCGTTGATGTTGTCGGATCCGACCGAGCAATAGTTCTGGTCCGGCAGTTCGGCACCCCAGACCACGAACCGGCTCTCGGTCTCGGCCATCCGGTTGAAGGCGCCGTGCAGGGTGCTCTGGCCCAGGAAGATCACGCCGTCGGCGCGGCTGGTTGTCATGGCGACCGACAGGTCGTCCAGATTGGCCGGGGAGACGTGGCTCATGACCAGGTCGCAGCCCCGCTCACGCGCAGCCTCTCCGACCCCGGCCAGCAGTTCCAGGAAGAAGGGATCGCTCAACCGCCCTTCCCGCCCCTGCGGTCGCGGCGTCACCAGGGCGATCGTGCCCTGGGCCCCGATCGGGCCGGCGGGCATGTAGCGGCGGAACGGATAGTCATGCTCGCGCGCCAGCTTCCAGATCGCCTGTTTGGTGCGGTCGTTGACGGCGGGACTGTCGTTCAGCGCGCGCGACGCTGTGGCGATCGACACCCCGGCCAGCCGGGCCAGGTCTTCCAGACGGGTCGTCTTGCGGCTCAAGGATCGCGGGCTCCGACAGCGGTGTCTGCAAATTTTTCTGCAAATCTTGCTTACTCATGCGACGCCGCGGCCTCGCTTGGCAAGACCCTGTAATCGAGGAAGCGTCGCCATGATGAAACGCCGTCAATTTCTGGCCCTGTCGGCCGCCGCCGCAGGCACCTCTGCCCTGATCTCCGCCCCCGTGCGCGCCCAGACCTCGGCGACCCGGGCCAGCGCCTCGTCCCCCGGCGGCGTCCTGACCGTCCAGGCCTTCACCGACAACGACGGCCGCCCGATGTATGCCGTCAGCCGCCAGGGTCGGCCGGTGGTCGAGGACTCCCGGCTCGGCTTCCTGCTGACCGACGCCGTGGCGCTGGAACGCGGCATGGCCATGACGGCGTCCCGGCCGATGACCTTCGACGACACCTGGGAACAGCCCTGGGGCGAGCGCCGGTTCATTCGCAACCACTATACCGAATGGCGTGTCGCCTTCGCCGAGACCGGGGTGCTGGGTCGCCGGGTGGATGTGGTGTTCCGCCTGTACGACGACGGCCTGGGCTTCCGTTACGAGTTCCCCGAACAGGCAGGGCTGAAGACCGCGCGGATCGGCTCGGAGCTGACCGAGTTCAACCTGACGGAAAACGGCACGGCCTGGTGGATCCCGGCCTGGGAATGGAACCGCGAAGAGTACCTCTACAACCGCTCGTCCATCGACGCGGTCGGCAACGCCCAGACCCCGATGACGGTGAAGGGCGGCTCGGGCCTGCACGTCTCGATCCATGAGGCGGCCTGTATCGACTATGCGGGCATGAACCTGCGGCGTTCGGAAGGGACGAAGTTCCGCGCCGCCCTGACGCCCGGCCTGACCAATGCCACCGTGGTGCGCGAGGCCCCGTTCAACACGCCGTGGCGCACGCTGCAGATCTCGGACACGGCCGCAGGCCTGGTCGAGTCCAGCCTGATCCTGAACCTCAACGAGCCCAACAAGCTGGGCGACGTGTCCTGGTTCAAGCCGATGAAGTATGTCGGCGTCTGGTGGGAAATGCACCTTGAGCTCAAGAGCTGGAACGCCGGGCCCAAACACGGTGCCACGACCGAGAACGCCATCAAGCACATCGACTTCGCGGCCGAGCACGGCTTCGGCGGGGTGCTGGTCGAGGGCTGGAACATCGGCTGGGACGGCAACTGGTTCGGCAACGGCTCGGACTTTAGCTTCACGCAAACCTACCCCGATTTCGACATTGAGGCGGTGACGGCCCACGGCCGGGCCAAGGGCGTCCAGCTGATCGGTCACCACGAGACCGGCGGCAATGCCTTCCACTATGAGCAACAGATGGACGCCGGCTTTGCACTCTACGAGCGGCTGGGGATGCATTCGGTGAAGACCGGCTATGTCGCCGATGCCGGCGGCGCGCGCGTCGCGGGACCTGACGGCACGGCCGTCATGGCCTGGAACGAAAGCCAGGCCATGGCTCAGCACCACCTGCGCGTTGCCGAGGCCGCCGCCCGGCACAAGGTCGCCGTCAACGCCCACGAACCGTTCAAGGACACCGGCCTGCGCCGCACCTATCCCAACATGATCAGCCGCGAAGGCGCGCGGGGCATGGAGTTCAGCGCCTGGGGCCAGCCGGGCAATCCGCCCGAGCATGAGGCGAACCTGGTCTTCACCCGCCTGCTGGCCGGGCCGATGGACTATACGCCCGGCATCTTCGGCATGGAGACGCGCAGCCCCGGCGGGGTCCAGACCACCTGGGCCAAGCAGCTGGCGCTTTATGTCGTCATCTACAGCCCGATCCAGATGGCGGCCGACCTGCTGGTCCACTACGAGGCCAACCCCGGCCCGTTCCAGTTCATCAAGGACGTGCCCGTCGACTGGGCCGAAACCCGCGTGCTGAACGGCGAGGTCGGCGACTATGTCACCATCGCGAGGAAGGACAGGGCCTCCGACGTCTGGGCCCTGGGTGCGGTCACCGACGAGCATCCGCGCGTCCTGACCGCCCCGCTCGACTTCCTCGACGCCGGCCGCCGCTATCGCGCCGAAATCTACCGCGACGGCCCCGACGCCGACTACAAGACCAAGCGCGAATCCATCGTCATCGAGCAGCGCGAGGTCACCTCGGCCGACGTCCTGACCCTGGCGCTCGCCCCCGGCGGCGGTCAGGCGATCCGCTTCGTGCCGCTGGGTAGAGTCCGCCGCGCATGACCCTCCAGGCGTCCATCCTGTCCGTCCGCCCCCGGCTGTCCCCCGCCGCCATCGTCAACATGTGCGTCGGCTTCTTCGGCATCCAGATCGGATTCGGGCTCCAGAACGTTAACACCAGCCGCATCTTCCAGACCCTGGGGGCCGAGGTCGACAGCCTGGCCATCCTGTGGATCGCCGCGCCGATGACCGGCCTTCTGGTGCAACCGTTGATCGGCCATCTCAGCGACAAGACCTGGGGCCGGCTGGGGCGGCGCAGGCCCTATTTCCTGTTCGGTGCCATCCTGACGACGATCGCCCTGATCGCCATGCCGAATTCGCCCAGCCTGTGGTTCGCGGCCCTGATGCTGTGGGTCATGGACGCATCGATCAACATCACGATGGAGCCGTTCCGCGCCTTCGTCGGCGACAATCTGAACGAGGACCAGCGTACGGCCGGCTATGCGATGCAGAGCGTGTTCATCGGGGCCGGCGCCGTGTTCGCCTCGGTCCTGCCCTGGGTGCTGTCGAACGTGTTCGACGTGGCCTCGGTGGCGCCTACGGGTGTCGTCCCCGACAGCGTCCGCATCGCCTTCTATGTCGGGGCCGGTGCCCTGCTGGCCGCCGTCCTGTGGACCGTATTCACCACCCGCGAATACAGCCCCGAACAGCTCGCCGCCTTCGACCGCGCCGCCACGACCACGTCGCAGGCCGACGCCGAGGCCCCGGCCCGGTCGATACGCGCCTATCTGATCGGCGGCCTGATCTGGCTGGCCGTCGGCGCGATCGGGTTCGCGGGCGTCGCGATCTCCGGTATCGAGAAAGAGCTCTATGTCCTGTTCGGCGGTCTGGCTGTCTTCGGTCTGCTCCAGATCGCCGTCGGTCTGATGCATCGGGCACGGGCCTCGAACGGCCTGTCCGAGATCGTCGACGACATCTTCCGCATGCCCGCCACCATGCGCGATCTGGCCATCGTCCAGTTCTTCAGCTGGTTCGCCTTGTTCGCCATGTGGATCTACACCACGCCCGCCGTCACCACCGTCCACTATGGCGCGCCGTCGCCGACCTCGACCGGCTATGGCGAGGGGGCCGACTGGGTCGGCGTCCTGATGGGGGTCTACAACGGGGTCGCGGCCCTGGCGGCCTTCATGATCCCCGTGCTTGCCAAGCGGATCGGCCGGCGCGGCGCACATGCGCTGAACCTGGCGCTCGGCGGCCTGGGCCTGATCGGCATCTTCCTGATCCGCGATCCGGCCCTGCTGTGGCTGCCGATGATCGGGGTCGGCTTCGCCTGGGCCTCGATCGTGTCCATGCCCTACGCGATCCTGTCGGGGGCGGTGCCGTCCAGAAAAATGGGCGTCTACATGGGCATCTTCAACATCTTCATCGTGGTGCCCCAGCTGGTCGCCGCCACCCTTCTGGGCCTGATCCTGAAGAGCGTGTTCGACGGCCAGGCCATCTGGGCTCTGGTCATCGGCGGCGTCAGCTTCTTCATCGCCGCCCTCGCCGCCCTGCGGGTCAAGGAAGCGGTGCGCGCCTGATGTCGCCCGACCGCCGCACCCTGATCGGCCTGCTCGCCGCCCTGCCATTCGCGGGCGTGGCGAGAGCCGACGTCCCGACCGACGGCCGCTTGGTCGAACACCCGGACAGGGCCTCGGCGCATGCCGCGACCCGCAACGTCACCGTCTGGCTCCCGCCCGGCTATGACGCGACCCAGGCACGCTATCCGGTCCTCTACATGCACGACGGCCAGAACCTGTTCGACGCGTCGAAGGCGGCCTTCGGCGAATGGGGCGTGGACGAGCATCTGACGCGCCTGGCGGAGACAGGCCAGGTCCGCCTGCCCATCGTCGTCGGTATCTGGAACACCCCGCTGCGCCTGCGGGAATATGTCCCCGCCGACCTGATCACCGCCCTGCCCGCCGAGGTCCGCGACAGCCTGCTGACGATGTACGGCGGCGCCCCCCTGTCCGACGGCTACCTGCGCTTCCTGGCCGACGACCTGAAGCCGATGATCGATGCGACCTATCGCACACTGCCCGGCCGGGACGACACATTGATCGCCGGGTCCAGCATGGGCGGGCTGATCTCGCTCTATGCGATGATGAAGTATCCGCAGGTGTTCGGCTCCGCCGGCTGCCTGTCCACCCACTGGCCGTTGCGGCTCGAACGACTGGAGGGCGACGCCCTCGAGCGTTGGCGCGAGGCGGTCGTCGACGCCTGGTCGCGCGTCATCGCCGCCGGCCTGCCGGACCCCGCGACACACCGCCTGTATTTCGATCGCGGCGACGAGACGTTGGATCAGTTCTACGCCTTCTTCCAGAGCCGGATCGACACCATCGTCCGCGCCGCCGGCTGGGGCCCCGACCGCTTCCGCACCCTGGTCTTCCCCGGTGCCGAGCATAACGAAAAGAGCTGGAATAGCCGGCTCG
>NZ_JAEMRD010000007.1:44992-56667 GCF_016463485.1 Brevundimonas sp.
TCGACACCCCCCTGACCTTCCTGCTGCCCCCCTCCTGATGTTCACGAGTATCCCGATGCCCCTGTCCCGCCGCCTCGTCGCCTCCGCCGCCGCCTGCGCCCTGCTCGCCACGGGCGGTTGCGCCTCGATGGCCGCTGCACCCTCTCCGATGCCTGAGGTCGCGCCTCCCGTCACGGAAGCCGTCGCCCCCGGCGCACCGGGTGTCGCCCCGACCTGGTCCAGCGCCGCCAAACAGGGCGCAGGCGCATCTTACGAAGCCTATGTCGACGGCCAGTATCGCGGCGGCGGCCCGACCGGAAACGTCTCGCGCGTCTGGTTCTCCATCGCCGACGGCATCCTGACCGAAACCATGTACGGCCTGATCCACGAGGCGCAGATCAAGTCGATGCGCTTCGCCGTCATGACCGAGACCGGCCTGTCCGTCGAAGGGACCGACACGACCTCGAAGGTGTCCTACACCCATACGGATGCCGAGGGGCGGCCCCTGTCGCCCGCCTATTCCGTCTTCACCACCGACAAGCAGGGCCGGTTCGAGATCACAAAGACGATCTATACCGATCCCGACAGCCAGACCCTGATCGTCCGCGCCGAGTTCCGCGCCCTGAAGGGGCGGATCACGCCCTATGCCCTGCTCGAGCCGCACATGGCCAACACCGGTGTCGGCGACAGAGGTTCGGTCGGAACGCTGGAGGCTCCGCGCTACGACGACGCCACCGGTCCCTACGGTGTGCTGCGGGCGTCCGAAGGCGACGTCCATCTGGCCGCCGTGACCTATGAGCCGTTCGTCGCTGCCAGCGTCGGCTTCGTGGGCGCTTCGGACGGTCTGACCGACCTCGCGGACGGGCGGATGGATCACGCCTACCAAGGCACGGGCGATGCCACCGGCAACATCATGCTGACCGGCGCCCTGCCCTCGATCGAGGAAGGGTCCGCAGGCTTCCAGACGTTCGCCATCGGCTTCGGCGCGACGGAACAGGCGGCATCCGACGCCGCCATCGCCAGCTACAGAGCCGGCTTTGACAACGTCCTGGCCAACTACAACGGCCAGGGCGACGCCGTGGGCTGGGAGGACTGGCTCGGCACACTCTCCGAACTGCCCCGCATGGCCGAGCAATCCACCGACGGCGGCAAACTGGCCTATGCCTCGGCCCTGATGCTCAAGGTCCAGGAGGACCGCACCCACGCCGGCGCCCTGATCGCCTCCCTGTCCAACCCGTGGGGCGACACGGTGGACGCGACGACCGCCTCGACGGGCTACAAGGCTGTCTGGCCGCGCGACTTCTATCAGGTGGCCATGGCGCTGCTGGCGCTCGGCGACACCGAGACGCCACTGGCCGCCTTCCGCTATCTGCCCCAGGTCCAGGTCGGCGCCGACACGCCCGGCAATAATGGCGCGACCGGCTGGTTCCTGCAAAAGACCCATGTGGACGGCCAGATCGAATGGGTCGGGGTCCAGTTGGACCAGACCGCCATGCCGATCATGCTGGGCTGGCGACTGTGGAAGGCCGGTGAGGTCTCCGACGCCGAGATGGCGACCATGTACACGCGCATGATCAAGCCCGCCGCCGACTTCCTCGTCGACGGCGGCAAGGTCGGCCTGCTGTGGAACGATGCGACCATCACGCCTCCGTTTACCCAGCAGGAGCGCTGGGAGGAACAGGACGGCCATTCGCCCTCGACCACCGCGGCCGTCATCACCGGCCTGACCGTCGCCGCCGACATTGCCACCGCGTCGGGTGATCCGGCCTCGGCCGCACGCTATCTCGCCGCCGCCGACGACTATTCCAGCAAGGTCGAGGCGCGGATGTTCACCACCGACGGTGCGTTCGGCGACGGCGACTATTTCCTGCGCCTGTCCAAGACCGAGGATCCCAACAGCCACGCGAAGATGGGCGACAACAACGGCCAGCCGGGTCAGGCCCAGGACCGGGTGGTGGACGGCGGGTTCCTGGAGCTGGTCCGTTACGGTGTCCGCGCCGCCGACGACGCCCACATCCTGGCCACCCTGCCCGAATACGACGACCAGACGCGCGATGACCTGACCCGCGTCCGCTACGATTTCGGACCTGTCGGCGACACGACCCCCGGCTGGCGGCGCTACGGCATCGACGGCTATGGCGAGGACACGACCAACGGCGGCAACTATGGCATCGGCGGCGTCATGGCTCCGGGTCAGCGCGGCCGGGTCTGGCCGATCTTCACCGGTGAACGCGGTCACTATGAGCTGGCACGCGCCCTGCGTGGGAACTCCACCGACCGGGCCATCGCCGACATTCGCCGCACCTATGTCCGGGGTATGGAGCGGTTCGCCAACGACGGCCTGCTGATGCCGGAACAGGTCTGGGACGGCGTCGGCGCGAACGGGGTACACAACTACACGACGGGAAAGGGCACCGATTCCGCCACCCCCCTCGCCTGGACTCACGCGGAGTACCTGAAGCTGCTGCGGTCCCTGGCCGACCGCCGTGTCTGGGATCTCTATGCGCCGGTCCAGGCCCGCTTCGCCTCTGGCGCTGCGACTGCCGACACGTCACGCTGATATAAAGCCGAATCCGAGCCTCCGGGGAGACCTCAATGACCACTGCCACGACCAGCCCGCCCAAGGGGGCAGGCGCTGCCTTCGCCTATGTCACGACCTTGTTCTTCGCCTGGGGGTTCGCCACCTCCCTGCTTGATCCCCTGGTCGCGGCGGTGAAGCGGGTCTTCGACCTCAGCTACACCGAGGCCTTCCTGACCGGCTCGGCCTGGTTCATCGCCTATGGCGTCGCATCCCTGCCCGCCGCCGCAATCCTGTCGCGGCTCGGCTATTCCAGAGCCATCCTCGGCGCTCTTGGCGTCATGGTGCTGGGCTGTCTGATCGTGCCGGCCGCCACGGCCTTGGACCAGTACGCGGGCGTTCTGCTGGCCCTGTTCGTGATCGCCTCGGGCGTCACCCTGCTCCAGGTCGCGGCCAATCCGCTGGTCGCGGTGCTGGGCGAGGCCAAACGCACTCACTTCCGCCTGAACCTCTCACAGGCGTTCAACTCGCTGGGCACGGCGATCGGTCCGTGGCTGGGGTCGCACGTCCTGCTCACCGGCGGGGTCTTCGCGGCCGGCGCGGCCGTCACGGCGGCGACGCGGGGCCAGTCCCTGCGCAGCATCGACATCGCTTTCCTGGCGCTCGGCGGCTTCTTCCTGCTGGTCGCCCTGTTCATCTTCTCCGCCCGCAAGCGGATCGACGCTGCCGCGCCCGAGGCGGCTCCGGCAGGCGAGTCCTCGCCGCTGAAGGCGCTGGGGTCGCCCTGGGCCATCCTCGGAGCATTGGCGATCTTCGTCTACGTCGGCTCGGAGGTCGCCATCGGCACGATGATGACCAACTTCCTGAACAGCCCCGACATCCTGAACAAGCCCATGGAAGCGGCGGGCAAGATGGTCGCACTGTACTGGCTGGGAGCCATGGTCGGCCGGTTCATCGGCGCGGTCGTGCTGCGCTATGTGAAGGCCGGGATCGTTCTGGCGGTCTGCACCGTCGTCGCCGGTCTGCTGTGCCTGTATGTGACGCAAGGCGACGGCGTGTCGGCGGCCTATGCGGCCCTGTCGATCGGCCTGTTCAACTCGATCATGTTCCCGACCATCTTCACCCTGACGCTGGAGCGGTCGACCGCGCCGACGTCCGCGACCTCGGGCCTGCTGGTCTTCGGCATCATCGGCGGGGCCTTCCTGCCGCCGCTGGCCGGTCACATCGCCGATCTGTCGGGCCGGGTTTCGCCGGCCTTCGTGGTGCCCCTGATCGGCTATGCCCTGCTGACGGTCTTCGCCGTGCTGTGCATCCGTTCGCGTCCGCGCAACGAGAGCTCGGCCCCCGTCGCCGGGCACTGACGGATTAGAGGGACGCAGGTTTGCCGCCTGCGTCCCTGCCTATCGGCCTTCGCCATCAACGGCGACGGCAAGACTGGCGACCCTTCATTTGTATGAGTATAGGCGGTTCAGAGGCCTGTCTGATGCACCGGAGGATCACGAACTCATGCCGATTCAGGACGCTGCACCTGAGCTCGTCTGGGACATCCAGGCCGAACTGGGCGAAGGACCCGTGTGGGACGCTGACCGCCGCTGCGTCTGGTTCGTCGACATCAAGGGCCACAAACTGCATCGCTACGGCCACGACGACGGCGCGACCCATAGCTGGGACACACCGGACCAGACCGGTTTCGCCCTGCCCGCCACCGACGGCTCGCTGGTGTGCGGCGTACGCAGCGGGCTCCACCGCTTCGATCCCGACACCGGCCGGTTCGGCCTGATCACCCCGGTCGAGGCTGACCGCCCCCAGAACCGCCTCAACGACGGCTTCGTCGCCCCTGATGGCTCCCTGTGGTTCGGGTCGATGGACGATTCGGAAGAGCAACAGACCGGTGCCCTCTACCGCTTCGCCGACGGGATCGTGACCCGCCATGACGACGGCTACGGCGTGACGAACGGCCCGGCCCTCAGCCCCGACGGCCGCACCCTCTATCACCACGACACGCTCCAGAAGCGCATCTACGCCTTCGACCATGCCGCCGGCCGGATTTCTAACAGGCGGTTGTTCGCCGAAACGCCGGATGGCTACTGCGACGGCCCCAGCGTGGATTCAGCCGGAACGCTGCTCGTCGGCCTGTTCAACGGCTGGGGCGTCGCCCGGTTCGCCCCCGACGGCGAGCGGATCGGCACGATCCGCTTCCCGGTCCAGACCGTGACCAAGGCCGCCTTCTGTGGCGACGACCTGAGCGACCTGTACTGCACAACGGCCTGGCTCGGGAACGCCGACAAGCGTCAGGCCCAACCGACGCTCGGTGGCCTGTACCGCCTGCGGGTCGAGATCCCCGGCCTGCCTCAGAACCGGATCAAATTGTGATCGCCCTCACCCACGGTGACTGGCACCTGACCGTATCGCCCGACCTCGGCGCCGCGATCCTGAGCCTGATCTGGCAGGGACGCGACATCCTCCGACGCGCGCCGGACAATGCGACCGATCCCCTCTCGACCGGCAACTTCCCCCTGGTGCCCTACGCCAACCGCATCGCCCAGGGTCGGTTCACCTGGGACGGAGCCGACATCACCCTGCCCGCCACGCCGAGTTTCGAGCCCCACGCCCTGCACGGCATCGGCTGGCACCGGCCGTGGACGGTCGAGCAGCACAACGACCACGCGGTCCGCCTCACCCTGTCGTGCGAGCCGTCACCGGAGTGGCCATGGGCCTGGAGCGCCGGGCACGAGCTCGCCCTCGACGATCGAGGCGTCACCCTGGGCCTGACGATCACAAACCATAGCGACAGGGCCATGCCGGCCGGCCTAGGCCTGCATCCCTATTTCGCGACCGAGCCGGGCACGATCCTCACCCTCCCGGCGCCTCGCGTCTGGCTGAACGGTCCTGATGAGATCCCGACTCGCCTGGCCGAGGCCTCGGCCGTCCACGACTGGACCCGTGGCGCCCCTGTCGCCGCCGCCCCGTTCGTCGACAATGCCTATGCCGACTGGACCGGCCCCGCCCGCCTGACCCACGCCGACCACGTCGTCGAGATCACGGCCTCCCTCAGCGCCCGCTGGGCCCAGGTCTATGCGCCACGGGGGACCGACTTCATCTGCGTCGAGCCCGTGACCCACCGCCCCGACGCTCACAATGCCCCGCCCGGCGAGGACTCCGGCCTCGCCCGGCTCGAACCGGGCCAGACGCTGGAGATGACGGCCCTGATCCGGGCCTTCTCCAAGCCCTGACGCAGGCCATGACGCAGGCCCTCAGGCCGTCGCCACCCGCGCCAGATCCCGGGTGATACGCTCGGCGACCTTGAGCCGGTCCTCAGGCGTCGGCCAGTCGCCCATGACGACGATCTTCTGATCCGGCCGGATCTTCCACGACGCGTGGTTCTTCTGGATCAGCCCGACCAGCCCCATCGGATTGGGGAAGCTGCCGTTCCGCAAGGTCAGCACCGCCCCCTTGGGCCCCGCATCGATGCGCTCGATACAGGCGATCTTGCAGTTGGCCTTGACCCCCACGATCCGCAGCAGTTGCTTGGCCTCGTCCGGCAGAGGTCCGAACCGGTCGATCAATTCGGCGGCCAGGGCTTCGCGGCTTTCGGTGTTCTCGGCGTCAGACAGGCGACGATACAAGGTCAGACGGACATTCAGGTCCGGCACGTAATCCTCTGGAATCAGGACCGCCGCGCCGACATTGATGGCCGGGGACCAGCCACGATCGACGACCTCCTCGCCCGCCTCGCGCAGGGACGCCACTGCGTCCTCCAGCATCTGCTGGTACAGCTCGACGCCGACCTCCCGGATATGGCCCGACTGTTCGTCGCCCAGCAGATTGCCGCCGCCGCGCTGGTCCAGGTCGTGGCTGGCCAGCTGGAACCCTGCCCCCAGGTTGTCCAGCGACTGCAGCACCTGCAACCGCCGCTCCGACGACAGCGACAGGGGCTTTTTCGGATCGGTGGTCAGATAGGCGAAGGCCCGCGCCTTGGACCGCCCGATACGGCCCCGGATCTGGTGCAACTGGGCCAGGCCGAACATGTCCGCGCGATGCACGACCAGGGTGTTGGCGGTCGGAATGTCGATGCCGCTCTCGACGATCGTCGTCGAGACCAGCACGTCATAGGACCCGTCGTAGAAGGCGCTCATCACGTCCTCCAGCTGGGTCGGCGACATCTGGCCGTGGCCGACCACGAACTTGATCTCGGGCACCTGTTCGCGCAGGAATTTCTCGATCTCGGGCAGGTCCGACAGGCGCGGACACACATAGAAGGCCTGACCCCCGCGATACTTCTCGCGCAGCAGCGCCTCGCGGATCAGCACAGCATCCCACGGCGTGACATAGGTCCGCACGGCCAGGCGATCGACCGGCGGGGTGGCGATGATCGACATCTCCCGAATGCCCGACAGCGCCATCTGGAGCGTGCGCGGGATCGGCGTCGCCGTCAGTGTCAGCAGGTGGACGTCTGCCCGCAGAGACTTCAGCTTCTCCTTGTGCTTGACCCCGAAATGCTGCTCTTCATCAACGATAACAAGGCCCAGGTCTTTGAACCCGACCTGTTCGCTGAGGACCGCATGGGTCCCCACGACGATCTCGAACGTCCCGTTCTTGAGTCCTGCGCGGGTCTCCGAAGCATCCTTGGCCGTGACCATGCGTGACAGGTGCCGCACCGTGATCGGCCAGCCGGCGAACCGTTCGCTGAAGGTCTTGAAATGCTGGCGCGCCAGAAGCGTCGTCGGACAGACCACGGCCACCTGCTGACCCGTCATGGCCACGACGAAGGCCGCCCTCAGCGCCACCTCGGTCTTGCCGAACCCGACGTCGCCACAGATCAGCCGGTCCATCGGCGTGCCCTTGCCGAGATCCTCCAGCACGTCGCCGATGGCGTTCAGCTGGTCGTCGGTCTCCTCATAGGGGAAACGGGCGCAGAATTCGTCGAACAGGCCGTGCGGCGGCACGATCGGATCGGCGGTCTTCAGCGCGCGCTTGGCGGCGAGCGCGATCAGCCCCTCGGCCATGTCGCGCAGCCGTGCCTTGGCCTTGGCCTTCCTCGCCTGCCAGCCGGCCCCGCCCAGCCGATCCAGCTGGACATCGTCCGAACCCGTGCCGTACCGGGTCAGCAGATCAATGTTTTCAACGGGTAGATAGAGCTTGCTCTCACCCGCATACAGAAGTTCGAGGCAGTCGTGCGGGGCCTGCTGGATCTCCAGCGTCTTCAGCCCCTCGTACCGACCGATGCCGTGATCCAGGTGGACGACCAGATCCCCCGTCGTCAGGGCCGAGGCCTCGGCCAGGAAGTTCGATGCCCGACGCTTTCGCTTGGGCCGCGCCAGCCGGTCGCCCAGCATGTCGGTCTCGGAGATCACGGCCAGGCTGTCGGTGACGAAGCCGTGCTCGACCGGCAGGACGGCCCGCAGATACAGGTCCCCGGGTGCCTTCTGGACATCGGCCCAGTCGCGCACGGCGACGACATGATCCAGCCCGTGGTCGGCCAGCATGACCGACAGCCGGTCCGACGAGCCTTCGGTCCAGGACGCGAACACCACCCGCTTGCCCTCGGATTTCAGCGACGCGGCATGGGCGGCGACGGCCTCGAACAGATTGACGCTGTCCTGCGCCCGCTCGGCCGCGAAGGTCCGCCCCAGACGCCCGCCGGCGTCTTCGCCAGTCGCTGCGAACGGCGTCAGCCGCCGCACCTCGCGCCCGGCCAGGACCGCATTCCACTCCGCCTCGGGCAGATACAGCCGCTCGGGCGGCAAGGCCCGGTTCGCCGCGCCCCCCTTGGCCTTGGCTGCTTCGCGCCGCGCCTCATAGGCATCGGCCGTCAGGGTCCAGCGCTCGCCCCGCGCGCTCTCGACCTGATGATCCAGAAATATCGCCGCATCGTCGGGCAGATAGTCGAACAGGCTCTCCAGCCCCGGATACAGCAGGGGCAGCCAGTGCTCGAAACCCTGACGCCGCGCGCCCTCGGACACGGCGGCATACAACGGGTCGTCACCGCCCGCTCCGAACAGGTTCAGATAGCCGGTGCGGAACCGCGAGATGCTGTCGGCATCCAGAAGCGCCTCGGACACCGGCGACAGCGATATGGCCTTGCGCTGCCCCGTCGACCGCTGGGTGCCCGGATCGAAGGTGCGGATCGATTCCAGCTCCGAGCCGAACATATCCAGCCGCACCGGCTCCTCGAACCCCGGCGGGAACACGTCGATGACGCCGCCGCGCACGGCATACTCGCCGCGCTCGTTGACGGTCGAGGCGCGCATATAGCCGTTGACCGCGAAATATCGTTCCAGCGCCGCCTGATCGAGATCCAGCCCCACCTTGGCGTCGAAGCCTGCCCCTTGCGTCACCTCGCGCGGCGGGGTGCGCTGGATGGCCGCCCCGATCGTGGTCACCACCAGCAAGGGCGACCGGTCGCTGTCGGGCCGGCCCGCCAGTTCGGTCAGGGCCGCCATCCGCTCGGCCGAGACCGCCGACGTTGGGCTCAACCGGTCGTAAGGCAGACAGTCCCAGGCCGGAAAGTCCAGAACTTCAATGTCTTTCGAGAAAAACCGGACCGCCTGCGCAAAGACACCCGCGCGCTGATAGTCCCGCGCCACGAACACCGCGACGCCGCCCCGGGCCTTCAACCGCTTGGCGACGGTCAGGGCATCCAGACCCTCTGGCGCCCCGCCCAGTTCCTGGTCCGAGCGGCGTTTGACCGCGGCACCGTCCATCAGCCGATCCCCTCATTCACCGCATGGGCGACGTGGTCGCGCATGAAGTCGCGGATCTTGCCCATCAGGATGGTCTCATGCTCGGGCGGCGCGGCCTCGGTTCCCGTGATCCAGGCATAGAGTTGATGATCGTCATCCTGCCCCAGCAGGGCCTCGAACGCGTCGAGTTCCTCGGCGGTCAGGCTCGGCCCCACCGCGTCGGCGAACGGCCCCAGAACCATGTCGCATTCCCGGAAACCCCGTCGCCACGCGCGAAAAGTGATCCGGCCCAGTCGCTGGGTCGCTGCAGTGTCGTCTGAACGTGCGTCGGTGTCGGCCACAAGCATCCTTGCCCGGTCGGGAATTGAGTTCGGCGCCAGGCCGGCGATCCAGCAGGGCGCGTCAGGGAATGTCGCGCCTCAGATAGCGTTCCCGATGTGTTTCCGCCAGCGGTGTCGCGCCATCAGCCCGGCATACAGGAAAGTTCGGTGCCACCACCGGGGTGATCTGCCACGCCGATGCTCATACCCATGACATCGTCATCGAGATGCACTCGACCCGATGGCGGCAGGCGAAATCCGACCCGATTGGCTGCGCTGATCACTTCCACGCGGCTGGCCTCAAAAATGAGCGAGAAACCCTCTTCGCTTTCGATCCATCCCGTGATGACCAACGCGCGGAGGGGAAGGCCCTGCCAGGTTCCATCAAGCGGGACCGTGGCGCTGTACTCGCGCCCGTCGAACTCCAATCGAGGCTCGCCGACTCGCCCAACCAAGGCTTGAGGGACAGGCCGCTTCGCGAGTGTGACGACAGATACCCCGCCCTCATCCTCGTGATTGAGGACACTTTTGAGCAGATCATTCAGATCTTTGGAGGGCGTACATCGAACGGGATCCGAGAAGGCGATGAACGGGTCCAAAGACTCCGCGGCGGAGCCGCATCCCGATCCCATGACCGCACAGATTGCAAAGAGGGCAGGACGAAAACTCATCCCCGATCATCGCACCGGAGCCTCGGGTGAACCAGCGCACCGCGCCGATTTCCTCCGCCAGGTTTCAAACCTCACCGCCCCAATGCCTTGCGCCATAAGGGATTGTGCGCTTCTCGACCGCTCCGACCTGGCGCCGGTCCGGGGCATGTTAGACTGCCCCTTGCGATCCGATCTTTGAAATCCTGCGCCAGATACCTCGTCCGCTTCAGAGAGTCCGGACTCCTCGGACTCCCCGGACTCCTCGGACTCTGTTTTTCAAGTCCGGAGAGTCCGGCCGCAGCCCGATCCACCGTTCCCCGGTGCGCCTCCCCGCGCGCCCCGCTATAGCTTGACCCACCATGCGGCCCCAGATTCTCTTTCCCCTGTTCGCGGAGGTCACCAGCCTGAAGGGGGTGGGGGCCAAGGTCGCGCCCCTGGTCCAGAAGCTGGCCGGACCGCTGGTGCGCGACATGGTCTTCCTGGGCCCGACCGGCCTGATCCGCCGCCGCCGCACCACGGCCGCCGAGGCCGTCGAGGGCGAGACCGGGGTATTCGACGTCGTCGTCGACCGGCTCATCGTGCCGGGCAAGCCGGGGGCCCCGCTCAAGGTCCGCGCCTCGGACGAGACCGGCTTCGTCCACCTGGTCTGGTTCGGCGGCAGTCCCCAGCATATCGACCGACAGTTGCCGCGTGGCGAGCGCCGTCTGGTCTCGGGCAAGGTCGAGCGCTTCAACAACGAGGTCCAGATCGTCCACCCCGACTGGATCGTGGCCCTGGACAAGGGTGAGGACATCCCGGCGATCGAGCCCGTCTATCCCGGCACGGCGAACCTGTCATCGCGGGTGGTGCGCAAGCTCGCCATCGGTGCCCTCGCCGCCGCGCCCGACCTGCCGGAATGGCAGGACGCAGCCTGGATCGCGAAACAGGGCTGGCCTGGCTGGCGACCGGCGCTGGAGGCCCTGCACGCCCCGCAGTCCGAGCTGGACCTCGGCCCCGACGCCCCGGCACGGCAACGGCTGGCCTATGACGAGCTGTTCGCCCACCAGCTGGCTCTGGCCCGACGCCGCCGCGCGCGGTCGATTACCCCCGGCCCGGCGATCGCGCCCGGTCCAGTCTCCGCCGCGGTCGAGGCCGCCCTGCCCTTCCGCCTGACGAACGCGCAGGCCCAGGCCGTCGCCGAAATCCGCCGCGACACGGCCTCCGGCGAACAGATGGGCCGGCTGCTGCAAGGCGACGTCGGCTCGGGCAAGACGGCCGTGGCGCTTCTGGCCCTGGCCGATGCAGCCTCCAGCGGCCTCCAGTCCGTGCTCATGGCCCCGACCGAGATCCTGGCCCGCCAGCATTTCCAGCGTCTGGCCCCCATGCTGGAGGCCGCCGGTGCCTCGACCATCCTACTGACCGGGCGCGACACCCCGGCCGAGCGGCGCGACCGGCTCGACGCCCTGGCCACCGGCCGCGCCAGGGTCGCCATCGGCACCCACGCCCTGTTCCAGGACGCCGTCCGCTTCGACCGCCTGGCCCTGGC
>NZ_JAEMRD010000080.1 GCF_016463485.1 Brevundimonas sp.
CTCCAAGGCCGCCCAGAAGTCGTTCGAGAAGCGCGGCATCAAGTTCCGCACCGGCTGCAAGGTCACCGCCGTCAAGAAGGCCGGCAAGGGCGTGCAGGTCGCGATCGAAGCCGGGGGCAAGGCGGAAACGCTCGAAGCCGAGGTCTGTATCTCTGCGGTCGGCATCACCGCAAACACAGACGGCATCGGGCTGGAGGCGCTGGGCGTCGTTCTGGACCGGGGCCACATCAAGATCGACGGCCACTGCGCCAGCAATGTGAAGGGGCTTTACGCCATCGGCGACTGCGCCGGCGCGCCCTGGCTGGCACACAAGGCGTCGCACGAGGGCATCCACGCCGCCGAGTATATCGCGGGCTACAAGACCCCAAACGTGGTCTCGCCCATCGCCGGCTGCACCTATGCCCAGCCCCAGGTCGCCTCGGTCGGGGTGACGGAGCAGGGGGCCCGCGAGGCCAAGCGCGAGGTCAAGATCGGTCGCTTCCCCTTCCGCGTGAACGGCAAGGCCGTGGCGGCGGGCGAGATCGACGGCTTCGTCAAGGTCATCTTCGACGCCAGGACCGGCGCCCTGATCGGCGCCCACATGATCGGCCACGAGGTCACCGAGATGATCCAGGGCTATGTCACCGCCATCACCATGGAAGCCACCGAGGAAGACATCCACGGCATCGTCTATCCGCACCCGACCATGTCGGAGGCCATGCACGAGGCGGCGCTGGATGCTTACGGGCGGACGATCCACCTCTAGGCTCTGACACCGGTAGACAAAGCGGCTCGAAGCCGCGACATTCGTCCGACAAATCGGCTTGAGACCGACGGAGGACGATATGGTCAGATTGTTTGGCGGGCTGGTGATCGGATTGGGATTGGCCGGGGCAGGGGGCCATGCACTCGCTCAGGATGGCTGGTATACCCAAGGCGATTTCGTACCCGTCGCGCGCGTCGCGATCGTCATCGCCAACGACCTGGACGAAGATCGCAAGGATCAGCCCATCGTCATACGGCGCGATCAGTTGCCGATGTTGGCCGATATCCAGGAACTGACGGCGACCATGGTGGATCCCGCAGGGCAATCCCGGCCGGAGCCGACGCCGGCGCTGCTGGCGCGTCAGGGGCCGCATGAGCGGCGGGGCGAGACGAACGGGCGGGCGATCGACTATCAGTTCGACGATCTGGATCGCGACGGCGTCTGGGACGAGCTGTTCTTCGTGGCGGACCTGAAGGCGGGCGAGCGGCGGACCTTCTATGTCTATCGCGGATTCCAGCATCGCGGCTGGAACCAGCACCGGACCCATGCGGCGATCGGCTCCTATATGCGGCACACGGTGCCGTTCTGGGAGAGCGAGAACGTGGGGTGGAAGCTTTGGTTTCCGACCGACATCGACATCTATGCAAAGCGCAAACCCCTGCTGATGTCCAACCGGCTCTATATGGGCAACCTGGACGGCTACGGCGTCTCGGCCGAGAACCCGGACTACGGGGCCGACATCCAGTCAGTGGACGACAGTTTCGGCGGCGGCGGGATCGGGGTGTTCGAGGGCGACGTGCTGGCGCGGCCGCGCTTCAGCCCGGCGGCGGATACCGAGCACCGGTTCAACGCCGGCCAGCAGTCGGATACCCGCTACAGCTTCGAGGTCTTGGTCAACGGCCCGCTGCGCAGCATGGTGCGGGTTCGCACGATGAACTGGAACACGGGGCAGGGGCGATATGCGGTCGAACAGACCTATACCGCCTATGCCGGCCAGAACTACACGACCGCAGAGGTGCGGTTTCCGACGTGGGAGCCGGGGGCGGCGGGGGCCGATTTCGCGGTCGGGGTGCGGCGTCGGCCGGGCGAGAATTTCGTACGGCAAGAAGGCAATATGGTCGTCACGGCCGCGCCCGAAGCGCTCCGCAATCCGGACGATGTCGAGGGGCTGCAGCAGCAGGCGCCGATCCTGTACGCCGGTACGGCGTTGATCGTGCCCGACGATGCCGGGGGTCGGTATCAGTTCGTGGAGGGACGTGGCGGCAACCACGTCTATCGCATCCCGGCGCGGGCCGATGGGACCTATCGCTACATGCTGGCGGCCGGATGGAGCGAGGGCGAGGTGCTGAAGACCCCACAGGCCTTCGCCGACTACGTCGCCGCCAGCGCCCGCAGCTACAGCAGTCCGCCGAGGCTGGAGGCCGTGCGGGAGGACCGCAAGCCCTGACGCGTCAGCGCTTCTTGCCCAGTTCGGCCGCGATATCCTTGACCATGCGACCGGCCTTGCGATGAGCGGCGGTGATCTGATCGCGCGTGACGCCCCAGCGCTTCATCCAGTATTCGACGGCCTGGCGTTCCGACAGGTCGAGGCGGTCCTTGTCGATGAAGCCGCGCTTGTCCTTGAGACCGGCCATGTAGGGTTCCGTTAGAAATATGAACAGGATCAGTGGGTAGGGGACGTCTGCTGCGTCAGACCGGTAGGCGGCCGTCGGCGAAGAAGGCGTCCATTCTGCGCTCGCACGGCCCGACATCAAAGCCCTGGGCCGACAGCCAGTCGTCGTTGAAATAGCTGGACGCGTAGCGGTCGCCGTGGTCGCACAGGATGGAGACGATCGAGCCGCGCTGACCCGCCTCGGCCATCTCGGACGCCAGCAGGGCACAGGCCCACAGGTTGGTGCCCGTCGATCCGCCGACGCGACGGCCCAGTCGACGGCTCAGCACCCGCGCGGCGGCGATCGAGGCGACGTCGGGGACAGCGATCATCCGGTCGATGACGCCGGGGATGAAGGAGGGCTCGACGCGGGCGCGGCCGATGCCTTCGATGCGGGAGGGCGCTTCAGACGTCGTCTGAACCGTGCGGTCGGCCCAGTGGCGGTGGAAGACAGAGGCCTCCGGGTCCGCGACGCACACATGCGTGTCATGCAGATTGTAGCGTGCGAAGCGGCCGATGGTGGCCGAGGTGCCGCCGGTGCCGGCACCACAGACGATCCAGCGCGGCACGGGACAGGGCTCGCGCGACATCTGGGCGAAGATGCTCTCGGCGATATTGTTGTTGCCGCGCCAGTCGGTGGCGCGCTCGGCATAGGTGAACTGGTCCATGTAGTGGCCGCCGAGTTCGCGGGCCAGTTGTTCGGACGCGGCATAGGCGTCGCCGGGCCGGTCCACGAAATGGCAGCGACCGCCGTAGAACTCGATGGCCTGGATCTTCTCCGGCGCGGTGGAGCGCGGGACCACGGCGATGAAGGGCAGTTTCAGCATCCTGGCGAAATAGGCCTCCGACACCGCTGTCGAACCGCTGGAGGCCTCGATGATCGTCATGCCTTCGCCGATCCAGCCGTTGCACAGGGCGTAGAGGAACAGGGACCGGGCCAGGCGGTGCTTGAGGCTGCCGGTCGGGTGGCTGGACTCGTCCTTGAGGTAGAGGGCGATGTCGGCCAGCGCAGGCAGGTCGACGGGGATCAGATGGGTGTCGGCCGAGCGGTTGTAGTCAGCCTCGATCCTGCGCACGGCGTGAGCCGTCCAGTCCCGGGAGACCGGTGCCGAAGTGGATATGGGCAGGACGTCGGACATGGATACGGTTTGCGCCTAAGATATATTATGCGAAATAATAGACGAGGTCAGAGCGGTATGGCCGTAGACCAGCCGTCGTATGCGACATCGACATTGGCCGGAACTCTGGCCTTCAAGTCGTTGTAATCCAGATCGATATGCAGGTTCGTCAGCACGGCGCGCTTCACCTCGGCGCTTGCGATCCAGTCCAGGGCACGGTCGACGTGGGCGTGGGTCGGATGTGGCGTCCAGCGCAGCGCATCGACGATCCAGAGATCGGAACCGCGCACAGCGTCCAGGGCAACGTCATCCAGATCGGATACGTCGCTCGAATAGCTGACGCCGCCGACACGGTCCGGCCCCAGCCGGTAGCCGACCGAGCGGATCGGCCCGTGGGCCTGGTCGAAGGTCACGATCGGGATCGCGCCGCCAGGGCCGTCGACAGACCACAGATCACCGTGCGGCGGGATGGCGCGGGCCTCGACGATGGCAGGATAGCCGTGCTTGCTCTCGAAGATGTAGTCGAACCGATGCGACAGGGCCGCATGGGTCGGCGGGTCCATCCAGGCCGGAATGCGCTTGCGGTTGCGGATGGCGAAGACCCGAAGGTCATCGATGCCATGGGTCTGGTCGGCGTGATCATGGGTATAGAGAACCGCGTCGAGGGCCGTGACCGAGGCGGACAGCATCTGGGTGCGCAGATCCGGCGAGGTGTCGATGAGCGCGACAGTGTCGCCATCCGCGCCACGCCGCCTGGCCATCATGGAGCAGCGGCTGCGGCGGTTCTTGGGCTCGTGCGGGTCGCAGCTGCCCCAGTCGCCGTCGCCACGCGGCACCCCACCGGACGAACCGCAGCCGAGGATGGTGATCTCCAGCTCAGACATGGTCTGAAGTCCGGCGGGGATCAGGAATGGAGTCGAACAGGGCGAAGAAGGCGTCAGTCGTGCGGCGGTCAGCCTCCTCCGGCGACCAGTCCCGGATTTCGGCCAGCTTGGTCAGGACGTGACCGACATAGGCCGGCTCATTACGACGGCCCCGGTACGGGATCGGTGCCAGGTAGGGGCAGTCGGTCTCGACGATGATGCGGTCGGCCGGCATGGCCCGGATGACCTGACGCACGTCCTCTGCGGCCTTGAAGGTGGCAATGCCCGAGACCGAGAACCATCCGCCAAGTTCTGCTGCCATAACAGCGAGTTCGGGGCCGCTCGTGTAGCAGTGCATGAGGAACTTGAACGACCCCCTCGCCTGTTCCTCGCTCAGGATTTCGGCCATGACGGCGTCGGCCTCGCGGGTATGGACGACCAGCGGCAGGCCGGTCTGGCGGGCGGCGTCGATGTGACGACGGAACACCTCGGCCTGGAGCTCGCGGGGGCTGAGATCATAGTGGAAATCCAGACCGCATTCGCCGATGCCGACCACGCGCGGCCGCTGGGCCAGGGCGATCAGGTCGGCCGCCGTCATGTCGGTGTGATCCTTGGCCTCATGCGGATGGGCACCGACGGTGCACCAGATGTCTTCGTGCGCCATGGCCAGGGCGTGGGTCGCCTCGAAGGTCGAGAGCTTGTCCGAAATCTCAACCATCAGGCCGACGCCGGCGGCGCGGGCCCGGTCAATGACGGCGTCGCGGTCCTCGTCGAACTGGTGGGCGTGCAGGTTGACGTGGCTGTCGATCAGCATCAGGCGGCTCTGCCCCGACCCATGGCCCGGCTGTTGGTCTTGACCCGCGCCAGATCGGCCAGGGCCCCGGCGAGCGCATCGCCCCGGTCGAGGTTGAGCCCGGCGGTGCGATCGGGCAGTTCCGACAGGCGGCTCCACAGATCAGCCCAGTCGCTCCCCTGCCCCGCCGGCTGATCCAGCGCCTGGGCCTTCACCGCCGCGATCAACCGGTCCATCAGAGTATCGAAGCGCGCCTGACCCTCAGGGCCCCGAAAGGTATCGGCGATCTTCTGCTGTTCGGCGCGATCTACGACGCCGTCCTCGACCCAGCGACGCGCGAGGCGGTCAGCGTCGAGAGCGGGGCCACCCGACAGGGCCAGAGCCGCGCCGGGCGACCCTGCGGCCATGGCAGCGATCCGTTCGGCCTCGTCCTCGTCGATGTCGGAACGGTCCAACACCAGGCGGCGGAGGGCCTCCTGCGACCAGACCGGAAAGGCCAGGCGACGACAGCGCGACCGGATGGTGGCCAGCAAACGGCCGGGCGCATGGGTGACCATCAGCACAACGCCATGCTCTGGCGGTTCTTCAAGAATCTTGAGCAAGGCATTGGCAGCGTTTGGGTTCAGGTCATCTGCGGCGTCGATGATCGCCACTCGGGCCTGGGCCTGGGACGGGCTCTTGGAGAAGAACTCGGGCAGGTCTCGGGCCTGATCGACCGATATGGATTTCTTGGTCTTGCCACCGTCGACCAACCGCTCCAGCACCAGCAGATCGGGATGGGACTGGGCCGAGATCAGGCGACAGACCGGATCGTCGGGACGGCTGCCCAGCGGACCGCGCGACGGGTCGGGCGCTGCACCCAGCAATCGCCGAGCGGCGCGATAGGCGAAGGTCGCCTTCCCGACGCCCTCTGGGCCGCATAACAGCCAGGCGTGGTGCAGACGCCCACGCGTCCGGGCGTCCTCGAAGGCCCGCTCGGCGTCCGGCGACGGTTGCAGGTCGAACCGGTCGCGCGGATGCTCGCTCATGCCGTTACGGCGGCCAGCAGTGGCTCGATCGCCGCCTTGACCCGGGCGAAGACCGCGTCGGGATCGCCCTGGGCGTCGACGACGCGGCAGCGGTCCGGATGGGCGGCGGCGATGGCGGCGAAACCCTCGCGCAGGCGCTGATGGAAAGCGTGGCCCTTGGATTCGAAACGGACTTCGGACGCATCGCCCCGCCCCAGTGCACGCGCCAGGCCGATCTCGACGGGCAGGTCGAAAATCAGGGTCAGGTCTGGTTGATCGGCACCGACGACGGCGGCGTCCATGTGTTCGATGAAGGCCGCATCGACCCCGCCACCGGCCCCTTGGTACGCGCGGCTGGAATCGGCGAAACGGTCGCACAGCACCCACCGGCCGGCGGCCAGGGCGGGTCGAATGGTGCGCTCCAGATGATCGGCCCGGGCGGCATACATCAGCAGGGTCTCGGTCATCGGCGACCAGCGTTCGGCCGAACCGTTCAGGACGAGATCGCGAATCTGTTCGGCACCGGTCGAGCCGCCGGGTTCGCGGGTCCGGACGACGTCGATACCCTGGCTGCGCAGGGTTTCAGTAAGGCGGGCGACCTGGGTGGACTTGCCGGCCCCCTCGCCGCCTTCGAATGTGATGAACCGTCCGCGCATCGGCGCACAATGACGGCGGGGACGCCCGGGGCCAACCCCGGGGACGAAATCAGCGGCCGGATATCAACAGGGCATCGCGCACGCCGCGCGCCACAATGCCCTGACGCGCCTGTTCAGCCGTGTTGGCGTCATCCCAGGGGCCCACCAGGACGCGGAAATAACGGCGGCCGTCGACGCGAGCGGCGCTGACCCTGGCCCGATCGCCCAGCGATTCGGCGGCCAGGTGGGCGGCGTCGCTGTTTGAAAACGAACCGGCCTGGACCCAGAACCGATCGTCGTCTTCACGGCCACGTGGGCGGGCCGGTTCGCCCGGGCGGGAAGAGGCATACTGGATACCGGCACCGCCGCTGCGGGGCGCAGGGCCGATATATCGGACGCGAACCTCGCCGACGCCTCGGGCCAGCAGGCCGATCTCCTCGGCTGCGGCGCGCGACAGGTCGATGATGCGGTTCTCGGCGAAGGGGCCGCGATCGTTGACCCGCACGATGGCCGAGCGGCCGTTGGCCAGGTTGGTGACCTCGACCAGCGCCGGCAGCGGCAGGGTCTTGTGAGCGGCGCTCAGGGCCGTCATGTCGAACCGTTCGCCGCTGGCGGTCGGGCGACCGTTGAACTGGGCTCCGTACCATGAGGCCATGCCGGTCTCGTCATAGTCCGGCTGTTCGGCCGGGCGGTACCAGCGACCGCGCACCTGATAGGGTCGCATCGTGCCGGCTACGATCGGGGCCGGATCACGCACGACCGGGGCCCGGGACCCGCCCCCTGCCCCACCAAGGCCGGCGCACGCGCCCAGAAACCCGGTCAGGGCCAGGATCAGCGCACCCCTTGTCCAGGCGGCTCTCATGAGCGGCTCTCCGGCGGCCGGAAGAGCCCGGCAGGCTACCGATTGTGCCGACAGACATTTCCGTTTTGGTTAATCGGCTCAAGGCCTGCTATGCACCCGCCGCAGCGCGAACGCCTCCGGGCGATCGCAGTGTCGCGGTCAGGAAGAGTGTCCGAGTGGTTTAAGGAACCGGTCTTGAAAACCGGCGACGGGGAAACCCGTCCGTGGGTTCGAATCCCACCTCTTCCGCCAGCGCCTGTCCCTATGAATATCAATAGGTTGAGATCAACCTATCCTTTGCGACAAGCGCCGATACAAAAGCCGAAACCGTATCGAGATTATGTTCGGGCGGTTCAAAGACTGGCTGCGCGTCGCCACTTGCTACGATCGATGCCCGACCGTCTTCGTGTCCGCCATCGCCCCGGCCTCTACTTTGCTGTTCTGGCCAGGAGGCCTGAGCCTAATTCGCTCTGCGTTCGGCCGCGGCGGGGCTGATGTAGCCCAGTGCTGAGTTCTTGCGACGGGCATTTGAGAAGCCTTGTATGTAGCCGAACAGATCTCGCCGAGCCTGGTCGTGCGCGGCGAAGACACGGTGATGGACGCGTTCGAATCTGGAGGTGCGGGAGAAGCTTTTCATCAGGGCAATGTCCCAGCCGTCAGCTGAGCATGCATGAGAAAGCCCGCTCAAAGATCGTCGTTCGATCGTCACGGCTTCGGCGTGAAGTTTTTGTAATGATACGGACTAACGGCGTCGATCATTTGACGTCCGCTGGACGGGTGTCAAAGATGACGCCAGCGCAATCGAGGGCCTCGTCAAGGAGCCCGGCAGAACCCTGCGTATTGTGACGGGCAATCTGGTGGAGAACAGCCTTGGATCGACGTTCATTCCTCGCCGCATGCGGCATCGGTGCCGGAGGACTTCTTGTGCCCGGGTTCTCGGGGCGGGCCATCGCGGCCGAACAACTGGTCGAAACCATCGATCTGGCGGTCAAGAAGCGTCTCGCTGACGCCGGGCTGAGCGCGGCCGCGGCCGCAGGGGCATCCTACTGCGACGTGCGCGTCGGTCGCTACATGCGCCAGTTCGTGATCACCCGCGAAGCCAACGTCCAGAACGTCGTCAACACCGAATCAACAGGCACAGGCGTCCGCGTCATCGCCGACGGGGCGTGGGGCTTTGCCGCCACGAACGACATGACGGCCGAAGCCGTGTCCGCCGCCGCCAGACTGGCCGTCGCCATCGCCAAGGCCAACGCCAAGCACCAGACTCAGCCGGTCCGACTGGCTGCGACGCAGGGCGTCGGCGAGGTATCCTGGCGCACCCCGATCCGTCGCAACGCCATGGAGGTGCCGATCGCCGAAAAGGTCGCGCTTCTGCTGGGCGTCAATGCCGCGGCGATGAATGGCGGCGCCAGCTTCGTCAACTCACAGCTCTTCCTGGTCAATGAGCAGAAGTATTTCGCCAGCTCGGACGGCTCCTACATCGATCAGGACGTGCACCGCATCTGGGCACCCTTCACGGTCACGGCGATCGACCAGACCACCGGCAAATTCCGCACCCGCGACGGCCTCTCGGTGCCCATGGGCCTGGGCTATGAATATCTGGACGGCAACACGGCAGACCAGATCGTCGCCTCCAACGGCGTGGTCAGCTACGGCATGTCCTATGACATGACCAAGGACGCCATCGCCGCCGCTGAGCAGGCGCGCGAGAAACTGACGGCGACGTCGGTCCGTCCGGGGTCCTACGATCTGGTTCTGGACCCCAACCATCTTGGCCTGACCATCCACGAATCGGTTGGTCACCCGCTCGAGCTGGACCGTGTGCTGGGCTACGAGGCCAACTACGCTGGTACAAGTTTCGCCACGCTCGACAAGCGCGAGAGCCGTTTCCAATACGGCTCGGAGATCGTCAACATCGTCGCCGACAAGACCCAGGTCGGATCGCTGGGCGCGGTCGGATACGACGACGAAGGCGTCCAGACCAAGGAATGGAATCTCATCGAAGGCGGAAAGCTGGTCGATTATCAGGCCACGCGCGACCAGGCCCACATCCTGGGCAAGACCGCCTCGGACGGCTGTTCCTACGCCGACAGCTGGTCGACGGTCCAGTTCCAGCGGATGGCCAACATCTCGCTGAAGCCGGGGACGAGCCCGATGAAGGTCGACGACATGATCAAGAACGTCGAGAACGGCATCTACATCCTGGGGCGCGGCTCCTTCTCGATCGATCAGCAGCGCTACAACGCCCAGTTCGGCGGCACCCTGTTCTACGAGATCAAGAACGGCGAGATCACCAGGCCGCTGGAGGACGTCGCCTACCAGATGCGGACGCCCGAATTCTGGAACGCCTGTTCGGCGATCTGCGACGAGAGCGACTACCGGATGTTCGGTTCCTTCTTCGACGGCAAGGGCCAGCCCAGCCAGGTCTCGGCCGTCAGCCACGGCTCGTCGACGACCCGCTTCGACGGCATCAACGTCATCAACACCGCGCGTTCGCTCGGTTGATCGGACCCCGCTGAGAAAGAATGGGAAAAATCAAATGAGCATCATGACGCAAGACGAGGCCAAGACGATCCTCGACAAGGTGATCGCACTGTCGACCGCCGACGAATGCACCGCCCAACTGGGCGGCGGAACCCAGGGCAATATCCGTTTCGCCCTCAACAATGTTTCCACCTCGGGCGTGGTCTCGGACACCCAGCTCAGTGTCCAGGTCGCCTTCGGAAAACGGGTCGGCACGGCCACAATCAACGAGTTCTCGGACGGTGCCCTCGCCCGCGTCGTCAAGCGGGCGGAGGAACTGGCCAGGCTCGCTCCGGAGAACCCCGAGTTCATGCCTGCGGTGCAGAAGCAGGCCTACCGCGCCAGCGACACCTTCAATGCCGCCACCGCCGCCATCACGCCGGAGAACCGGGCCGAGATCGCCCGCGCCTCGATCGACCCCTGCAAGTCCCAGAAGCTGATCGCCGCCGGTTTCCTGAACGACGGCGCAGGTTTCACCGCCTTCGCCAACTCGAACGGAAATTTCGGCTATCAGCGCGCGACCAGCCTCAACTACACCTGCACCGTGCGCACCGAGGACGGCAGAGGCTCGGGCTGGGTCGGCCGAAGCCTGAAGGACGCCGGCGACTTCAACGTCGACAGCGACATTCAGGTGGCCATGCGCAAGGCCTCGGCCTCTGTCGAAGCCCAGGCGCTGGAGCCCGGCAAGTACACGGTCATTCTGGAGCCCGCCGCGGCCGCCGGCCTGATCTCGTTCATGTTCAACTTTTTTGGTGCCCGTCAGGCCGACGAGGGCCGCAGCTTCCTGTCCAAGGCGGGCGGCGGCAACAAGATCGGCGAACAGGTCTTCGATCCCCGCGTCAACCTCACGTCCGATCCCTGGCATGACGAGGCACCCGTCCTGCCTTGGGACGGCAGCGGTCTGCCGCGCGAGCGGATGGACTTCGTCAGGGACGGCAAGATCGCCAACCTGAACTACGACCGCTACTGGGCCGACAAGCAGGGCAAGGCCGCCAATGCCGGCCCCGGCAACCTGATCATGGCGGGCGGCACCAAATCGATATCGGAGCTGGTCCGCGAAACCGAACGCGGCATCCTGGTCAGCCGTACCTGGTACATCCGGATGGTGGATCCGCAGACCGTTCTGCTGACCGGCCTGACCCGGGATGGCACCTTCTACATCGAGAACGGTGAGTTGAAGTATCCGCTCAAGAACTTCCGCTTCAACGAGTCTCCCGTGATCATGCTGAACAACATCGACGAGCTGGGCCGTCCCGTCCGGGTCGGCGGTGATGAGACCAACCTGTCCATGATGATCCCGCCGATGCGTCTGCGCGACTTCACCTTCACCTCCCTGTCCGACGCAGTCTGATCGGAAGAGCGTGTGTCGCGTTCGAGTATGACACGCGCCGAGGCCTTGCGACTGCTGACCGGCGGCGCGTTGGGAACCCTGCTCGCAGGCTTTCCACGCGCCGCCGACGCTCAGGCGACCTACGATTTCTGGTTCACCCGGCTGCGCTACGATTCCGGAGACTGGGACGTGGACCAGCGGATGCCGGCCAACATCCTGACCTCCCTGGTCGACTACACCAACCTGCGGGTCGACCCCGAAGAACGGGTCGTGGCCCTGGCCGACCCGGCCATGCTGACCGCCCCCTTCTGTTACCTGGCGGGCCACAAGCTGGTCGAGTTCAACACGGCAGAGGTACGCAATTTCGAACGCTATGTGCGAAACGGTGGTTTCGTCTTCGTCGACGACTGCAACCACGACATCGACGGTCTGTTCGCCGTGACCTTCGAGCGCCAGATGGCCGCGATCTTCGGTGCCGACGCCCTGAAGAAACTGCCCAACAACCACGGCATCTACCGCAGCTTTTTCGAGTTCGAGGATGGGCCGCCTGCGACCAGCTTCGAGCTGAACGGCTGGGGTGACGACCTCATCCACGACTACCTCAAGGGCGTCGAGATCGATGGCCGGCTGGGCGTGCTCTACTCGAACAAGGACTACGGGTGCGAGTGGGACTACGACTGGCGCAACAAGCGTTTCCTCGCCGAGGACAACACCAAATTCGCGGTCAACATTATCCTCTACGCCCTGACAGCCTGACCTCTCCTCCTCCCCGGAGTCTCCATGACCACGCCTACCCAATTCGAAATCGACGCCCGACTGGAGCAACTCGGCAAGCTGAAGGCCGCGATTGGCCAGGCCATCGTCGGTCAGAACGAGGTCGTCGAACAGCTGCTGATCGGCCTGCTCGCCGGCGGTCACTGCCTGATCGAGGGCGTGCCGGGCCTCGGCAAGACCCTGCTGGTCCGCACCCTGGGTCAAGCCCTGCATCTGGAGTTCCGCCGCGTCCAGTTCACCCCCGACCTGATGCCGTCCGACATCCTGGGCACCGAGGTGCTGGAGGAGGATCACGGCACCGGTCATCGCAGCTTCCGCTTTCAGCCCGGCCCGGTCTTCACCAACCTGTTCCTCGCCGACGAACTGAACCGCACCCCGCCCAAGACGCAGGCCGCCCTGCTGGAAGCCATGCAGGAACACACGGTTTCCTACGCCGGGGTGACCCATAAACTGAACGAGCCCTTCTTCGTCCTCGCGACCCAGAATCCGCTGGAACAGGCCGGCACCTATCCCCTTCCCGAGGCCCAGCTCGACCGCTTCCTGCTCAACATCCGCGTCGGCTATCCGACGGCCGAGGAGGAACGCGCGATCCTGGTCGCGACGACCGGATCGGGCATCGGCACCGTGCCCCAGGTCATGGTCGGCGAGGACATCGTCGCCCTGCAGAAATGGGTGCGCGACGTCTATATCGGCGAGGCCCTGCTGACCTGGATCACCTCGCTCGTCCGCGCCACCCGTCCGTCAGCCGAGGCTCCGAAAGCCGTGCAGGACTACGTCCGCTGGGGTGCCGGCCCACGCGCAGGTCAGGCCCTGGTCTTGGCCGCCAAGGCGCGCGCCCTGCTGCACGGACGGCTCGCGGCGACGCGCGAGGACGTGGTCGCCCTGGCCGCCCCGGTCCTGCGCCACCGTATCCTGCTGTCCTTCGCCGCCGAGGCCGAGCGCAAGACGGCCGACGATGTCGTGGCCGCACTTGTCGCCGCACTGCCCGCGCCGACGCCCGACTGATCGAGAGCATGTCTCCGCTCGACCTGCCTCCGGAGTTGCGCAGCCAGCTTCGCCGCCTGTCCATCGTCCCGCGTCGCGCGGCGGTGCTGTCGGCGGCCGGGGTGCACGACAGCCGCAACAAGGGCGGCGGGCTCGAGTTCGCCCAGTATCGGGCCTATGAGCGCGGCGACGACTTGCGGGCCATCGACTGGAAGCTCTACGCCCGCTCTGACAGATTCTTCGTCCGCGACGCAGAGCGCGAGAGCCCGGTCGCCATCTGGATCGTGCTGGACGCCAGCGCCTCCATGGCCCAGGCCGACATCGCCCGCCCCGACTGGTCGCGCTTCGACGCCGCGCGACGGGTCGCCGCCAGCTTGATCGAGATCGCCCTTTATCAAGGCGATCGGTTCGGCGTCGTCGTCGAGCGCGCCGAGGGCCCCATGGTCCTGACGCCGCATTCGGGCGGTCGCCATCGCGACAGGGTGTTGCTGACCCTCGCCCCGCTACAGGCCGCAGGCGTCACCGACTGGACCCGCGACGTCGGCGTTTTCGGCGAACAAATGGGCGCGCGAGACCTGATCGTCATCCTGACCGACGGCTTCGACGAGGGCTGTATCGCGACCGCCGAACGGCTCGCCGCCTCGGGTCGCGACATCTGCCTGGTCCAGATCCTGACCGGCGACGAACGCGATTTTCCCTTCGACCAGGGTTACCGCTTCCACGACCCGGAGACCGGTGCCGAGGTAGTCGGCGACGGCCGCTCCCTGCGCGCCGACTACCTCACTCGCTTCGCCGCCGCCCGCGCCGCCTTGGCCGCCCGGCTCGAAGCGCGCGGCATCCGCCACGTCGAACACTTCATCGACGAGAGCGCGGACATCCCCCTACGTGCCCTGTTCCGGCCGACCGGTCGATGAGCCCCGCCTTCCTCCTCCCCGCCGGCCTGGCCGCCCTGCTGGCCCTGGCGATCCCGGTCGTCATCCATATTGCGCGCCGGACCGAGAGCCGGACGATCGACTTCGCCGCCCTGCGCTGGCTCGACGCCGCGCCAAAGCCCCGCCGAAGTCTGATGATCGACGAGCGCCTCCTGCTCGCCGCCCGTCTCCTGCTTCTGGCGCTGATCGCCCTGTGGTTGGCCGCGCCCGTTCTGAGGAACGCTGCCGACACCCGGCCCGTCGTCGCCGTCGCGCCCGGCGCGGATGCCGCCACGGTCGCCGCCGTCACGGACAAGGGCGACCACGTCGTCTGGATCGCTCCCGGCTTCCCCGAGCACGGCACCCTCGCCCCGCCAGCGTCCGATGACATCGTCAGCCTGATCCGCCAGCTCGACGCCGAACTGCCGGCCGACGCGCCGGTCAAGTTGGTCGTCCCCGCGACTCTCGAGAACGTCGATGCCGAACGGCCGAAACTGTCCCGCCGCGTCGAATGGAAGGTCGGTGCCGAGCTTCCCTCGCGCCGGAAAGTTTCGCCCAAACCGCCCTTCCTGACCGTCCGTTATGGCCCGGAGGCCCAGGATGCCGTCCGCTATTTCCGCGCTGCTGCCACGGCCTGGACACCCGCGAACACCGAACCCGCCTTCGACGCCGCCGCGATCGGGCGCGCCGTGCCGGGTAGTGCCCGCCACCTGATCTGGCTCGCGTCCGGCCCGGTTCCTAAGCCGATCGAAGCCTGGGTCCGGGACGGTGGGATCATCCTGACCGCGCTTGAGGCCCGTATTCCCGTAGAGGGCGAGACCATCACCGTCTGGCGCGGTACGGCGGGCGAACCGCTGGCCGTCGCCGGTCGTCTGGGTCGCGGCCGCGTCATTCGACTGACCCGCGCGCTGGAGCCCGCCGCCATCCCGCAGCTGGTCGAGCCCGATTTTCCCGACGCCCTCCAGACCATGCTCGACC
>NZ_JAEMRD010000081.1 GCF_016463485.1 Brevundimonas sp.
GAACAGGGTCGCGAACTTGCCGGTGAAGAAGGGCTTCATGATCGCATAGCTGAGCGCGCCGAAGCGGTAGGCGACGACCATGGGGACGCCGGCCAGGGCCAGTTCGGTCGAGACTGTGCCGCTGGTGGCCAGGGCGACGGTCGCGGCGCGCATGGCGTCGTACTTGTCCGCCTCCTGCACAAGATGGACGCGGAAGGGCCAGGTGGCGACGCGGGCGGTGACGTCCTCGGCCACCGTGCCGGCGACGACGACGGCGACCTGGAGCGACGGATACTCGGCCTTCAGCCGGGCGACGGCGGCCTCATAGACCGGGGTCATGTGGCCGATCTCCGACGGGCGGCTGCCGGGCAGGACCAGCAGCAGGGGCGCGTCGGGGGCGATGTGGCGCGCCTGGCGAAAGCGGGTGCCGTCCGCCTGGGTCATGTCGATGTGCAGGGCGGGCGAGCCGACGACCGTGGTGGGCAACCCTTCCGCCTCGAACCAGGGCGCGTCGAAACTGTAGAGAGCCAGCAGGTGATCGACCGTGGCGGCCAGCGTCTTCGCCCGGCCGGGACGCGAGGCCCAGACCTGGGGGCCGACGTACTTGATCAGGGGCACGCCCGGCAGGGCCTTACGCAGTGCCTTGGCGACGCGGATGGTGAAACCCCAGCTGTCGATCAGGACCACGGCATCGGGGCGTTCCCGCACCGCAAGGGCCACAGTGTCGGCGACGCGGGCCTTGACCCGGTCCAGCGCGCGCAGGCCCTCGATCCAGCCGAGGATGGAAAGCTGGGCGATGTCGAACGGGCTGTCGATGCCCTCGGCCGCCATCTTTGGCCCGCCGACGCCGACGAAGACGGTGTCGAAGGATCGTATTTTCAATGACTTGGCGAGGCCGGCTCCGAGCGCATCTCCGGAAGCCTCGGCGGCGACGAGCATGATTTTCATGGGGGCGATCCTGCGATCGCAGGCCCGGGCTCACCCCAGACGAACAGACCCAGACGATCGGCGGTTTCAATCAGGGCCGCGCGGTCGATCAGGATCAGCCGGCCAGCCACACCGCCGACGCCCGCCAGCCCAGCGGCCGAGGCGAGTTCCAGGGTGCGGGTGCCGATGACGGGCATGTCGACGCGGAGGTCCTGGATCGGCTTGGGGGCCTTGCCGAGGGCGCCTTTCGGAGCGGTCGATGAACCGCGCAGGTCAGCGGGCAAGTCCGCGACGCGGCGCAGCATGGCGTCGGTGCCCTCCTGGGCCTCTACGGCGAGGACCAGTCCGTCGCAGACGACGGTGCCCTGGCCGATGTCGAGTTCCCCTGCTTTTTCGGCGACATACAGGGCTTTCCTGAGGTCCGACAGCTGCTCCGGCGTTGGCGTGACGGTGCCGAGCGCGCCCTGAGGCAAGGTCTCGCCGCCCAGGATGTCGTCGGCGCCCTCGACGGCGTAACCCTCGTTCTCGAACACCGAGAGGATCTTGCGCAACAGGGCGTCGTCGCCCTGGGTCGCGGCCGCGATAATGCCGGGCAGAAGGGTCGCGCCCTTGAAATCGGGCTTCAGAGCCTTGAAGTCGGGGCGGTTGACCGTGCCCGCGAAACAGACCGCGCCGCAGCCGGCGGACTTCAACGCCGCCAGCGCCTTTCCCAGTTCGGCCATACCGATGTCCGCGCCAGGATAACGGACCAGATGGGGGTCTGCGAAACCAGTCAGGCGGATGACGAACAGCGACCGGCCCTCGGCCTCGCATCGGGCGGCGATAGCCAGGGGGAGCGCGCCGCCGCCGGCGATCAGGCCGAGCCGGGTTGCGGTCACGGCGTCAGTCGCCCGGAAGGCAGAGTGGGCGTTTGCCGCCGTCGCGGATGAAGGCAACAATCTCCATGATCTCGGGCAGGTCGGCATAGGTCTGTTCGACGCCGGTCAGGCGGTCGGCGAAGACGCCGTCCCCCTCGAACAGGTCGCGGAAGGCGGCCAGCAGGCGGCGCACCGCGTCCTTGCCATAGCCCTTGCGCTTCAACCCGACCAGGTTGAGCCCGTGCAGGCGGGCGTGGTTGCCCCAGGCCGAGCCGTAGGGGATGACGTCGCGGGTCACGGCCGCCAGACCGCCGACGATCGCCCCCTGCCCCACCCGGCCGTTCTGATGCACGGCGCACAGGCCACCCAGGAAGACCTTGTCGCCGATCCGGGCATGGCCACCCAGAGTGGCGTTGTTGGCCATGACGACAGTGTCGCCGACCACGGCGTCGTGGCCGACGTGGGCACCGGTCATGAACAGGCCGTGGGAGCCGACGCGGGTCACGCCCGAGCCCTGCGGGGTGCCGCGATTGAAGGTGCAGTGCTCGCGAATGCTGTTGTCCGCGCCGATCTCCAGACGCACCGGCTCGCCCTTGTAGCCGTTGTGCTGGGGGTCGCCGCCGATGACGGCGAAAGGGTGGATGGTGGTGCGGGCACCGACCGTCGTATCCTGTTGCAGCACCACATGGCTGACCAGGGCGACATCTTCAGCCAGGACGACACCGGGGCCGACGGTACACCAGGGCCCGATCTGGACGCCGTCGGCCAGTTCGGCGGACGGGTGGACCAGGGCTGTGGGGTGGATCGTAGTCATGTCGCGGGCTGGTCGACCTTGACCACCATCGCCATGAACTCCGCCTCGGCCGCCAGCTTGTCGTCGACGAAGGTCTCGCCCCGGAACTTGTAGGCGTCGCCGCGGGCACGGGTGACGATGACCTTCATGCGCAGCTGATCGCCGGGCCGGACGGGTTTGCGGAACCGGACGCCGTCGATCGACATGAACATGATCACCTTGTCGGCGACGGCGACGTCCATGGTCTTGGACATCAGCAGGGCGCCCGTCTGGGCCATGGCCTCGACGATCAGGACGCCGGGCATGACCGGGTCGATCGGGAAATGACCCTGAAAGAAGGGCTCGTTGTGGGTGACGTTCTTGATGCCGGTGATCGAGGTGGCGGACACGAAGTCCTCGGCCTTGTCGATCAGCAGGAAGGGATAGCGGTGCGGCAGGCGGCGCATGACCTCGGCGTAGTCGATGCGGTCATTGATGGCGGTGACGTCGCTCATCCCTCTGATTCCCTTGGTCGCTTCTTGCTCCCGGCCTGTTTGGACAGCCAGATCGTCTCGCGCAAGAACTGACGCAGGGGCCGGGCCGGATATCCGGACCAGGTCTCGCCGGCCGGGACGTTGGCCAGAACCCCGCCCCCGGCTGCGACGCGGGCACCGTCACCGATGCTGATGTGGTCGCCGACACCCGCCTGACCGCCGAACAGGACGTTGTCACCGACGGTCACGGAGCCCGACAGGCCCGTCTGAGCCGCGATCAGGACATTGCGGCCCAGCACGCAATTGTGACCGACCATGCACAGGTTATCGATCTTGGAATTCTCGCCAATGACCGTGTCGTCATAGGCTCCGCGGTCGATGCAGGTATTGGCCCCGATGGTGACGCCGTCCTGGAGGATCACGCGGCCGAGCTGGGGAATGTCGACGGGGCCGGTGCTGGATCCGGCGGCGCCGAAGCCGGCTTCGCCGATGCGGGCACCGGCATAGAGCTTCACCCGGTCACCGATCAGGGCGAAGGCGATCGAGGCGTTGGCCCCGATGACGCAGCCGCGGCCGATCTGGACGCCAGCGCCGATCACCGTATTGGCCCCGACGCGGGTGCCGCTGCCGATGCGGACGCCGGTGCCGAGGACGACACCGGGCTCGAGCACGACCGAAGCGTCTTCGCAGGCCTCGGCGGGCCTAGAGACGCCCTCAATCAGGCGTGGCTGGTGAAACAGGGCGGAAGCGCGGGCCCACGAGGCCTGGGCTTCACGCGACGACAGGACGGCGGCTGCGGTCGGTGCCGCCTCGACCATGGCGGGGGGCACGACGACGCACCCGGCCCGGGTTACGGCGAGCGCCTCGCTGAAACGACGGTCGGCCATGAAGGCCAACGCCCTTCCGTCAGCGGAGGCCAGGGGGGCGACGGCCGAGATCTCGACGTCGCCCCCCCGGATGACCTCCGCGCCGATCCGGCCGGCGAGTTCGGCGACCGTCAGGGACGGGCCGGTCTCGAAGAAGCGCGGATCGGGCATGGCGTGGCCCGCTTACTGAGCCGGCTGGACCGGCACCGGCAGGCGGTTGAAGCTCAGCGACGGCAGGGCGGTGTTCAGGCGCGCGATCACGTCACCGGTCACGTCCATGGCCGGGTTCATGATGAACACGCTCTCGCGGTCGATCAGAATGCCGCAGCCCTTTTCCTGATAGACGGCGACCAGGATCGGCTCGACGCCGGCCGAGATCAGGCGGCGCTGTTCGCTGAGGGTGTACTGGAGCTCGTTGCGGCGGGTTTCTTCCAGCTGCTGGGCTTCCTGGATGCGCTGTTGCAGTTGCTGGCGGCGGGCCTGCAGCTGGTCGGCGGGAATGGCGGCGGCACCGGACTGGAGCGCCTGGGCCTCGGTCTGGATGGTCGTGGCGTAGGGCGTCAGCTCGCCTTCGACCTCGCCGGCCAGCTGCTGCATGCGGGCCTGGACGGACTGACCGACGGTCGACTGCGCCAGAAGCTGCTGGTTGAAATAGACGCAGACGCCCGGGATGGCGGGGCCGACGTTGGCCGGACCGGCGGTCTGGGCCGAAGCAGCGGTGGCGACGAACGAAGCCAGCGCAACAGCGCCGATGGCAAGAAGTTTCATGACAGGCCTTTGTGCGGTCGTTTTGACCGACGGTTTAGTTGAACTGGGTGGAGGTCGAGAAGCGGAAGGTTTCCGTGCGGTCGTAGTCCTCGCTCTTGAGAACCTTGGACAGGTCGAAGCGGATCGGTCCCATGGGCGACTTCCAGTGGATGCTGACACCGGCAGCGGCACGCAGCGACAGGTCATCGACGATGTTGGGGTCCAGCACGCCGGTCGAGGTGATGGTGTAGCGGTCGTCGAGCACGCCCAGGGTTCCGACATCGGCGAACAACGAGGTGCGGATGCCGTAGGTGTCGGGCAGGAAGTTCGGCACCGTCAGCTCGACCGTGCCCACAGCGTAGAAATTCCCGCCGAGCGCGTCCTGGGTGGTCAGGTCGCGCGGACCCATGCCGGCCGTTTCGAAGCCGCGGAAGGTATTGCCGCCGCGGAAGAAGCGGTCGTTGATCCGGACCGCGTCGCCGGCCCAGCCCCCGACATAACCGGCCGACCCCGCCACGGAGACTATCCAGCTGGGGGTGATGCCGTAGTAGTAGGTGCCCTCGATCTCGGTCTTGACGTAGTTCACGTCGCCGCCGACCCCGGCCAGATCCTGACGCAGGGTACCGCTCCAGCCGCGGGTCGGGCGGATCGGGTCGTTGCGGCGATCGATGCCGATCGTATAGCCGACCGAGGAGTTCAGCGAGGCGCCGACCTGTTCGCACAGGGCGCGCGAGCCGGAGCCGCCGGTGTTGCAATAGCCGGTCGGCACGATGATCTCGTCGTCCTTGATGAAGTAGCGGGTCGACAGCCGGGTGTAGCCGTTGATCGGGAAGGACAGGCGCAGGCCGGCACCGGTCGAGCGATAGTCGAACGAGGACTCTTCCTGGAAGTCGTAGCGGGAATGGAACAGGTCGAAGCCCGCCCCCACGTCGCGGCCGAGGAATTTGGGCTCGGTGAAGCGGAAGTCGATCTGCTGGCGCAGCGAGCCCCATTCGGCGCGGGCCACGACGTTCTGGCCCCGGCCACGGAAGTTGCGCTCGGTGATGCCCAGATTGATCGTATAGCTCTCGGCCGACGAGAAGCCGGCGCCGACGGACAGTTCACCGGTCGGCTGTTCGGTCACGGTGACGTTGACGACCGAGCGATCGGGAGCCGAGCCGCGCTCTTCCTTGATCTCGACGTCCTTGAAGAAGCCCAGGGCTCGCAGGTTGTTGCGCGACCGCTCGACCAGGGTGCGGTTGAAGGCGTCGCCTTCGGTCAGCATCAGCTCGCGGCGGACGACATAGTCCAGGGTGCGGTTGTTGCCGACGACATTGATGCGGTCGATGTAGACGCGCTGGCCCTCGGAGATGTTGAAGGTCACGTCGACCAGATTGGTCTCGGGGTTGGCCCGGTAGCTCGGACGGATGTCCACGAAGGCATAGCCCGCCGAACCCGCCGCGAAGGTCAGGGCGTCGACCGAGCTTTCGATCTTGTCGCTCTCGTACAGGTCGCCGGTCTTGATCGGGATCAGCAGCTTGAGGAAGTCGGCGTTCAGGCGGTCGTTCTCGGTGACGACGCTGATCTCGCCGAAATTGTACTTGTCGCCCTCGTCCACCGTCAGGGTGATGCCGAAGGCCGAGTCGTCGGGCACCAGCTCGGCGACACCCGACACGACGCGGAAGTCGTAGTAGCCCCGGTTGGTGTAGAATTTCCGCAACTGCTCGCGGTCGTAGTCCAGCCGGTTGGGGTCGTAGTTGTCGTTGGAGCTGAACAGCCGGTACCAGGCCGACTCCTTGGAGACCATGACCTCGCGCAGTTCGGAATCCGAATAGGCGGTGTTGCCCATGAAGGTGATGGCTTGCAGGCCCGTCTCGGGGCCCTCGTCGATCTCGAAGATGACGTCGACGCGGTTCTGCTCCAGCTGCACCAGCTTGGGCGAGACGGTCGCCGAGATCCGGCCCGACAGGCGGTACAGCTCGATGATCTTGCCGACGTCCTCCTGAACCTTGGCGCGGGTGTAGATGCCGCGCGGCGACAGGGTGACCTCTTCCGTCAGCTTCTTCTCGCTGAGGGCGCTGTTACCCTCGAACACGATCTGGTTGATGATCGGATTTTCGACGATCGAGACGACGAGGTCTCCGTTCGGCTGCAGGCCCAGCTGGATGTCGGCGAACAGCTGGGTGCGCTGAAGGGTCCGCAGGGCGACGTCCAGTACGACGGGATCGACCGTGTCGCCCGGCTGGATCGGCAGATAGGACAGGACCGTGGTCTGGTCGATCCGCTGGTTGCCGTTGACCAGGATGCGGTTGACAACGCCGGTCTCGGCCGGGCGCGGCGCGGGCGCAGCCTGGGGGGCGGCGGCCAGCGGCTGGGTCGTGATGGCCGGGGCCGGCGGCGCGGTCTGCGCCTGGGCTGTCGAGGCCAGACCCGCCGCGACGACGAGCGCGGTCACGCTGCAAAGCGGGGCCCGCGAACGGGCGGCCAGGGTTGCGAAAGCGCGCGTATCGGTCATCGTCATTCGGGAAACCATCGGGGGCTGGCGTAGGCTCAACTGACGAGCCCGCCGAGGAATTTGAACAGGTTCAGCTTCTGCAAGTCGTTCCAGGTGGCGAACAACATCAAACCCGCCAGCAAAGCAAGACCGACCCGGTACCCCGCCTCCTGAACCTTGGCCGCCACGGGTTTCTTCGCCACAGCTTCGTAGGCGTAGAAAACCAGGTGACCTCCGTCCAGGACGGGGATGGGCATCAGGTTGATGAAGCCGATTCCGATCGAAAGTATGGCGGCGAACTGGATAAGCGTCAGGGCGAGGTTGGCGGCCTTTAGTCCGGCCGGGGCCTCTCCGGCCGTGGCCTGCTGGCTGATGCCGCCCGCAGCCTTGGCGATGCCGAGGGGGCCATTGAGCAGGTCACCCGACTCGCGCCCGCTGAAGATGCGGCCGATATAGGTGAAGGTGGTGCCCAGCACATCGCCCGTCTGGCGCACGGCGGCACCCACGGCCTCGATCGGGTTGTAGCGGATGGCGCGGATTTCGTCGCGGCGATAGCCCATCTCAAGGCCGATGCGGCCCACCTTGATCTGGCCCGCCACGGCGTCCTCGGTCAGGGTGCGGACCGGGGTGGCGATCAGGGGCACGCGCTGGCCTCCCCGCTCGACGACAAAGCGGACGGGCGTGGCGGAGTTCAGGGTCACGACGCGGATCACGTCCTCGCCCCTCCGCACCGGATCGCCGTTGGCCTCCAGGATCAAGTCGCCGGGCCGGAAGCCCGCGCTGGCGGCAGCCGAGCCAGGCACGATGTTGACGACGCGCGGCGGACTGATCTGGTCGCCGAAGGTCGCGAACAGAACGGTGAAGATGACGATGGCCAGGATGAAGTTGGCGGCCGGGCCGCCAGCGGTGATCAGGGCGCGCTGCCAGACCGGCTTGAAATGGAAATAGTCGCGGACAGCGGCGGGCCCCTCTTCTGCGATCACACGCTGGCGAAGCTCGGCGAGACCTGCGGCATCCGGCACGCTGGAGGCGTCCAGGTCGCCCGAGAATTTCACATAGCCGCCGGCGGGGATCCAGCCGATGCGCCATTCGACGCCGCGCTTGTCCGTGCGGCTGAACAGGGCACGGCCGAAGCCGATGGCGAACCGGTCCATCTTGACCTTGAACAGGCGGGCGACGCCGTAGTGGCCCAGTTCGTGGATGGTGACGATGAACGTCAGCACGAGCAGGAACGGCACGATGTAGATCAGGATCTGACCCAGGACGTTCAGCATTGGCGTTTCAGACCTCCGTCCGGCCTCAGGCGGCCATCGCGCGGCGCTCGATGATGGCGCGGGCGATCCGGCGGGCCTCGGCGTCCACGGCCAGGGCCGCGTCGCAGGCGTCGTCGGAAGCCGATGTCATCCCCTCGCACGTCGTGCGCTCAAGCGTTTCGGCGACGACTGCGGCAATATTGAGAAAGCCAAGCTTTCTGTCGAGGAAGGCGTACGCCGCGACCTCGTTGGCGGCGTTGAACACCGTCGGTGCCGTGCCACCGGCCGATAGCGCCTCGCGGGCCAGCTTCAGGGCCGGGAAGCGGGTCTCGTCGGGGGCCTCGAACGTCAAACGGCCAAGCGCGGCGAGGTCCAGGCGTGGTGCCGGCCAGGCCAGGCGGTCAGGGTATGCGAGGGCGCAGGCGATTGGCGTCTTCATGTCCGGTGGCCCCATCTGGGCCAGGGTCGAGCCGTCGACGTACTCGACCATGGAATGGATGATCGATTCCGGATGCACCACGACGTCGATCCGGTCGGCGGGCATGTCGAACAGATAGGCCGCCTCGATCGTCTCCAGACCCTTGTTGGCCATGGTGGCGCTGTCGATCGAAATCTTGGCACCCATCGACCAGTTGGGATGGGCGACGGCCTGTTCCGGGGTCATCCGGGCCATGTCGGCGAGCGACGTCTGGCGGAACGGGCCGCCGGAAGCGGTCAGGATCAGGCGGGCGACCTGTTCGGGAGCCTGGGCCGGGAAAACCTGGAAGATGGCGGAGTGTTCGGAATCGACGGGGATCAGCCGGCCGCCGCTGGACCGGACTCGCTCGATCAGGCGGGGGCCGCAGCAGACGAGGCTTTCCTTGTTGGCCAGGGCCAAAGTCGCGCCCGTCGCCGCCGCCGCCCAGGTCGAGCGCAGGCCGGCGGCACCGACGATGGCGGCCATGACCCAGTCCGTTGGTCGGGTCGCGGCCTCGACGATCGCGGCGTCACCGGCAGCGGTCTCGATATCGGTTCCGGCGAGAGCGTCACGCAGGTCCGACAGGCGGGCGGGATCGGCGATGACCACGAGGCGGGGCTGCCATCGGCGCGCCTGTTCAGCGAGGCGGGCGACATTGCCGCCGCCGGTCAGGACCTCGACCTCGAAAGCGCCGGTTCCGGCGGTCTCGGCCTGGTCCATCAGGTCCAGCGTCGAACAGCCGACCGAGCCCGTCGAACCCAGGACACTGACGCGACGCCGGATCACAGCACGCCTCGCTCGACCAGGATGACCAGCCAGCGACCGGCGGCGACGACGACGACGGCGAACATCAGCCCGTCGACCCGGTCCAGCAGTCCGCCGTGGCCGGGAATGATGGTGCCGGCGTCCTTGACCCCGAAGCGGCGCTTCAGCGCCGACTCCCACAGGTCTCCGGCCATGGTGGCCAGGGCAGCGGCGAGGCCCAGGACCATGCCCCAGAAGACGTTGAGCCGCCCCATCTCAAGCCAGAGAGCGATGCCGCCGCCGGCCAGCATCCCGGCCGCTAGGCCGCCGATGAAGCCGGACCATGTCTTCTTGGGCGACAGACGCGGCCAAAGCTTGGGACCACCGAACAGGCTGCCGGCCAGATAGGCCACGATGTCGGCAGACCAGGTCACGGCGAACACCAGCACGGTCCAGTGCAGCCCGACCTTGTCATGGCCGTCCCGCAGCCAGATCAACAGGATGACCGGCCATCCAAGGTAAAGCACGCCATAGGCGGCATTGAGCGCCAGTTGGCCTCGCATCCGCATGAACAGCCCGGCCGCAGCGGCACCGAAAACCAGCATGACGAGCGCGAAGGACAACTGACCGACGTGGGTCGCCCCGACGGCGACGAACAGAGCCAGCCCCACGGCGATCGCCGAGCCCCGCCAAGCGCCCGGGGTGCTCATCCGGCCCCACTCGACCGCCAGAAGGCCGCAGGCCAGCAGGATCAGTGCCAGAAACCAGAGACCGCCCGCCCAGGTCGCCAGGACCGCAGCGGGAGCCAGCACGAAGGCCGACGCGGCTCTCAGGCCGATGTCGCCGACCTTGAGCGCCATCAGCCGGTCGCGAGCGCAGGCTGGACCGTCGCAAGTCCACCGAAACGACGGTCGCGATTGCGGTACTGTTCGACGGCGTCGGTCAGACCGGCCAGGCCGTAGTCGGGCCACAGCACGTCCTGGAACACCATCTCCGCATAGGCCGCTTCCCAGAGCAGGAAGTTCGACAGTCGTTGCTCGCCCGACGTCCGGACGATCAGATCGACGGGCGGGCCATCCGCCGTGGAAAGGCCAAGGCCCAGTGAGTCCTCGTCCAGCGGCCCGATCGCCTCGCCCTTCAGCACGCGATCGACGTGGCGTTGAGCGGCATCGACGATGTCGGCGCGGCCCCCGTAGTTGAAAGCGACCTGGAGCATGAACCGGGTATTGTGGGCCGTCTGGGCCTCCGCCCGCTCGATGATCTTGGCGATGTCGGTCGGCAGGCCGGTTCGACGGCCGAGAACGCGGACCCGCACGCCCTCGCGGTCAAGCCGGTTCAGGTCGCTGGCCACATAGGAGCGAACGAGGCCCATCAGGTCGGAAACCTCCTCGGCCGGGCGGCGCCAGTTCTCGGTCGAGAAGCCGAAGACGGTCAGGCACTGGATGCCGAGCGACGGCGCGGCCTGGACGGTGCGCTTGAGCGCCTGCACGCCCTCGCGATGTCCGACGGCGCGCGGCAGGCCACGGGCCTGCGCCCAGCGTCCGTTGCCGTCCATGATCAGAGCCACGTGCCGCGGACCGTCTGGCGATCCGGGCAGATCGGCGATTTGAGCCGTCATTTCAATCCTGTCTCGCCGGGGTCCGCAACTCAGACCTGCATGATCTCAACTTCCTTGGTTCTCAAGGTCTCGTCTATGCGCTTGATGGCCGCGTCGGTGTCCTTCTGGACCTCGGCCTCCATCTTCTTCTGCTCGTCTTGGCTGATTTCGCCCGCCTTTTCAGCCTTCTTCAGGTCGTCGTTCGCGTCGCGGCGGACGTTGCGGACCGAAATCTTCTGCTGCTCGGCGTATTTGCCGGCCAGTTTGGCGAGATCCTTGCGACGTTCCTCGGTCAGGGGCGGCACCGGAATGCGCAGGGTCTGCCCATCCACGATGGGGTTGAGGCCCAGGCCGGCGGCGCGAATCGCCTTCTCGACGGGCCCCACCATCGTCTTGTCCCAGACGCTGACCGAGATCATGCGCGGCTCGGGCACGCTGATGGCGGCGACGGCATTCAGCGGCGAGTTGGAGCCATAGGCCTGGACCTGGACCGGATCCAGCAGGCCGGCGTTGGCGCGGCCGGTGCGCAGGCCGGAGTATTCCTCCTTCAGGGAGGCGACCGACTTGTCCATCTTCTCGCGGTAGATCTTCAGATCGGGTTTGGCCATGGCGTTCTCCTGTCGTCTCTCGTCGGTCTAGGCCGGGTCGCTGATAACGGTAAAGGTGCCCTGCCCGTTCAGAACCTTGCGCAGCGAATCTTCCTCGCGGATCGAAAAGACCACGATCGGGATCTTCGACTCGCGCATCAGGGCGATGGCGGCGGCGTCCATGACCTTCAGGTTCTGGGTCAGGACGTCCTGATAGGTCAGATGGTCGTAGCGGGTCGCCGACTTGTCCTTCTTGGGATCGGCCGAATAGACCCCATCGACCGAAGTCCCCTTCAACAGGGCGTCGCAGTTCATCTCGGCAGCGCGCAGGGCGGCGGCGGTGTCGGTCGTGAAATAGGGGTTGCCGGTGCCGGCGGCGAAGATGACCACGCGGCCCTTTTCCAGATGGCGGACGGCGCGGCGGCGGATGTAGGGCTCTGCGATCGCAGCCATGGGGATGGCGCTCTGGACCCGGGTGTAGACCCCGATCTTCTCCAGCGCGTTCTGCATGGCCAGGGCGTTCATGACGGTGGCCAGCATGCCCATATAGTCGGCGCTGGCACGTTCCATGTCGGCGGCCGCCTTGGACAGGCCGCGGAAGATGTTGCCGCCACCAATCACCAGACAGACCTCGGTGCCCGATTCGACGACCCGCTTCACAGCGGCGGCGACGCCGTCGACGGTCTTCATGTCGATGCCATAGCCCTGCTCGCCCATCAGGACCTCACCCGAGACCTTGAGCAGGACGCGTTTGTAACGGGGCGTGGCGCCGGTGTCGGTCATGGGGCTCTCGTTACGCGGAATCAGCAGCGGATCATAGAAAGGGCGCGTCCGGCTTCAAAGCCGAACGCGCCCCGATAGTCACGAACTAAGTGTGGTTACGCTTGCGGCGCCATCATCGAGGCGACTTCGGCGGCGAAGTCGGGGCCTTCGACCTTCTCGACGCCTTCACCCAGGGCCAGGCGGACGAAGCCGGCCAGGTGCAGGTTGGAGGAGCCCAGTTCCTTGGCCGAATCCTTGACCAACTGCTCGATGGTCACGTCGGGGTTCATGACGAAGGGCTGTTTGGTCAGCACGACGTCCTTCTGGAACTTGTTGATCTGACCTTCCACGATCTTGGCGATCATGTTTTCCGGCTTGCCTTCTTCCTTGGCCTTCTCGGTCAGGACCTGACGTTCCTTCTCGATGGCGGCGGGGTCCAGATCGTCGGTGTTCAGCGACAGGGGCGCGGTCGCCGCGACGTGCATGGCGATCTTGCGGCCCAGTTCGCGCAGGGCGGTCTTGTCACCCTCGCCTTCCAGGGCGACCAGAACACCGATGCGGCCCAGGTTCGGGGCCACGGCGTTGTGGACGTAGGAGGCGACGACGCCTTCCGAGACCGACAGACGTGCGGCGCGACGCAGCTGCATGTTCTCGCCGACGGTGGCGATCAGCTGGGTCACTTCGTCCTGGACGGTCTTGCCGGCTTCCAGCTCTGCGCCGTGCAGGGCCTCGAGGGTGTGGTGCTCAAGACCCTTGAGGGCGAACGCCTTGGCGGCGTTCTGGAACAGCTCGTTGCGGGCGACGAAGTCGGTCTCCGAGTTGAACTCGATGGCGGCGCCGACTTCACCCTTGCCGTCTTCTTTCGAGGCGACGGCCACCAGGCCCTCGGCGGCGACGCGGTCGGCCTTCTTGGCGGCCTTGGACAGGCCCTTGGCGCGCAGCCAGTCGATCGCGGCGCTGATGTCGCCGTCGGTTTCCTGGAGGGCCTTTTTGCAATCCATCATGCCGACGCCGGACTTGGCGCGAAGTTCCATGACGAGGGCGGCGGTGATCTCGGCCATTTCTGGTCTCCTGAGGTCTTCAATGCGGGAATGGCCGGGGTACTATCCCGGCCTTATGTCAGTTTGACGGTGAGCCTGTGACCCACCCACCCCGGCGTCGGCCGGGATGGGTGGGAAAGCATCAGGCTTAGGCCGTGGTCTCTTCAGTCTCGACGGCGGGCTCTTCAGCAGGCGTCTCTTCGCCCGAAGCGGCCAGCATTTCCTCGGCGACGGCTTCGGTGCCGGCAGGGGCGACGTCAGCGGCGACCGGGGCGGCAGCCTCGGCCAGCATCGGCTCGACCGGGTTTTCCGAAGCGCCCAGGTCGATGCCCGAGTTGGAGGCACCGGCGGCCAGGCCGTCCAGGACGGCGTCGGCAATCAGGTCGCAATAGGTCTGGATGGCGCGGGCAGCGTCGTCGTTGCCAGGGACCGGATAGGTGATGCCGTCCGGGTCCGAGTTGGTGTCCAGAATGGCGATGACCGGGATATTCAGCTTGCGGGCTTCCAGGATCGCGATCGCTTCCTTGTTGGTGTCGATCACGAACATGATGTCGGGGATCGAGCCCATGTCCTTGATGCCGCCGAGGGACAGTTCAAGCTTGTCCTTCTCGCGGTTCAGATTGACCAGTTCCTTCTTGACCCGGCCTTCGCCGCCGCGCTCCAGGATGCCTTCCAGCTCGCGCAGGCGGGCGATCGAGCCCGACACGGTGCGCCAGTTGGTCAGGGTGCCGCCGAGCCAGCGGTTGTTCATATAGTACTGGGCGCAGCGCTTGGCGGCCTCGGCGACCGGCTCGGCGGCCTGGCGCTTGGTGCCGACGAACAGGACGCGACCGCCCTTGGCGGCGACTTCGCGCACGGCCACCAGAGCCTGGTGGAACAGCGGCATCGTCTGCGACAGGTCGATGATGTGGATGTTGGAGCGCGAGCCGAAGATGTAGCGGTCCATCTTCGGGTTCCAGCGGTGAGTCTGGTGGCCGAAGTGGGCGCCTGCTTCGAGCAGGGTACGCATGGAGAAGTCTGGCAGAGCCATTTGGTCAGTCCTTTTTCCGATTATTCCGCCGCAGACGGTGAAAGGACCAGATGATCCCTCGGAACGGAGCGTCCGGGATGTCTCCCCGGATCACGCCACGCCTGCGTGTGAAGTGGGCGGGCCTATAGGCGAACAGAGGCCTCAAGGCAAATGATTTAGCCCTCGCCGGGGCCTTCCGACTGGAAATAGGGCTCGACCGGGCCTTGCAGCTTGACCGTCAGGGGGTTGCCCTTGCGGTCGACGGCCTTGCCCACGGCGAGGCGGACCCAGCCCTCGGAAACGCAGTATTCCTCGACGTTGGTCTTTTCCTCGCCCTTGAAGCGGATGCCGACGCCGCGCGCCAACAGGTCAGCGTCGTGGTGGGGGCTGTTCGGGTTGACCGAAAGACGATCGGGGGGCGTGTCGGACATGCTGGGCCTTGCGGGCGAAACGTGAGGAGCGGCTCCATAGCCCCCCTCGCCCGCCCTGCCAACCGGACTTACTGAACCGACTGGCGCGGAGGGGTGGCCGCAGGGGCCGGTGCCGAGGCCGCTGTAGGGGCGTAAGGC
>NZ_JAEMRD010000082.1 GCF_016463485.1 Brevundimonas sp.
CCTCCACCCCACGCGCCGACCAGCCCGCCACGAAGGCTTCCGGCGTCTCGCGAATGGCTTTAATGTCATGCATGGCGTGGGTCTCCCGTAACGCCCCGCCTTACCGCCCGACACACAGTCGGAGCAACACCCCAACCGACTTCCCTCTCCCATGGGGAGAGGGCTTGAGCGCACGGCGGCGCAGCCGTCGTCCTTGCGCGAAAGGGTGAGGGGCGTGGCGTATCAAGTGAGCCAAAGCTCTGCCTCCCGGTCAGGCCTGAACCCCTCACCCTTTCGCCTGACCGATCGCTGCGCTCCCGGAGGCTCAAGCCCTCTCCCGATGGGAGAGGGACCACGTCCGCTTTTGACGCAGCAGCCTCCCAAATGAACTCCCGCGAGATCGAGACTGCCGATTTTGTTCTTGCTTTGTTCCGTCACCACGCTACCTTCCCCTCATGCCCACCGTTGCAACGAAAGGACGCGGCGCCCGCACCAACGCCACCGGCCGGTACGAACCGGTGGTGCACGAGACCTTCGACGACGGCTGGACGCCCGAAGACGACGCCCCTGCCCCTTTGCGGACCACGCTCACGCCCGAGCACGCCCGCAAGATCATCACCACCAACACCTCGCCCGACATCGGTTTCGACCGCTCGATCAACCCCTACAAAGGCTGCGAACATGGCTGTATCTACTGCTACGCCCGTCCGTCCCATGCCTGGATGGGCCTATCCCCGGGCCTGGATTTCGAGAGCAAACTCTTCTTCAAGCCCGAAGGCCCGCGTCTCCTGGAACAGGAGCTCGCCGCCCGCCGGTACGTCTGCAAGCGCATCCACATAGGCGGCAACACCGACCCCTATCAGCCGGTCGAGCGCGAGCACCGGATCACGCGCGGCCTGCTGGAGGTCATGCGGCGGTTCAGCCAGCCCTTCTCCATCATCACCAAGTCGAACCTGATCACCCGCGATGTGGACATCCTTGGCCCGATGGGCCGCGAGAACCTGGCCCAGGCCTTCGTGTCGATCACGACGCTCGACCGCGACCTCGCGCGCACCATGGAGCCCCGTGCCGCGACCCCGGCCCGCCGACTCGACGCGGTGAAGCGGCTGGCCGATGCGGGCGTCCCCGTCGGCGTCGGCTTCGCCCCCGTCATCCCGGGCCTCAACGACCACGAACTGGAATCCATCCTGGAGGCCGCCGCCAAGGCCGGGGCGACGCGGGCCATGTATGTGACCCTGCGCCTGCCGCTGGAGATCAAGGACCTGTTCCAGGAATGGCTGGCCGACGCCCGGCCGGACCGCGCCGCCCGCGTCATGTCCCTGGTCCGCCAGACGCGCGGGGGCAAGGACTACGACGCCGACTGGTCCCAGCGGATGAAGGGCACCGGCCCCGTCGCCGACCTGATCGCCGTCCGCTTCAAGGCCGCCGTCAAACGCTATGGCCTGGACGGCCCCTTACGCGAGCTCGACGTGACGAGGTTCAAGGTCCCCGCCGACGCCCGCCCCCAACTGGAGCTGTTCGACTGAGGCACAACCGCCTCGTCGGTTCAGCCCAGGGTGACGGTGTGGTTCCAGCCGTGGGGATCGGGCCGTTCGCCCCGCTGGATGCCGGTCAGTTCGGCCCGCAGCGAGGTCGTGACTGGCCCCTCGACGCCACCGCCGACGGCCTGTTCACCGCCGGTCCAGCGGATCTCGCCCACCGCCGCGACCACCGCCGCCGTGCCACAGGCGAAGGCTTCGGTCAGCCGGCCGCTGGCGGCGTCCGCCTTCCAGCTGTCGATGTCATACGGGGCCTCCTCGACCGTCATTCCGCGATCGCGCGCCAGGGTCAGGATCGAGGCGCGCGTGATGCCCGGCAGGATGGTCCCGAGCGGCGGGGTGCGCAGGGTGCCTTCGTCGAACACGAAGAACATGTTCATCCCGCCCAGTTCCTCGACCCAGCGGTGTTCTGCGGCGTCCAGGAAGACGACCTGGTCGCAGCCCTTGGCCACGGCCTGCTGCTGGGCGACCAGGCTGGAGGCATAGTTGCCGCCGCATTTGGCCGCGCCCGTGCCGCCCGGCGCCGCGCGGGTATAGTCGTCCGAAACCCAGAGCTTCACCGGCTTGGCCCCGCCCTTGAAATAGGCGCTGGCCGGGGAGGCGATGACGCAGAACATGTATTCGGTCGCCGCCCGCACGCCCAGAAAGGCCTCATTGGCGAACATGAAGGGGCGCAGATACAGGCTGGAGCCCTCCTGCTCCGGGATCCAGTCGATCTCGGTGCGGACCAGGGCCTCGATCGCACCGATGAACAGGTCGTCGGGCAGGACCGGCATGGCCAGCCGTTCGGCCGAGCGGGCGAAACGCGCCGCGTTCTCCAGCGGACGGAACAGGGTCACGCCATTGCCCGAGCGATAGGCCTTCATCCCCTCGAAGATTTCCTGGGCATAGTGCAGGACGCTGGCCGCCGGATCGATCTGGAACGGCTGGCGCGGCCCGATCTGGGCGTCGTGCCAGCCCTTGGCCTCGGTCCAGCGGATCGTAGCCATATGGTCCGTGAACACCTTGCCGAAGCCGGGATCGATCAGGCGCTTGGCCCGCTCATCGGCTGCGGTCGGCGCGGGATGGGTCAGGAACTTGAACACGGACGATCTCTGGGCAGGCTGGATGGGGAAGTCGGGCGTTCACTAACCCGTATCGGCCGCCGTGTTGAGGGCGTTTGTGACTACCTGCGAAACACCCCGACCAGTTCGACGTGGGCGGACCACAGGAACTGGTCGATCGGCGTCACCGTTTCCAGCCGGAATCCGGCGTCGATCAGGGTCCGGGCGTCACGCGCGAAGGTCACCGGATTGCACGATACCCCGACGACCACGGACGCCTTGGTCCCGACGATCTGGGCCGTCTGGTCGACCGCCCCGGCTCTCGGCGGATCGAAGACGATGGCGTCGCAGCCCTTGAGGTCGAACGGGCTCAGCGGCCGGCGGAACAGGTCGCGCGCCTCGGCCGTGATCTGGCGCAACCCCTTGGCCGAGCCGACCCCCGCCTTCAGCGCCGCGATCCCCGCCGCCGATCCGTCCGCCGCCAGCACCGGGGCCACCGTGGCCAGCGGAAAGGTGAAGGTGCCCGCCCCGCAGAACAGGTCGGCGATCTTTTTCGATCCCTTCACCGCCGCCACCGCCCGCGATGTCATCGCCGCCTCCGCCTCCGGCACCGCCTGCAGGAAGCCCCCCGCCGGCACCGGCACGGTCGCCGGTCCGAACGCGACCAGAGGCTGGCGCGCCATCATCAAGGTGTCCCCCGCCAGGCTCAGCCGGGCCAGATCGGCCGCGTTGGCCGCCCGGATGGCCTGCATCTGACGATCCGCCGACAGCCCGCCCGACTTGCGCTCCACCCCCGTCACATCGACATCCAGGCCGGTCAGGGTCCAGGTGGCGTGCAGGGTCGGGGCCGACTTCGGATGCTCCAGGAAAGCCGCCGCGATCTTCGCCAGCGCCGGAAACGCCGCCACCAGCCGGGGATCGGCCACTGGACACGCCGAAACCTCCACCAGCCTCCACGACTTCCTCGCCTTGAACCCCAGGATGACCCGCCCCTCGGGCGTTCGCCGCGCATGCAGGGCGATCCGCCGCCGCGATCCGGGCGGGGACGCCACCGTCGCCTCGATCTCGGTCTCGATCCCCTCGCGGGCCAGGGCCAGCCGCACCTGCTCCCGCTTCCAGTCCAGGTAAGGCCCCGCCGCCCAGTGCTGCAGCGAACACCCGCCGCAGTCCCCGTAGTGAGGCGACACCGGCGCGATCCGGTCGGGGCTGGCCTCGACCACCTCGACCCGCTCGGCCCTCCCGTCCTTGACCTCAGCCCGCACCCGTTCGCCGGGCAGGGTCAGGGGCGCGAACACGGGCCCGCCGGGCGTCTCGGCGATCCCGTCGCCCTGGGCCCCGATGCGGTCGATCGTCAGCAAATCATCCATGGGGGCCCTCTATCCCACGCGGCCGCCGATGCGAAATGCGCTGAGGCTCAGGCTCAAGCAGCGAGCGACCGCGTCGCGAGCGGTAGCCCTCTTCAAAACCTGAACGAAGATGAACGCGTCGCTCAAAGGCCGTTCAGTTTCGAGGTCGTAAACCCTGACGCAACGGACGAGGTCACCAGCCGTTTTGGCCACAACCTTCGTCTCTCACAGGATCAGACCATGTCCCGACTGTCTCGCTCCATCGCCCTGGCCACCGCCGCCGCTGCGGCCGCCGGCGCGGTCGCCCTGCCCGCCTCCGCCCAGTCCTACTACGGCTCGCCCGCCTATGGTCCCGGCTATCAATCGCAGGGCCATTACAGCCAGCCCGCTTACGGCGACAGCTACCGCTGCGACCGTGAGCGCTCGGGTCGCACTGGGGCAGGTGCCGTGATCGGTGGCGGCCTGGGTGCCGTGGTCGGGTCGCAACTGGCCGCGCGCGGTCGCCGCACCGAAGGCTCGATCCTGGGCGGCGTCCTGGGTGCCGTCGTCGGCGGCAGCGTCGGTCGCGGCTCCAGCGACCGCTGCTACGAGCAGGGTTCCTACAGCTACGGCCAGAACGGCTACAGCCAGGGCGGCTATAGCCAGAACAGCTACGGCTACAGCCAGCCCTCCTCGTCCTACGGTTCGGCCAACGTCTACTACGACCAGAACGGCTATGGCCCCTATTCGGCCAACGACCGCCGCTACGACGATCGCCGTCGTGACGACCGTCGCCGCGATGACCGCTACGACCGAGGCTATGGCGACAACCGCCAGGTCAGCCCGGACGGCCGCTACGTCTATGATTCACAATACGGCTGGGTCCCGCGCTGATCCGCCACGAGATCATGTCATCGATCAGTTTCAGCCCCCCTGTCGGTCGATGATGTGACGGGAGCCGCCGAGGGAGAAATCCCCCGGCGGCTTTCATTTTTCGGGGCGTCGGCACAGCCTCTCCCTCCCCCTGCGGGGGAGGGCAGATCGCGAAGCGATCGGGTGGGGGCGGCAAAGCAAGTCAGCGCCGTCTCGCCTTGCCCTTCCCACCCGGTCTCCGCTTCGCTCCGACCACCCTCCCCCGAGGGGAGGGAGAAGCGCCGCTACCACTTCATCGCCCACAGCAGGAACTCGACATTGCCGTCGCCGCCGGTGACGGGGCTCTGGGTCGTCGCCTGAACCGTCCAGCCGACGCCCTCCAGCCAGTCAGACACCCGCTGGACCGCCGCCGCATGGGCCGCCGGGTCCTTGACCACGCCCTTCTTGCTGTGCCCCTCGGGCCCCGCCGCCTCGAACTGCGGCTTGACCAGGGCGATCAGGTCCGCGCCCGCCTCGGCCAGCCCCAGCGCCGCCGGCAGCACCTTGGCCAGGCCGATGAAGGACGCGTCGCACACAATCAGACCGGGCGCCTGCGGGATCAACTCGGGGCCCAGCGTCCGCGCATCGGTCTGTTCCAGGTTCACTACGCGCGCATCGGCGGCGATACGCGGATGCATCTGGCCCTGCCCCACATCGACGGCGAAGACGATCGCCGCGCCGCGCTCCAGGCAGACCTCGGTGAACCCGCCGGTGGATGCCCCGACATCCAGCACCACCCGGCCTTCGACCGCGACGGGCCACAGGGTCAGGGCGTGATCAAGCTTCAGCGCGCCCCGCCCGACGAAACGGTGGGCGGCCTCGGCGGTGATCTCGGCGTCCTCAAGCACGGGCTGCGCAGGCCGGGTCGCCACGGTGCCACCCACCGTCACCCGCCCCGCCTCGATGGCCGCCTTCGCCTGGGATCGTGTCTCGAACAGGCCCCGCGAGACCAGCAGGTGATCGAGCCTCACCGCAACGTCCTCACCCCAGGGCCTCGAGCCGCGCCAGCGCCGCGACCATCCGCGCCTTGCCTTCCTCGGCCTCGGCCAGCTTGGCGCGCTGTTCGTCGATCACGGAGGGGGCGGCCTTGGCGACGAAGTTCGGATTGCCCAGCTTCTTGTTCACATGGCCGATGTCGCTCTCGAATGCCGCGACCGCCTTGGCCAGACGCACCCGTTCGGCGGCCAGATCGATGATGCCGGCCAGCGACAGGGCCGCCGTCGCCCCGCCCGAGACGAAACTGACCGCCCCGGTCGGCGCGGCCTCGACCGACGCCACCTCCGACACCCGCGCCAAGGTCAGGATCAACGGCCGATGCCGCTCCAGCCGTCCGGCTGTGACCGCATCGGGTGCCACGAAGGCCAGCGGCGGCTTGGCCCCCGGCGGCACGTTCATTTCGGCCCGCAACTGACGCACCTCGGTGACCAGATCGACCAGCCAGCCGATCTCGGCCTCCGCTGCCGGATCGATGAAGCCGTCGTCGAACCGGGGCCAGGCCGCGCCGATCAGCATGGGCTCTTCCCGCGCGGCGCCCTCCCGACCCAGCTCGGCCCACAGCTCCTCGGTGATGAAGGGCATGACGGGGTGCAGCAGCTTCAGCGTCTGGTCCAGGGTCCAGGCCGTCATCGTCCGCGTCTCGGCCTTGGCCGCCTCATCGGTGCCGTTCAGCACCGGCTTGGACAGTTCGACATACCAGTCGCAGAAGACGTTCCACACGAACCGGTAAAGCGCCGACGCCGCATCGTCGAACCGCCCGCCCTCGATGGCCTCGGAGACCTGCCGCTCGCACTTGACCAGTTCGCCGCGGATCCAGCGGTTGATCGTCTGCTGCACGGTCGCGGGATCGAAGCCCTCGACCCGAAGCGCCTCGTTCATCTGGCTGAAGCGGGCGGCGTTCCACAGCTTGGTTCCGAAATTGCGGTAACCCTCGATCCGTTCCTTCGACAGCTTGATGTCGCGTGTGCCCGACAGGATCGCCATGGTGAACCGCAGCGGATCGGCCCCCAGCTCGTCGATGATGACCAGGGGATCGATGACGTTCCCCTTGGACTTGCTCATCTTCTGGCCCTTCTCGTCGCGGACCAGGCCGTTGATGATCACCCGTTTGAACGGCGCCTCGCCGTCCATGAAATGCAGCCCCATCATCATCATCCGGGCCACCCAGAAGAAGATGATGTCCGCCGCCGTGACGAGGTCGCTGGTCGGATAGAACCGCTCCAGATCCTCGGTCTTCTCCGGCCACCCCATGGTCGAGAACGGCCACAGCGCCGACGAGAACCAGGTGTCGAGAACGTCCTCGTCCTGGGTCAGGGCGACGACGGAGTCGTAGTCGTCCATGGCCAGTTCGCGGGCGTCTTCCTCGGTCTCGGCGACATAGATCTCGCCGTTCGGGCCGTACCAGGCCGGGATGCGATGCCCCCACCAGAGCTGACGCGAAATGCACCAGGGCTCGATGTTGCGCAGCCACTCGAAATAGATCTTCTCGTACGACTTCGGCTCGAACACGGTCGCGCCGGTCTCGACGGCCTTGAGCGCCGGTTGCGCCAGCGTATGGGCGTCGACGTACCATTGGTCCGTCAGCCACGGCTCGATGACCACGCCGGACCGGTCGCCGTGCGGGACCACGTGCTTCGTCTTCTCGATCTCCTTCAGCCAGCCCTCCGCCTCGGCCCGCGCGACGATGGCCTTTCGCGCCACGAACCGATCGAGGCCGCGCAGCTCGGCGGGAATGGTGCCGACGACGAACTCGGGCGTCTCAGGATCGAACGGATCCTGGGTCTCGTCCACGCCGGTCGCCGTGTCGGTCCAATCAAGAATGGCCGCGAACTGGTTCAGGATGTTGATCGACGGCAATCCCGCCCGCTTCCCGACCTGAAAGTCGTTGAAATCATGCGCCGGCGTGATCTTCACCGCGCCGGAACCCTTGGTCGGATCAGCATACTCATCCGCGACGATCGGGATGCGCCGACCGACGATGGGCAGGGTCACGAACTTGCCGACCAGCCCCGCATACCGCTCGTCACCCGGATGCACCGCCACCCCGGTATCGCCCAGCATGGTCTCCGGCCGGGTCGTCGCCACGACGATGTAGTCGCGCGTCTCCCATTCCGTCGCCACACCCTCCTCATCGAACGCGACCGGGTGCTCGTACGTCACCCCGTCCGCCAGCGGATAGGCGAAATGCCAGTAGAAGCCGTCGACCTCGCGCTGTTCGACTTCCAGGTCGCTGATCGCCGTCTGGAACTGGGGATCCCAGTTGACCAGCCGCTTGTCGCGATAGATCAGCCCCTCGCGGTGCAGCTGGACGAAGACCTTCCTCACCGCCGCGTTCAGCCCCTCGTCCAAGGTGAACCGCTCGCGCGACCAGTCGCAGGACGCGCCCAGCCGACGCAGCTGCTGCACGATCGTGCCGCCGCTCTCGGCCTTCCAGTCCCAGATCTTCTGCACGAAGGCGTCGCGGCCCATGTCGCGCCGACCGACATTGCCTGCCGCTGCCAGTTGGCGCTCGACCACCATCTGGGTCGCGATCCCCGCATGATCCGTGCCCGGCAGCCACAGCACCGCCTTGCCGCGCATCCGGTGATACCGCGCCAGGATGTCCTGCAGCGTGTTGTTCAGCGCATGGCCGATGTGCAGCGACCCCGTCACGTTCGGTGGCGGGATGACGATCGAATAGGCCTCGGCGGCGCCGTCGGTCTTCGGCGCGAACGCGCCCGACGCCTCCCACTGCGCATACAGGCGGGGTTCGGCGGCCTTGGGGTCGAAGGTTTTCTCGAGCATCGGAGGTATCGTTTTCACAAAAGCAAAGGGCGGCCCCGTCGGAGCCGCCCCTGTTGATCTAGTGGGGGATGAAGCCGAGGGCTAGGTGGCGGACCGGGCGATCCGCTCTACCTCGGCCTTGACCGCCGTCTCGACGATCCCGGGCAGGTTGGCGTCGAGCCAGTCCTTGATCATCGGACGCAGCATCTCGGCGACCATCCCCTCGACGGTCGAACCCGACATGAAAGCCAGATCACCACCGGACGGCGCGGCGGCCGGGGCGGGCTTCTTCAGGCTGGACGCCAGACCGGCGAAGGCCGAGGCGGCGCTGGCGGCGGCGCTTTCGCCGACGAGCGAGTCATAGCTTGGGGTCGGCGCAGGCCTCGGGGCCGGCGCGGGCTCAGGTTCGGGCGAGAAGACGTCGAGGTCGCCGATGCTTTCGGCCTCGGGGGCCTCATAGACGTCCGTCAGTTCCAGCACATCGTCTTCCGGCTCGACCGGTGTGGGCGCAGGCTCCGGCTCGGGCGCGGCCATGAAGGCGACCGGCTCGGGTTCGGGCGTGTAGACCGGCTCAGGCGCGGGCGCGGGGGCCGCAGCCTCGGCCGGAGCGTCGTCCTCGGAGATGATCCGGCGAATCGACGCCAGGATTTCCTCCATCGTCGGTTCCTGGGCGGTCGGATCGGTCATGCGTAACCTCGGGCGAGCCTGGCGGAAAGTGTCCAGGGGCAATCAGCGAACGGCGACGCACGGCACAGCTTGGCCGCAAGTCCCCTTGGTCCTGTCGTCGCATCAACGCCCAACGGAATCAACGGCCGTTTTTCGCGTCTTTGGTTAATGTCCGTGGACCCGCAGGTTCAGGCGGCGGGGGCGGTGCGGATCACGTCGGACTTCAACTGGGTATCGATCGGCGCATCCTCGGCGTCGTTGGCGGGCATGACCGGCGGGGCGGCGATTCGGTCGATGGTCTCCATCACACCGTCCCAGGGCAGGGCCCCCCGGTTGCGCACGGCGTCCGCGTTGGCGACCGGATCGTAGAGTTCGATGTTCGGATCCAGATCGCCGCCCTCCAGCCGGCCCATGGCCGACAGCAGCAGGGCCTGGGCCACATATTCGTTGCGCCGCGCATTGGTCAGCAGGATCTGGGCGTTGCGCAGCTCCAGTTCCTGGTTCAGCACGTCCAGGGTGGTGCGCAGGCCGACCTGGGCCTCCTGGCGCACGCCCTCGGCCGCGACGGTGGCGGCCCGCACGGCTTCCTCGCCCGCCGCCAGGCTGGCGCGGGTCGAGATGACCTGGGCAAAGGACGACGACACATCCTGGAGCACGCCCCGGCGCTCGCCCTCGATACCGATCTGGGCGGCGTTGGCCTGTTCGCGGGCCTGGGCCACGCGCGACTGGTTCAGCCCTCCGGTGAACAGCGGGATCGAGATCGAGGCCCCGGCCTGGAACGCCGTGCGATCGGCCAGGTCGAACCCGTCGGGGCTGCCCGACCCGCCGTAAGACGCCGTCAGCCGCGCCGAGGGCAGATATTCCGCCCGCGCCGCCGCGACCCGGCTCTCGGCGACCCGAAGCTGATATTCGGCGGCCTTGATCGAGGGGTTCTCGGCCAGGCCGGTGCTCAGCGCGACCTCGAAGTCGGACGGAACACCGGGCAGTTGCGGCGGCGTCACCAGCGTCGCCGGGGCCTGGCCGACCACGGCGGCGTATGCGGCGCGCGACACCGACAACTGGGCCTGGGCGTTGGCCAGGTCGGCCTGGGACTGGGCCAGGCGCGATTCGGACTGGGCCACGTCGGTGCGGGTGATCTCACCCACCTCGAAACGGGCATTGGATTCGTCGAGCTGGCGACGCAGCACGGTCAGGTTCTGCTGGCGGATCTGCAGGATCTCGATGTCACGCAGCACGTCGACATAGGCCTGGATCACCGAGGCCAGCACCTGCTGCTCGATCGACCGCAGGTTCTCGCGCCCACCCAGCACGTTCGCCTCGGCCGCCGAGATGGCGTGACCGATACGGCCGCCTGAATACAGGGTCTGCGACAGGCCGATGGAGGCCGATCCCGTGGTCGCCTCGTTGACGCCGTCGGACCCGGGCGAGGCGGGGACATCGTCTATCCCGTCGCCGTTGAAGTCGATGCCGGCGGTCGGAGCGGTCTCGTTGGCCCCAGCATGGACGCGGCTGTAGTTGGCGCTGGCGCTGACGTCGATCTGCGGCCGCAGCCCCGCCCGCGCCTGGGGCACGCTCTCGTCCAGCGCGCGCTGGTTGGCCCGCTGGGCCAGCAGGGTCGGATTGGTGCGATAGGCCAGGGCGATGGCCTCCTGCAGGGTCTCCGCGAAGGCGGGCGCGGCGATCCCCGCCATGACGGCGGCGACGCAGGCCGAGGCGAGCACGGACGAACGTTTCAGCATGACCCTATCCCGATGATCGCGCCGGAGAGGGCGCGCCATAAACTGTTGCAGTCGGCGTAAAGCGCAGGTCGACCGCCCTGCGCCAGTTAAGTTTTATTCACGCGGGCGCCAGAGGGCTCCGTCGCGCCGCCGCTACCTTAAAGTGCGAAAGCCGGCGCGGGCGTCATTTCGGCCACGACCCCCGGGTTGGAATCGAACAGTTCGCGCCGCGACACCCCATCGCGACCCTTGACGTACAGCACCGCCTTGCCGGCCGGTCCCGACCGCTCGACGACCGCCAGACGCCCGCCGACCTTCAGCGCGGCGATCCAGGCCTCGGGCCGCTGGGCCACGCCCACCTCGGACACGATCAGGTCATAGTCGCCGCCGGACGGCTGACCCAGCGACTGCATCACCGTCGCCACGCCCGCCTCGGCCAGACCCTCGCCCACGACGTCCAGCACCGCCTGATCCGAATCCTGGGCTGTCACCGTCAACCCCATGGCCGCCAGAACCGCCGCCGCATAAGGGCCTGCGATGGCCAGCGCCGTCTCGCCGGCGCGCGGCTGAAGCGCCTGCAACAGCTTGGCCACGTCGCGGGCCATCATCAGTTTGCGGTCGCCGGTGATCTCGACCTCGACCTCGGCATAGGCGGCCCAGGCGCGGTCGGGGGCACAGAACTTTTCACGCGCGACGGACAACAGAGCGGCCTGGATGCCCCGGTCGGTGACGTCGTTCACTCGGACCTGCGAATCCACCATCACCTTGCGCGCAGCAGCCGTGTCCACGGGGGCGTTATCCATCTTCGACGGCCTTCGGTGAGAGAATCTTTGAAAATCAGCGCCGCTTATAGGTCCGCGCGTTGCGGCCGACAATCCGATCTGATAGCAACCGCGCCTCGCGAGGCCCAGCCCCGCGAGACTTGGGCCCCTCCGCCGGGGCCCCGGGATTGAGACGGCCTGATGGCGGAGTGGTGACGCAGAGGACTGCAAATCCTTGCACCCGGGTTCGATTCCCGGTCAGGCCTCCAAACCCCTATATCCGCACCATGCGCCTGCGAGTCGTCGATCTGGAAACCACCGGCGGGGATCGGACCTCGGAGATCATCGAGGTCGGGATCGTCGATGTGGTCCAGGGCGCGGACGGAGAGTGGACCCCCCTGCCCCCGGTATCGAAACTGTTCAGGCCGCGCGGCGAGATCTCCTTCCACGCCATGGCCGTGCATCATTTGACGCCAGAGCATTTCTGCGACGCCGATCCCCACTGCGATGAATATGCCCTGCGCGAGATGTTTGCGGCCTGCGGGCCCGCCGACGTCATGGTCGCCCATTCCGCCCGGTTCGAGCGCGGCTTCATCGCCGACACAGCCCATGCTGGCCTGCCCTGGATCTGTACCCTGCGCAGCGCGAAACAGGTCTGGCCCGACGCGCCCGGCCACTCCAACCAGGTGCTGCGCTACTGGCGCGGCCATCGCCACGACCCGGCCCTGGCCGACCCCGCCCACCGCGCGGGTCCCGACGCCTGGGTGACGGCCCACACCCTGATCGACCTGCTGAAGACCGCCTCGATCGAGCAGATGATCGAATGGTCCAACGCCCCGCGCGATGTCGAGACCGTTCCCTTCGGAAAGCACCGCCGCAAGCCCTGGGCCCAGGTACCGGACGACTATCTGCGCTGGATGGCCGGTCAGTCCGACATGGACGCGGATGTCCTCACGGCCGCACGCGCCGAGATCGAACGGCGGTCGCGGGGCTAGATCCGGCTGGGATGGCGGCCGCAGGTTGCGAACCTGGGCTGCCCAACGCGTTGTGCGACAAGGGATTGAGCCGACATAGGGCCCCTTCAGCAAGCCTGGGATGCCACCCGTGCTATGATGGACCTCTCGGTCTTTGACACCTCGTCCTCCGCCGCTCCCGGTAAAGTTCGGACTCTTCGGACTCTATTTTTGAGTCCGGACTCCTCGGACTCTGTTTTTGAGTCCGGACTCCCGGGATGCCATGCGGTGCGAGCCACGCAGGAACCAAGGATGAATCACAGAACATTGTTCGGCGAAGTGCTTTTTGCGCCGTATCCTGATACTGGTGTCTCACCGCCCCTTTGATTGCCCGGCGGCGCGGTCTAAACCCGGTCCACTGAGGGTATTCCGGAGTCGATGGTGAAGGTTGCCGAACGCTGGTTCGTGATGGCGGGCATCGGCCTGCTCGGCGCGATTGCGCTGGCCGGGCTGGTGGTGGCGATCTATGCCGCCTGGCTGTTCCATGACCTGCCCGACGCCTCGGACCTGGCCGACTATCGCCCGCCGACCGCGACGCGGGTCTATGCTGGCGACGGCACCCTGATCGGCGAGTTCTCGGACGAGCGCCGGATCTATGTCACCTATGACCAGATCCCCCAGCCTGTGATCCACGCCTTCCTGGCGGCCGAGGATCGCAACTTCTTCTCCCACGGCGGCATCGACGTGTCGGGCCTGGGCCGGGCGATGTTCAAGAACATCTTCAACGCCGTCGCCGGTCGCCGGCTCGAGGGCGGCTCGACCATCACCCAGCAGGTGGCCAAGAACGTCCTGCTGACCAACGAATCGACCATCGGCCGCAAGCTGAAGGAGGCCATCCTCTCCAGCCGCCTCGAAGCCACCCTGTCGAAACAGCAGATCCTCGAGCTGTATCTGAACGAGATCTTTCTGGGCTACCGCAGCTACGGCGTCGCCTCGGCCGCCTACAACTATTTCGGCAAGTCCCTGGCCCAGCTGACCCCGGACGAGGCCGCCTTCCTGGCCTCCCTGCCCAAGGGTCCGAACAACTACCATCCCAAACGCCACCCCGGTGCCGCCAAGGGCCGTCGCGACTGGGTCCTGGGCGAGATGGACCAGAGCAACTGGCTGGACGGGGCCAACCTGACCGAGCTGCGCGCACGCCCGCTGATTACCCAGGACGCCCCCAAGCGTGCCCAGTACCAGGACGCCGACTTCTTCGTCGAAGAGGCCCGCCGCATCGCCGCCGCCAACCCGGACGTGGGCGCCCAGTTGAACGCCGGCGGCTATTATATGCGGACCACCCTGGACCCCTCGCTCCAGACGGCCGCCCGCGACGCCCTGATGACGGGCCTTGAGAACTACGACCGCCGCCACGGCTGGCGCGGGGCCTGGGGCACGACCGACCTCGCCGACGGCTGGCAGGCCGACGCCCTGAAGAAGACCGCACCGCCCGAACGCCGCGCCTGGGAGGCCGCCGCCGTCACCGCCGCCGCCGGAAGCAACGTCCAGATCGTCACCGCCCGCACCGGCGAGACCGGCAGCCTGATCGGGGCCGACGTGTCCTGGGCCAACGCCACGCGCGGCCTGAAGCGCGGCGACCTCGTCTTCGTCGAGAAGAAGGGCGGCCAGTACGCCCTGAAACAGATCCCCGCCGTCAACGGCGCCCTGGTCGCCATCGAGCCCCAGTCAGGCCGGGTGCTCGCCATGGTCGGCGGCTATTCCTACGCCCTCTCCAGCTTCAACCGCGCGACCCAGGCCGAGCGCCAGCCCGGCTCGGCGTTCAAGCCGATCGTCTATGCCACGGCGCTGGAATCCGGCGACTTCACCCCGGCCTCGATCGTGCTGGACGCCCCGATCAGCTTCGCCGGGGGTGCCAACGGCGGCCGGTGGACGCCCGAGAACTACAGTCGCCAGTACTATGGCCCCCAGACCCTGCGTCGTGGCCTCGAGCTGTCGCGCAACGTCATGACCGTCCGCCTGGCCAATGCCGTCGGCATGAACAAGGTCGTGGAGCTGTCGAAGAAGATGGGCGTCGCCGACAACCTCCAGCCCAACCTGTCGGTGTCCCTGGGCGCCGGCGAGACCACCCCCTATCGCCTGACCGCCGCCTATTCCGCCTTCGTCAACGGGGGCCGCCGCGTCGATCCCTATCTGATCGAGTACATCCAGGACCGGAACGGCGAGACCATCTATCGCGGCGACCGACGCAACTGTCGTGAGTGCGGTCGCGGCTTCTCGGGCCAGGAATCGCCCCGCCTCCAGCCGCGCGGATCCCAGGTCATCGACCCCATCACCGCCTACCAGATCTCGTCGATGCTCGAAGGCGTGGTCCAGCGTGGCACGGCCGCCAGCGCCCGGGGCCTGGGTCGCTGGAT
>NZ_JAEMRD010000083.1 GCF_016463485.1 Brevundimonas sp.
CAAGATCGGCGACAAGCTGAGCCTGCGCGCCTCGATCACCGGCGATATCGGGCTGAACGACGTCTTCGTGCCCGAGGCCAATCTGCTGCCCGGCGTGAAAGGCCTGCGCGGGCCGTTCAGTTGCCTGAACAAGGCGCGGTACGGCATCGCCTGGGGGGCCATGGGGGCCGCCGAATTCTGTTTCCACGCCACGCGCGACTATGTCGCCGAGCGCATGTTGTTCGGCCGTCCCCTGTCCTCGCGCCAACTGGTGCAGAAGAAGCTGGCCGACATGCAGACCGAGATCTTCCTCGGCTTCGAGGGGGCCTATGCCCTGGGCCGGCTGATCGACACCGGCGCCTGGGTGCCCGAGGCCATCAGCCTGATGAAGCGCAACAACTGCGGCAAGGCCCTGGCCATCGCCCGCGAGGCCCGCGACATGCACGGCGGGGCCGGCATCACCGGCGAACTCCACGTCATGCGCCACGCCATGAACCTGGAAACCGTCAACACCTACGAAGGCGCCCACGACGTCCACGCACTGATCCTGGGCCGGGCGATCACAGGCGAAAGTGCGTTCTGAGGACGCTTTCCAGCCCACCGGAAGCCTGACCGTCCGGAAATGTCACCGTGACAGAAATTTGGGTGACACAAACCGAAGAGCACTGGAGTCGGGTCGTTTAAAATCAAGGCGTTAGCGAACCAACGCCAGGAAGCCGCGTGCAGATTATGCGAAATCGGGACATCTGCCCCACCAGGGCTCGCCCCCTTCGCCATGTCAAAGACCTCTGGACCGAGCGCCACGACCCGCAGCCGAGATGGCGACGAGCACGGCCCACAGCAAGAGGATGATAGGATATTATTCCATGACTGAGCTGCCCGTCGTGAGCCGCCTGATCGCCTGCAAATAGGACTGCCGATCAATCCTTCGGCTTCTCCGCCGCCGTGCCCGTATTGATCTGGGGCACATAGAGGCCCGTGACCAGGCGGGCGACGAAGCCGGCGGGCTGGGTGCGGGGGCCATAGGCGGCGCAGGGGTCGGGATCGGCGATGTCGCGCACCGGTCGATCGGGCTGGGAGATGGTGTCGCCGACCGTATCGCCCAGCGGCTCGGCCAGCTGGAGGGCGTCACCGATGCGCGACAGGGACGGGGTGTCGGTGCCCACGACATTGGCATTGCGCGCCCAGGCCAGGGCCGCGATCTGGGACCCGCTCTGGCTCAGCAGTTCGCTCTCGACGGCCAGACCGCCCGTGGTGCCGGGCACACGGAAGGTTCCGGGGCCGGGAATGAAGGCATTGGCGACGGCCGAGACGCCGCCCGCCGCGCCGCCCGTCGGACGGATGCCCACCACGCCGGTCCGAAGACGCGCCGACCCGGTCGGGGCGGTCGCCACCGTGAACCGTTCGCTGACCTCGTAGCAGATCTGGCGATCGACCTCGCGCAGGACCTGAGCCCTGTCTTCGTCGCTCAGGCCGGCTCCGGCATCGCCAACCAGAACGGCGGGTTCCAGGAAGACGGCCTCGACTCTGGTGGCCTCGGCGTCGTCGCGGGTCTGGCGGATCGAGGCGCGGATGGTGTCCTCGCGCGTCACCAGTCCGTCGTACCGGCTCAGGAAGCCCGCGTTGGCGACGGGCGCGGTCTGGCAGGCGGTCACGGCAAGGCCGGCGACGACGATGAACGGCAAGGATTTCATGGAGGGGTCCGCAAAGGTGAAAAGGCCGCACCGAAACGCGCGTCCGTCAGAAAGGATCAGCCAGCTTAGCATTGTCATTCCGGTTCAGGGTTTTATCGTGGCCCAGGGCGGAGACCGGGCAGGATGGACAGCGGACAGGATTTCAAACCGGACGCCGACGCCGATCCGTTCATCGCGCTGTCGGCCATGTTCGCCGGTCGCAACGTCCTGTTGCTTGAGGACGACCCGGCCCTGTCGGAACACGTCGCCGAACGCCTGTTGAAAGCCGGGTTCGCGGCCGTGGACCGGGTCGATCGCGGCGAGGCGGCGCTGGAGGCCGCCGCCGCCACCGCCTATGACGTCCTGATCCTGGATCGACTGACCGCCGGGCTGGACGGGCTGGAGACGCTGAAGCGGCTGCGCTCGACAGGCGGGCCGTCATCGGACGCCCCGGCCCTGATGCTGACGGCGCTGGGGGGTGAGCGTCAGAAGGTCGAGGGGCTGCTGGGCGGGGCCGACGACTATCTGGCCAAGCCGGTCGGCGATGAGGAGTTGCTGGCCCGGATCGCGGCCCAGCTGCGTCGCACCGTCCGCCACGCGAAGCCTGCGGGCACCGACATCCTGAACGGGCCCTTCCGCCTGTCGCCGGGCGCGCGCACCCTGAAGCTGGAGATGCCGGGTCAGCCGCCGCATCTGGTCGACCTGTCGCCGCTGGAGTTCGCCATCGTCTGCGAGCTGATGAGCGCGCGGGGCCAGCCGGTGACCAAGCAGATGCTGTGGGACCGGTGCTGGGTCGAGTGGAATTTCCTGCCGGACAATTTCGTCAACATCATCGACGCCCGGATCAGCGCCCTGCGGCGTCGGCTGAAGGAACAGGCACCCGAACTGGGCGAGGACCTGCATCCGCTGATCGTCTCGGCGCGCAGCCAGAGCCTGGTGTTCCGCGACCTCGATATCGGGCGCTGATCGCCGATGGCACTGTGGCAGGGGTTCAGGGACTGGCTGGGGCAGCGGACCTCGACCCAGCTGGCCTCGGCCCTGGCGGTCATGGCGGCCGTGGCCCTGACAGGCTCCCTGTTCGCCACGGGCCATGCCGTCCGCACTGATCAACGCCAGCAGGCCGCCCTGGCCGCCTCCGCCGACTATGCCGCCATGGTGTCCAAGCTGGGGGCCGAGTCCAGCCTGACGGCGTCCAGCCTGACGGCCGGCGACGCGGCCTATCTGTCGGCCTGGCTCAGCGTGTTCCAGAGCGGCCCCGAACGCGATGGGGCGACCCTGGAACAGACCTGCCGCACCGGTCGGGGCGGGGCGGGTGTGCGCTTCATCCGGGCCCCGGTCGGCAAGCCCGCGGGCCTCGCCGCGCTGGAAACCGCCCCCACCGCCCGGATGCCGGGGCTGGGGCCGGACACCTATCGCGTCACCCTGCACCGGGGCGTGCTGTGTCCCGGCCGCGCGGTCGAGGTGGTGATGGTCCGGCGCAGCGTCGGCTCGCTGGACATCGCCGTGGGTCGGGTCGTGGACCGGTCGGGCCAGGCGTGGGGCTGGGCGGTACTGTCGGTTCTGATCACCGGGGCGGTGATCCTGATCTCGGGCCTGACCGCCGCCACCTATGCGCGGCGCCGCCTGACCCATGCCATCACCGAGGTGTCCCAGGCCCTGGACCGCGCCGCCGTCGGGGACTTTTCCAGACGCGCGCCCGAGGTCGGGGTGGCGCCGGAGCTGACCGAACTCACGGTCCAGGCCAACCGCACCCTGGACCGGCTGGAGGAGCTGCTGAGCTGGCTCCGGGATTCGGCCGATCAGCTGGCCCACGATTTCCGCACCCCCCTGGCCCGCGCCACGGCCCGGCTGGAACGACTGCAGGAGGCCGGCGATACGGCCGAGCGCAGCCGGCTGGGGCTGGAGGCGGCTCAGGACCTGCGCGCCCTGACCCGGGCCATGAACGAGGCCATGGCCCTGCGCGAAGGCGAGGCCTGGCGGTTCGAGACGGTGGCGCTGGACCGATTGCTGGCCTCGGTCGCCGATCTGTACGAGCCGCTGGCCGAGGAACAGGGCGTTTGTCTCGTCGTGCAGGCCGACAGCGTCAGCGTGCTGGGGGTGTCGTCGCTGTTGCAGCGGGCCGTCGCCAACCTGGTGGACAACGCGATCAAATTCTCTCCGCCCGGCGGGACCGTGACGCTGCGCGCGTTTCACGACGGCGACCGGCCGGGGCTGTCGGTGGCGGATCAGGGGCCGGGGATCGATCCGGAGCGATTGGCCGACGCGGCCCTGCGATCCGCCGCCGCCGACGCCGAAGGCCGCGAGAGCCATGGCCTCGGCCTGACCTTCGTACGGGCCATCCTGCGCCGGCATGGGGCCGAGATGATGATTGATGACGCCGCTCCGGGAGCCATCGTCACGGCGCATTTCACACGCTAGGTTGCTGCTTCGGCGCGCGGGAAAGATCAGCGTGGCCCGGGGGATGACCATGCGGCGTACTGTGTTTCTGGCGGGTTCGGCGATGGCGCTGGCGCTCACCCTGGTTCCGGTGACAACCAGCCTCGCCCAGGCCCAGATCGGCGGACTGCCCCGGTTCGCCATCCCCTATGACGAGCGGCGCGGGGTGTTCAGCTTCGCCAACGGTCTGGAGGACGCGCTTCCCGCCGTGGTCCAGGTAACGACCCTGGGAAGCTCGCGCGGCCCGACCTCGGGCGATAACGAGGCCAAGCCTCTGCAGACCGGCTCGGGCGTCATCATCGACGCAGCCGAAGGCATCATCGTCACCAACAACCACGTGATCGACGGCGGCACCAAATACACGGTCGACATGAGCGACGGCCGGCTGTTCGACGCCGAGCTGATCGGGACCGACAAGGCGACCGACGTCGCCGTTCTCAAGATCAAGGCGACCGGTCTGGCCGAGGTCGAGATGGTCGATTCCGACACCTTGCGCACAGGCGATCTGGCCTTTGCGGTCGGCTATCCCCTCGGTCTTGACCAGACCCTGACCATGGGGGTGATCTCGGGCCTGGGTCGCACCGGGCTGGGCGATGCGGTCGAGGACTATATCCAGACCGACGCGGCGGTGAACTCGGGGAACTCGGGCGGACCGCTGCTGGACAGCCGGGGCAGGCTGATCGGCATCAACACCTCCATCCTGTCGGGGGGATCGGACATGTTCGGCGGCGGCGGGGGCAATGACGGCATCGCCTTCGCCGTCCCGACCCGGATCCTCAACTATGTCGTCGGCCAGATCCGCGAGAACGGCGAGGTCAAGCGCGGCCGGACGGGTGCTATCATGGGCTCCCTGACCGCCGAACGGGCGCGTGACTTCGGCCTGGGCATCGTGCGTGGTGCCGTCGTCGAGGACGTGGCTCCGGGCTCGGCCGCCGAGCGCGCGGGCCTGCGTCGTCGCGACATTATCACCCGGATCCAGAACCGTCCGGTCGCCAATGCCGGCTCGGTCAACGCCACGGTCGGCATCGCACCACCGGGAGCGGCGCTGGCCCTGGTCTATCTGCGCGACGGGCGCGAGCACACGACCTCCATGACGGTGGAGGAGATCACGCCGATCACCGTGGCGAACGGCACGAGCGCCACCGAAGCCTTCGGGGCCCAGTTCCGCGCCGTCGAGGCGGCCGATGATCTCGACGGCGTGACCGGTGTCATCGTCTCGTCGGTGGGCGGGGGATCGCAAGCCGCTCAGCAGGGGCTGATGGCCGGTGATGTCGTCATCTCGGTGGGCGAGACGCCGATCGCGGACATGACCGGGCTGAACTCAGCCTTGTTCCAGTGGATCGTCCCCGGCGGGCCGGTCGTGCTTCACGTCAAGCGTGGGGACGAGACCGTCGATGTCAGCCTGGGCGACGCGGCGGGCGATGCGGCCGCAACGCCCGAGGCGACAGCGCCTGAAGCCTCCGCGCCGGAAACCCCGTCGGACGACCCGGCCTGATCCAGACAGCAAAACGCCCGCCGTGCCATTGGGGGGAGGGAGGCAGGACGGGCGTCTCGCTTTGGAGGAAGCGCCGGCCCGTCGGAGCCCGTAGCTGGAAACATCCAGGGGGGCTGGGGGGGGCTGTTCAGGATCCGGGACGCTTCCGAACTCCGAGGGGCCGACAAGAGCTGTTTCGCCGTCCAAGCGGGCGGGCGATGGACCGAAACGGGGCCATTTCGTGTCGCGTGCATTTTTCCGGACCGCATGATTCAGCCGGTCTGCCCCGTGGCGTCCGGCATGCGGCCGTCCTAACTTCAGGGGGATGAGCCTTGATCCCCCCTCCCCCGACAACCGGCCCCAGGCCGGACCCGTCTTCTTCGAGCGGCGCGAGCTGGATCTTATCCTGCGGGTCTATGGCCGGATGGTCGCGGCCGGCGAGTGGCGCGACTATGCGATGGTCGGACACAAGGACGTCGCCGAGTTCGCCGTCTATCGCCGCTCGGGCGACGCGCCCCTGTACCGGATCGAGAAGCGGCCGGCGCTTCAGACCCGTCAGGGCCAGTGGGCGGTGATCGGCGAGGGCGGTGTCGTGCTCAAGCGCGGTCGCGAGCTGCCCCAGGTGCTGCGCGTCTTCGACAGCCGCAAATTCCAGGTGGTGGAGTAGAAAAAGGCCCCGGTGCTTCCACCGGGGCCTCTTTTTGTATCCTTCCCATCGCGAAGCGGTGGGGAGGTGGCGCGGCGATTCTTCAGCGGCGTGACGGAGGGGCTCTGACCCCAGACCTAGTGCCCGCGGTCACAGCCCCTCCACCGCTTCGCGGTCCCCCTCCCCATCGCCAAGCGGCGACGGGGAGGAGATGTTTCGTCAGCGGCGACCGCCGAACAGGGCCAGCATGAACTGGAACATGTTGATGAAGTTGATGTACAGGCTCAGCGCGCCGTAGCTGGTGGCCACGCCCATCGCATTCTGGTCTCCGCCCAGCTGGTAGTAGGTCATCTTCAGACGCTGGGTGTCATAGGCCGTGAGGCCGGCGAACAGCAGGACGCCAACTGCCGAGATGATCAGCTGCATCAGGCCGTTCTGCAGGAACATGTTGACCAGCGAGGCGATGATCAGGCCGATCACGCCGATGATCAGGAAGCTGCCGAAGCCCGACAGGTCCTTCTTGGTCGTATAGCCCCACAGGCTCAGCGCACCGAAGGCCGCCGCCGTGATCAGGAAGGTCGAGACCACCGAAGCGCCGGTATAGACCAGCACGACCGTGCCCATCGAGGCACCGATCAGGGCCACGATCAGCCAGTAGAGGCCGCCGGCCGTCGCCGCCGTCGGGTTCTTCATCACGAAGCCCGAGCCCAGCAGCACCACCAAGGGCGCGAAGGCCACGATCATGCCCAGGATGGTCATGCCGGTCAGGCGAGTGACGCCGTCCGGGAAGACCTGGGTCACATACAGCAGGTCACGCACGGGCTCGAACGATCCCGTGACCCAGGCCAGGGCCGCCGAGATCACCAGGCCGATCGCGACCTTGTTATAAACGCCCAGCATGAAGCTGCGCAGGCCGGTGTCGACCGACATGTCGGCCGAGGCAGGCGCCACATTGGTGAAACCGTTTCTGAAGTCGCTCATCGCGAGATCAATCTCCCATGATGCCGGGGCAAACCCCCGGCCTAGGCGTGAATATCGGGGCAGATCGCCCCTCACGCAAGGGAATGCGGACTTTCCGATTCTGATCCCGGCCGCTACCAAGGGTCGCATGATCCGGCTGTTCACCGCCCTGTCCATGCCCTGGGATGTCGTGGAGACCCTCAAGCGTCGCCAGACCGGCCTGCCCGGCGCGCGCTGGCGACCCGAAGAGGCCCTGCATGTCACTCTGGCCTTCTATGGCGAGGTCACCGAGACGCAAGCCGATGATCTCGCCGCCGAACTGGCCCGCATCCCGTCCGGCCGGTTCGATATCGAACTGAAAGGCGTGGGCGCGTTCGGCGACGACCACCGCTCGACCACCCTGTGGGCCGGGGTGGAGGCGAACGAGCGGCTGAACGTCCTGGCCGGGCGCTGCAAGGCGGCGGCGGAACGGGCGGGCATCCGCATGGAGAAGCGCACCTACAGGCCGCACCTGACCCTTGCCTATCTGAAGACCCAGACCAATCCGGACCGGATCGCGGCCTGGATCGCCGGTCACAACCTGCTGCATTCGCCGGCCATCCCGATCGACCGCTTCGGCCTGTATTCCAGCACGCTCAGCGACGACGGCAGCTTCTATCAGCTCGAACGGGAGTACCCGCTGTGACCCCTGCCCTCTCGCAAGCACCCGGCCCGACGATCGAGACCGAACGGCTGATCCTGCGGCCGACGGCGGCGTCGGACTTCGAGCGCTGGTGCGATTTCCAGTCGGACCCGGAGACCACCCGCTTCATCGGTGGGGCCCAGACCCCGGCCCAGGTCTGGCGCGCCATGATGTCCGTCGCCGGGGCCTGGACCCTGACGGGGATCGGCTTCTTTTCGCTGATCGAGAAGGCGAGCGGCCAGTGGATGGGCCGGATCGGGCCGTGGCAACCCCACGGCTGGCCGGGCACGGAGGTCGGCTGGAGCCTGCATCGCGACGCCATGGGCAAGGGCTATGCGGTCGAGGCCGCCGTGGCGTCGATGGACTATGCGGTCGACGTCCTCGGCTGGACCGATGTGATCCACGCCATCGATCCGGAAAACCTCGCGTCGGCAAGGGTCGCGGCCCGTCTGGGTTCAAGCAACCGTGGCCCGGGCCGCCTGCCGCCGCCGTTCGAGAGCGCGACGATCAATGTGTGGGGCCAGACGGCGGACGAGTGGCGCGAGAACCGCAGGCGTTTCATCAGCGGGACTGGCGGCGATCGCCCCTAATAGCCCCCGGCCATCATCACGCAGCTGAAGACCGGGAAGACGACGAAGGCCAGGATCAGGACGATCGCACCCGCCTTTTTGACCTGCGTCAGGACACCTCTGATCTCGCCTTCGTCGAGATCGCCGACGCGACCCGGGATGGCCTCGATCGTCCAGTCGCCGGTCTCGGGCTCCGCCTCCTGCGCGAACTCGCCGGCGCGGACACGGGCGATCAGATCCCGCGCCGCCTGGACCTGGTGATCGGGCGCAACGACCCGGACGTTGCCGATGGCGATCAGAAGATCGGGATTCATCGTCGCCATATCGCGGTCGGGCAGGCGCGCATCGATCCCGTGATTGCGCAGGATCGCGACGGCCAGTTCGCCTTCAGGAAGGGTGGAAAAGCGGGCGACTTCCAGCTCGGTCATCGCCCGCCTTTTCGCCTTACAGATCCAGCAGGAACCGCTGCGGGTCTTCCAGGTGTTCCTTGACGCGGACGAGGAAGGTCACGGCTTCCTTGCCGTCGACGATGCGGTGGTCGTAGCTGAGGGCCAGGTACATCATCGGGCGGATCTTGACCTCGCCGTTGATGGCCATCGGGCGCTGGACGATGTTGTGCATGCCCAGGATGCCCGACTGGGGCGCGTTCAGGATCGGCGTCGACATCAGCGACCCATAGGTGCCGCCGTTGGTGATGGTGAAGGTGCCGCCCTGGAGCTGGTCCATCGTCAGATGCCCGTCGCGGGCGGCCTTGCCCAGGTCGGCGATGCCCATTTCGATGCCGGCGAGCGACAGGGTGTCGGCGTCACGCAGGACCGGAACCACCAGACCCTTGTCGGTGCCGACGGCGACGCCGATGTCGTAGTGGTTCTTGTAGATGATGTCGGTGCCGTCGATCTCGGCGTTGACGGCCGGGATCTCGTGCAGGGCGTTGACCACCGCCTTGGTGAAGAAGCTCATGAAGCCGAGCTTGACCCCGTGGCGCTTTTCGAAGGCGTCCTTGTAGGCGGTGCGCAGGGCCATGACCTGGGTCATGTCCACCTCGTTAAAGGTGGTCAGCTGGGCGGCCGTGTTCTGGGATTCCTTCAGGCGACGCGCGATGGTCTGGCGCAGGCGGGTCATCTTGACCCGCTCCTCGCGCGGCTGGTCGGCACGGGGCGTGATGGCGGCGGCAGGCTTCGGAGCGGTTGCCGGCGCAGCGGCCGGAGCGGGCGCGGCGGCGGCAGCCAGGGCATCGCCCTTGGTGATGTTGCCCTTGGGTCCCGTGGCGGCGATGGCCTTGGGATCGAGATTGTTCTCGGTCACCACGCGCTGGACGGCGGGCGACAGGGTGGCGCCGCCCGACTTGATCTGGGCCGAACCCGCATTGGCGGAGGCGGACGGCGCGGCGGCGGGAGCCGCGGCAGCCGCACCGGCACCCGCAGCGATCGAGCCGATGCTCTGGCCCGGCGTCACGGTCGAACCTTCGTCGGCCGAGATGGTCAGCACGCCGTCGGCGGGGGCGGAGACCTCGACCGCGACCTTGTCGGTCTCGATCTCGACCAGGACCTCGTCCTTCTTGACAGCTTCACCATTGGCCTTGAGCCACTTGCCCATCGTGCCCTCGGCGACGCTCTCGCCCATGGTCGGGACGGCGATCGAGACCGAACCGCCGGAAGCGGCGGCAGGGACGGGTGCGGGAGCGGCGGCGGGCGCAGCCGGCGTGGCGGGAACGGAGGTGACGGCAGCGGCCGGGGCGGCTTTGGCGGGGGCGGCAGAGGCCGCGGCACCCTCGGTCACGACGCCCAGAACCGTTCCGGGAACAACTGTGTCGCCGTCTGCGGCCTTGATGTCGGACAGGGTGCCGTCAGCGGGGGCGACGACTTCCAGCGAGACCTTGTCGGTTTCCAGCTCGACCAGGACCTCGTCCTTCTTGACCGGATCGCCGACCTTCTTGGTCCATTTGCCGATCGTGGCCTCCGAAACGGATTCACCAAGCGTGGGGGTCAGGATGTCGGCCATGGGAAGGTTCCGGTCGTTTCGGGCGTGGCGGTATATAGGGCAAGCTCGCCCCTAAGGGGAGCCGGGGCGGTCATTTGTCATCCCGGAAACGGCCAGGCCGTTATCCGGGACGGGCGGTCAGGCGAAGGCCTCGTCGGTGAAGGCCTTCAGTTCCTTGAGGTGGCGGCTCATCAGTCCGGCGGCGGTCGAGGCCGAGGCCGGGCGACCGACGTAACGGGCGCGCTTGGCCTTGATCTTCAGCTTGTCGAGCGTCAGCTCAAGCCACGGATCGACGAAGGTCCAGCCCCCCATGTTCTTGGGCTCTTCCTGGCACCAGACCAGTTCGGCGTTCGGGAACCGGGCCAGTTCGGTCGAGACCGACTTCATCGGCCACGGATAGAACTGTTCAAGCCGCAGCAGATAGACGTCGTCGCAGGGCTCGCCGGCCGCAACCTTCTTCTCTCGCACGTCCAGCAGGTCGTAATAGACCTTGCCCGAACACAGGACGACGCGGCGGATGTCCTTGTCGGCCTTGATCTTGATGCCCGAGATTTCGGGGCGGGTCTGGGCGTCGTCGTGCAGGACGCGGTGGAAGGACGAACCCTCGGCCATGTCGGCGACGGAGGACACCGCCTTCTTGTGCCGCAGCAGGCTCTTGGGCGTCATGATGACCAGCGGCTTGCGGAACGGCCGCTGCATCTGGCGACGCAGGATGTGGAAATACTGGGCGGGCGTCGTGCAGTTGGCGACCTGGATATTGTCCTCGGCGCACTGTTGCAGGAAGCGCTCGAGGCGGGCCGAGGAGTGTTCCGGCCCCTGGCCCTCATAGCCGTGCGGCAGCAGCATGGTCAGGCCACTCATCCGCAGCCATTTGCGTTCGCCCGAGGTGATGAACTGGTCGATCACGACCTGGGCCCCGTTGACGAAGTCGCCGAACTGGCCTTCCCACATGACCAGGGTGTTGGGGTCGGCCAGCGAGTATCCGTACTCGAAGCCCAGCACGGCCTCTTCCGACAGGGCCGAGTCGATCACCTCGAAATGGGACTGGCCCTCGCGCAGGTTGTTGAGCGGGATATACCGTTCCTCGGTCGTCTGATCGATGATGCCCGAGTGGCGTTGCGAGAAGGTGCCGCGCACCGAATCCTGACCCGACAGACGGATCGGGAAGCCTTCGTCCAGCAGCGAGGCGAAGGCCAGGCTTTCGGCCGTGGCCCAGTCGATGTTGCCGGTGTCGATCGCCTCGCGACGCGCCTCGATGACGCGCTTCAGCGTCTTGTGCATGTCGATCGAGTTCGGGATGGTCGTCAGCCGATGGCCGTAGTCACGCAGCTTGTCGGCCGGGACCTCGGTCTTGCCGCGACGCTCGTCGTCCTCGGCGTGACCCACGCCCTTCCACTGACCGTCCATCCAGTCGGCCTTGTCGGCCTGGAAGGTCTTGCCGGCCTCGAACTGTTCGTCCAGCCAGGCTTCGAACTTCATGACCAGGGCATCGGCTTCGGCCTCGGACAGGACGCCCTCGCCGACCAGCTGGCGGCCATAGATCTCGCGCGTCGAGGACAGGGCGCGGATCTTGGAATACATCAGGGGCTGGGTGAAGGTCGGATCATCGCCTTCGTTGTGGCCGTATCGGCGGTAGCAGAACATGTCCACCACCACGTCCTTGTGGAATTTCTGGCGGAACTCGGTGGCCACCTTGGCCGCAAAGACCACGGCTTCGGGGTCGTCGCCGTTGACGTGCAGGATCGGGGCCTGGACCATCAGGGCGACGTCCGAGCAATAGGGCGTCGAGCGCGAGTTACGCGGGCTGGTCGTGAAGCCGATCTGGTTGTTGATGACGAAATGCATCGTCCCGCCGGTGCGATAGCCCTTCAGCCCCATCAGGGCGAAGCATTCGGCGACCACGCCCTGGCCGGCGAAGGCGGCGTCGCCGTGGATCAGCAGGGGCATGACCTTGGTGCGGTCCAGCGCCCACTGGCTTTCGGGCAGGCCCGCGTTGGCCTCGCGGATGTCGAACGCCTGTTTCGCCCGCGCCTTGCCCAGCACAACCGGGTTGACGATCTCAAGGTGCGAGGGGTTTGCGGTCAGCGACAGGTGGACCTTGCGTCCGTCGAACTCGCGGTCCGACGAGGCGCCCATGTGGTATTTGACGTCGCCCGAACCCTCGACGTCCGAGGGCACGGCCGAGCCGCCCTGGAACTCGTGGAAGATGACCTTGTAGGGCTTGCCCATCACGGTCGCGAGGGTGTTCAGACGGCCCCGGTGGGCCATGCCGATGACGATCTCGTCGACGCCCAGGGCACCGCCGCGCTTGATCATCTGCTCCAGCGCCGGAACCATGGCCTCACCGCCGTCCAGGCCGAATCGCTTGGTGCCGGGGAAGCGCTTGTGGCTGAACCGCTCGAAACCCTCGGCCTCGATCAGCTTGTTCAGGATGGCCAGCTTGCCTTCCTTGGTAAAGCTGGTGCGGTCGAACTTGTCGGCACCCTCGAACCGCTGCTGCAGCCAGGCCTTTTCCTCGGGCTCGGCGATATGCATGTACTGGATGCCGATCGGACCACAGTAGGTCTTTTCCAGAATGGCCATCAGATCGCGAACCGTCGCGTACTGAAGCCCCAGAACGCCGTCCAGATAGATGGGGCGGTCCAGATCGCCCGGGCCGAAGCCGTGGAATTCGGGGGTCAGTTCGGCGTTCTGGATCGGCTGTTCGATGCCCAGCGGATCCAGCTTGGCGTGCAGGTGGCCGCGCACCCGATAGGTGCGGATCAGCATCAGGGCGCGGATCGAATCGTGAGCGGCGGCGCGGATGGCGTCGGCCGATGGAGCCGGAGCGGCTTCGGCGGGGGCCGGGGCGGCAGGCTTGGCGACCGGTGCCGGCTTCTTCGGATCAGGCTTGGGCGCAGGCCAGACGCCGTCGAACACGCCGGTTTCCTCGGTCGGTTCCAGGATCGCGCCGCGACCCCAGCCACCGGCGGCACCCGAGGCCGTTACCGTTGCGGCCGTGTCCTTGAGCTGGTCGAAGAAGGAGCGCCACTCCGGCGTCACCGAGGCCGGATCGGCGGCCCACTGCTCGTGCAGACCCTCGATGAAGGCGGCATTGGCTCCGTAGAGGAAGCTGGTCTCGGCAAAGACCTGGTTCAGCCGACCGGCATCGTCCGCCATTATATTCGTCGTCCCGACTTTTTTCGCATCGTGGCAAGCGTCACGGTCACATCTGCGTGAAGCTGCGGTTCATATAGGCGCTGTTTCCTGACGGGTCATGACCGAACCGGGGCGAAAGGGATAGAAAATGCCCTTTACCACCGCAAAAATTGCAACGGCTCGTGTCGGGCGGGCTCTTCGATGCCGAAATCGCGAACGAACGATGCCGAGGAGCCGGTCAGTCGGCGTCCTCCTCAGCGTGGTCGTGCGACTCGTCATCCGGGATCGGCTCCGGTTCGTCCGGGTCTTCCGGTGCCGAACTCATGGTGATGGCCACGCCCGAAAAGCCGGTCCGGGCCTCGAAATCGCTGCCCTCGGGGATGAAGCCGACCTTCACGTCGGCCGTGCCGGGCAGCATGTGGTACAGGTTCCAGGTCCCGCCGATCATCTCGCCCGGCAGGTCGAAGGTCTCCACCGCCGGCGTCCCGACCCAGGCATCGACGGCTGCGGGCGGTATCCGCTCGGTCGTGTCGAAATCCCATAGACCGCAGCCCAACAGGGTCATCTCGTCGCGATCCTCCCACTCCTGGATTTCGCCGTCGCCGTCGTCGTCCTTCTCCTCGCGCAGGACCGCATGGATGCGGTTGAGGACGACGTAGAATTTCCGCTCGCCGAACGCCCTGGCCCAGATGGTGAAGGTCGCGGTCATCTGGAGCTCGGGATCGACCGCCTCGGCCCGCGCCTTTCCCATGGTCGCCATCAGCTCGGGATGGTCGTCATCGGGCACGATCGCCCAGCCGTCGGCCGCCATCATCACGGCCGTCGCCTCGATGTCGCGGCGATGCGGCACGCAGGCGGCCCTGAAGGCCTCGAACCTCGGGTCGGTCGGCGGCACCGGCGGGGGCGGCGGCCCCTGGGTCACGATATTCAGCGCAGCCAGCAGTTCGATCATGGCGAGCCCTCCGTTCGGGCCCCACAATGACGACAGGCCCGCCGAAGCGAGCCTGTCGAAACCCTACGATATCACGGGCCGCCCGCGCCAACCGGCGCTCAAGCAGCGAGCGACCGCGTCGCGAGCGTTAGCGCCTCGCGCCAGAGGCGCGACGCTCAAGGGCTGCTTAGCCCTTGAGCACTTCAACCAATGTCTTGCCCAGACGAGCGGGCGATTCCGACATGCGGATGCCGGCGGCTTGCATGGCGGCGATCTTGGATTCCGCATCGCCCTTGCCGCCCGAGACGACGGCGCCGGCGTGGCCCATGGTGCGGCCCTTGGGCGCCGTGCGGCCCGCGATGAAGCCTGCCATGGGCTTCTTGCGGCCCTTCTTGGCCTCGTCGATCAGGAACTGGGCGGCGTCTTCCTCGGCCCCGCCGCCGATCTCGCCGATCATGATGATCGAGGTGGTCTCGGGGTCGGCCAGGAACAGCTCCAGGACGTCGATGAACTCGGTGCCCTTGACCGGGTCGCCGCCGATGCCGACGGCCGTGGTC
>NZ_JAEMRD010000084.1 GCF_016463485.1 Brevundimonas sp.
CTGCTGCTGGACGATGTCCAGTTCGTGGGCGGCAAGGCGAGCACCCAGGAAGAACTGCTCTCGACCCTGACGGCCCTGATCGAGGACGGCAAACGGATCGTGCTGTCGGCCGACCGCCCGCCCATGGCCCTGTCGGAAGTCGAGCCCCGGCTGCGCAGCCACTTGGCCGCCGGCCTGACCTGCCCGGTCGAGCCCGCCGACCGGGCGCTCAAGATCGCGGTCGCCCAGAACCGCCTGGCCGCCTTCGCCCGTCTCGGCCTGGTCCAGGGCGAGGCCCAGCGCGAGGTGCTGGAACAGATGGTCGATCGCACCCCCGGCTCGGTTCGCGAGCTGGAAGGCGCCGTCAACACCCTGGCCGCCGCTGCCGGCCCTCGCCTGTCGTCCCTTGGCGTGGACGAGGCCCTGACCCTGCTGGGCGCGGCCCTGCGCGGTGGCCCCGAGCGCCGCATCACCGTCGACGAGATCCAGAAGACGGTGGCCGAGCATTTCAACATGAAGCAGGTCGACCTGCTCAGCGAGCGTCGGACCCGGGCCATCGCCCGGCCGCGGCAGATCGCCATGTATCTGTGCAAACAGCACACGACCCGGTCCTATCCCGATATCGGTCGCCGCTTCGGCGGACGCGACCACACCACCGTCCTGCACGGGGTGCGCAAGATCGAGGAGCTGCTGCCGGCCGACGACCAGATCGCCCGCGACGTCGAGGCCCTGACCCGCAAGCTGCGGGGCTAGGCCAGCCTTCGCACCGCTTCCAGGTCCGCCGGATTGTCGACCGACAGCGGCGCCTCGGCAATGACGGCGGCCCAGATCGACAGGCCCATCTCCAGGGCCCGCAACTGTTCAAGCTTCTCGCGCTGTTCAAGCGGCGACGGCGGGGCGGCGCAGAACCGCATCAGGGCCTCGCGGCGATAACCGTAGATGCCGATGTGGCGCCAGACGGGGGCGTCGCCGTACAGGGTCGAGCGGGTGAAATACAGGGCCCGGCCGTGCCGGTGGCCCTCTTCGATCGCCAGCACCGCCTTGACCACATCGACATTGGTCCGGTCCGACGGATCGGCCTCAAGCGCCACCAGGGTGGCGATGTCGCACGACGGCTCTCCATGCAACAGGGCCGCACAGGCGGTGGCCAGGCCCGGATCGGCGAACGGCATGTCGCCCTGCAGATTGATCACGGCGTCGTATTCGCCGTCGGGATCCAGGGCCTCCAGCGCAGCGCGGATGCGGTCGGACCCTGACGGCAGGCCGGGGTCGGTCAGGACGGCCGTGCCGCCGATACCGGTGATGGCGTCGACGATGGCCTGGTCCCCCGCTGCGACCGCGACCGGCAGGCCCGAGGCCAGGGCCCCCTCATAGGCACGCACGATCATCGGCTTGCCGCCGATGTCGGCCAGGGGCTTGTTCGGCAGCCGGGTCGCGGCCATCCGGGCGGGGATCAGGACGAGGGGATTCATGCGGGTCTTTCGCAACTGGATTGTCCTGCGACGCTAGAGCGTCATGGTTTCAGGGGGAAGCCGCTCCCGCCCGGTTGCGAACCTCGCCGGGCCGTGTCAGAGACGCCCACGCAAGGATATCGCCCATCCGTGCAGCGCAATCGTGCTGTATGACCGGGCCCAGAGACGGGATGCGACGACGCGTATGAGCGGCGATCTGAAGTGGAACAAGATTTTCGGCGCCGGTCTGGCGACGGCTTTCGTGATTATCGGGGTCCAGCAGGTGTCCACGCACCTGTATGCGACCCATGAGCCCGAGAAGATGGGCTATTTCATCAACGCGCCCGAAGAGGCCGAGGGCGGCGCTGAGGAAGTCGAACTGCTGCCCGACTGGGGTACGCTGCTCCCCGTCGCCGACGTCGCGGCCGGTGAAGCCGCCTTCGCGCGCTGCAAGGCCTGTCACACCGATTCCAACGGCGGTCCCAACGGCATCGGCCCCAACCTTTGGGCCGTCGTCGGCCGGCCCGTCGCGGGCCATGCCGGCTTCGCCTATTCCGACGCCATGAAGGGCCATGTCGCCGATACCGCGACCTGGACGCTCGACGCGCTGGACGAGTTCATCAAGGCCCCGCAAAAGGTCGTCGCCGGCACCAAGATGTCGTTCGCCGGCCTGCGTGACACCCCGACCCGGGTCAACCTGATCGCCTATCTGATGTCGCAGGGCTCGACCGGCTTCGCCATCCCGGCGCCCGATCCCACCCGTCAGCCCGGCGCGGCCCCCGCCGCCGCTCCGGCCGAAGGCGCGCCCGCCGAGACCACCCCTGACAGCGCAACGGCCCCGGCCGGTGCCGCTCCGGCGGACGCTCCCGTCGGTGCCGCCGCGACCCAGACCACCCCGGCCGCTCCAGCGGCCGCGACCAGCCCGGCGCCGCCGAACAGCTGATCCCCGGACCCGACGCGGATGACGGTTGATCCCGATCCCGCCGCACAGACCCCAGGCCGCGCGCGTCTTTCATGGCGTAGCGCGGCCTTCGTCGTTCTGGGCAACCTGATCCCGATCCTGGGGGTAGTGTTTCTGGGCTGGAATGCGGTCCAGATCCTGCTGCTCTACTGGTGCGAGACCGTGATTATCGGGGTCTTTACCCTGCCGCGCATCCTCAGCGCCCAGGCGGTCCTGCCCACGACCCCGTCCGAACCGGGTTCCGGCGGATATCAGATCCCGCTCGACACGCTGAAGGGCCGCAGCCTGCTGGCGATCTTCTTCGTGGTTCACTACGGCATCTTCTGCCTGGCCCACGCCTTCTTCGCGACCGGGATGCTGACGGGGTTCGATCCCGGCTGGCGCGACCTGTGGCGCGAGACCCTGACCAACCGCGACGTGCTGATCGCCGTCGCCGGGATCGCGGCGATCCAGATCGTGCTCCAGGTCAAGGACTGGTGGCTGTCGGGTCTGTGGCGGCGTTCGGATCCCGGAACCGAGATGATGCGGCCCTATGGCCGGGTGCTGGTCATGCACATGACGGTCATCCTGGGCTTCTGGATGGTCGGCGGCATGGGAGCGCCCGTGGGGGCGGTGTTCACCCTGTGCCTGGTCAAGGCCGTGGCGGAAATCCTGGTCCTGACCCGCCGTCCGAAACCGAAGGTCTTACCGGTCTAGACCCCTTGGCACTGGCGGTCCTGAAACAGGCCGCCAAAGCGCCAAACCGCCAGGTGAGCCCTATATGAATCAAGGACTTGAACGGCCGGCACGGGATGGACCGCCAGATTATGAGAAATTCCAATCGCCGATGCGGCGTTCGGACCCGAACCTTTCAAAGACCTGTCGGGGCAGGTGGGACCGCGCGCGATCGGGCGCAAGGTCGAGAAGAGAATTTATTCCTGTCTATCGGTGCGCGTTTCGGCGAACCCGGCCCGGGATCAGGTGGCCGATCAGACGGTGTCCAGGCGACGGAACACCGGCGGCTGGAACCCGCCCTCGGCATAGCGGGCTTCCGCCTCGGCGAGGGGCTCAGTCACCACCGCGCCGTGGTGGCCGGTCGCGTGGATGAGGGTTTCTGCATCCAGAGCCAGCGCGGAATGGCCGGTGAAGGCGGTTTCGCCCGACGGGGCCAGCCAGACGACCAGGTCGCCGCGTCGCAGGTCGGCGCGGTCCACCGCGCGGCCCAGTTCGGCCTGCCGGTCCGAATGACGCGGCCCCGCCCGGCCGCAGGCGTAGAGCGTCTGTTGCACCAGGCCCGAACAGTCGGTGAGGGTCGATGAGCGCGCGCCCAGCGCATGGGGCACGCCCAGCATCCGTTCGGCGACCGAAACGGGATCGGTCTCGAAATCGCCGATGGGCGACAGGTCCTCAGGCGCGACGCCCGACCATTGATGATGCACCAGGGCGTTGAGCGGCAGCACCGCCGAAACCGAGGCCACGCGATGGGTGGCCAGGGGCACCCCGGCCGCCAGGGCCCAGCGGTTGACCCAGCCGACCGTCCCGTCCCGCCGCGCCCGACCCCAGACCCGGTCGCCGTCCCGGTCCAGCACATCGAAGGCCTCGCCGAACAGCAGCTGGTCGACGCGGGCGGCGGTCGCGGGATCGACGTCGTCATGAATGTCAGCGACGCCGACGGCCGCGTGCATGGCGCTGAGAGGACGATAGGCTTTCGCCCGCACGATTCCCTCGAGCCCCAGCTCGGCCAGATCGGGCCGGGCGAGCATGGTGCGCTCATCGAGGGCTGCGGATAGGGTCAAGCGAAGGCTCGTGCAGTTGGACCGGCGTTGTCGCACGGGAATCCCAAGGTCCGGTTAAGGGCGGGGCCTTCCTGGAAGCTGGCGTCCGAAATATGGGCTCTGCCAATGTCAGCTACGGGGGGAAGCGGACCTTGGTGGACGTTGACCGCAGCCTCCCGTGTGTCGAAGGATGATCACATGCTTCGCGCAATTTCATTGTCCGGCTTTCTGGCCTTGTGCTGGCTCGCAGCGAACTCAGCAGAGGCGTGCAGTTTTACTGTTCCCAGAAATCAGGGAGAGACCGAAGCGCACGCATACGAGCGCCTGCGGCGGACCAATCAGGATCGCTACTGGGCTGAGGCCGATACGGTCTTCGTCGGGCAGGTCGTCGGGCTCGTCAGGGGCGACCGTGGCCTGGCAGTGAGTGCCCAACCTCGGAGGTCGTTCAAAGGCGACGTCGGCACAGGCGTTGTCACCTACTATCTCAATGGCATTGAGGTGAACTGTGATCGCGCAGCTTTTCCAGACTTTGACAAAGTCGGGTTGTTCTATGCCAGCCGCGAGAATGACCAGCTGGTGGTTCGCGGAATGCTCGGTCCGAACGACATTAGAGACGAGACTTTGAGGGCCCGCGTATTGAGAGAACTCGAACCGGGCGAAATCACGACTCTGGCAATGAAGACACCATCTGAAGATCGATCGACGCTGGTCCTTGGCGGGCTGATAGCGTCCTTTGCGTTCATCGGAGGTATTGTGATCGGACGCCTAGGGCGGAGGCGGATGGTCGCCTAAATCAGCTTTCGGAAAGGTCAGCTATGGGTGGTTAGCGGACCTTAAGGACGGCGGCGTCCGATGCGATCTTCTGTCGTGTAAGGCCCGGTGTAGGTTCCAGCAGGGGCAGGGGCACTTGTTCCCAGTTGGGCAAGCGAAATCTTTCGGTTGCCAGCTTCGACATGGACGGAAATAAAAACGTTCTCCATCCCCCGAGCAATGGAACGAGCATCCGACCCCACCAGTCGAACCTCTTGCAGATAGGTTGGACCGTCGGGTATCAGCGGCCCAATGTGCCAAGTGCAGACCAGATTGATGCACGAGCTTCGAAAAACGACGCAGGCCCCGTCAATGCATGTTTGCTTCAATCGAGCAGGATCAATCGTGGTAAGATTGTCGTTGCCTACAAACTGAACTCGAACCCCAGTAGCCTCGACCGCTACCGGAGAGGCCACAACTGCACGACCATCAGGATCGATCTGGATAAGTCCCCCACTAATTTCTGATGCAGCGACATATTCGCGTGCCACACAGAACGGGACGTGTTCGCAGATCAGGTCCTGCAAGGTTAGCCCTCCAAGTCTATGCGATGGTAGCTGCACGGCGTCTGTGGTCAATGTCCGCAACGGGTGGAGAGGCGACGTTGAACGGTGCGCCGCAAGCGAACATCGGACTGGATTCCTCGCTCCCCCTACGCCGGATACCGCCTTCTCAGCATCTCGTAGCAGGCGCGCATCGCCTGGGCCTCGCCGCCTTCGGGCCAGCCGGGGCGGTTGCGGCTGTTCCAGGCGAAGATGTCCATGTGGGCCCAGGCGCCGGTCTGGGGGGCGAATTTCTGGAGGAAGAGGGCGGCGGTGATCGATCCGCCCTGGGCCCAGGCGGCGGAATCGTTGCGGACATCGGCGATCTCGCTGTCGATCGACGGCCTGTAGCCGGCCCAGAGCGGCATCCGCCACAGGGGGTCGCCGACCGTCGCCGAGGCGCTCAGAAGATCGGCGGCCAGGGCCTCGTCGTCGGTATAGAGGGGCGGCAGGTCGGGACCGAGGGCGACGCGGGCGGCGCCGGTCAGGGTGGCGAAATCCAGCGTCAGGTCCGGCGAATGCTCGCCCGCCCGGGTCAGGACGTCGGCGAGGATCAGGCGGCCCTCCGCATCCGTATTGCCGATCTCGATACTCAGACCCTTGCGGCTCGACAGGACGTCGCCGGGGCGGAAGGCGTCGGCCGAGACCGCGTTCTCCACCGCCGCGACCAGCACCACCAGTCGGACGCCAAGGCCCGCCTGCATGACCAGTCGTGCCAGGGCCAGGACATGGGCGGCGCCGCCCATGTCCTTTTTCATATTGCGCATTCCGGAGGCGGACTTGAGGTCCAGCCCCCCGGTGTCGAACACCACCCCCTTGCCGACCAGGGCCACCAGCGGCAGGTCGGTGCGGGTCAGGTTCCAGCCGATCTCGATGACCCGAGGCGCGCGCTGGGTCGTCGCAGCGCGGCCGACGGCGTGGACGGCGGGATAGTTCTCGTCGAGCAGGGCGTCGCCCTCGATCACCGCGATGGAGGCGCCCCCCTTCTCTGGAAAATTGGCGCTTTCGGCGATCTCGCGGGCGATCGTCTCGATCTGGAGCGGGCCCATGTCAGCTGCAGGGGTATCGACCATCTCCCGGGCGAGAGCACAGGCGGCGGCGATCCGCAGCGTCTCCTCGACATCGACGCCGGGGGGCGCGACCAGCCGCGCGGCCTCGCCGCCGTCGCGGGTCTTGTAGCGATCGAAGCGATAGCCGCCGAGGATGAAGGCCAGGGCGGCGGCCGTCCCGTCCGCCTCGGCCAGACCCTCCAGCCGATAGACCCCGCCGGGCAGTTTCGCCGCCAGACCGCGCACGGATTTCGGGTCGAAGGCCACGCCGGTCCCGAACAGGACCTCGGCCAGGGCACCATCATGGCTGGGGGCCAGCAGCATCTGGCCCGCCTTGCCGGTGAAGGCGTTGGCTGCGGCCCAGGTGCCGACGTGACCTTCCAGCGCGGCGTCCGGTCCAACCAGACGGACCGGAACGGCGACGACGTCGGTTTCGGCGATCAGGATCGGAGGATGAAGCGACATGGCGGAACCTCGGAACAGAAAAGGGGCCCGGACGCCGAAACGTCCGGACCCTGTAAGGTCTAGCGGGTCACCGCGATCATTTCGACCGCGACGAGGATCGCCGTGCCTATTGTTCCATTTCCGTGATGCGGATCTGGGCCGGGGCCGGGGTCTCGCCATAGGTGCCGACCCAGATGTCATAGACGCCGCTGAGCGGGGTCCGGTAGATGACGCCGGGGTTCAGCGACCCTTGCAGGTCGTCGCCGCAGTACCACTGGCCGTCCGGTCCATTGACCACCAGGGTGGTGTCCTCGCGCGAGTCGACGCGGATGGTCAGGGCCAGGCCCTGCTGTGCGCCGTAGGTGATGCGGAAGTCGGGGGCCTCGGTGATCATGCCGACGCACTCGCCGCCCAGTGAGGAGGCATCGTTGGCGTTGCGGTCGCCGCCCGCCGTGATCCGCACCGTATAGGGGTCGGGCGTGAAGCCGGCATTCAGGTTCACCGAGCCGAAATTGGGCCGCAGCGACGGATCCTGGGCCGCTGCCGGCATCGCCGCCGCCATCATGGCACAGGCTATCGAAGCCGCGCCGAGGCGCATGGAAAGTGTTGATTTCATGGATAGTCCCCCAGCGGGCAACAGGCCCGGCGAACATCGTAAGCCGGATGGCGGATGAACGAAAGCTGAAGAGCCGGTCGTTAACCAATGCTTGACGCCGAAGCGGGATTCTCGACGCTCGATTTACGCAGGGATCGCCCATGTCGCGCCTCGCCCTACTCGCCGCCGCCTTCGTCCTCCTCGGCAGCCCCGTCCTGGCCGAAGACCGCACGCCCGCGCCTGCCGCCACCCCCACGCCGGCCGGTGCCGCCGAGCGGGCCCAGTACGACCGCGCCGATCCCCTGACGCGGTCGGTGTTCTGGGGCCGGCAGAACGAGATCGATCCGTCCGACCCGGTCGCCGGGGTCAAGGCGGCGCAGGCGCTGCGCGAACTGGGTCAGTACGACCAGGCTGCGACCCTGGCCCAGAGCGTGCTGCTGACCCAGCCTTCCAACGTCGAGGCCATGCTGGAGGTCGGGCGTGCCCATATCGCCCGGGGCCAGGCCTTCTATGGCATCGGACCGCTGGAACAGGCGCGGGCCCTGGCCCCCAACGACTGGCGGCCGCTGTCGCTGCTGGGCGTGGCCTATACCCAGGTGCGGCGGATCGAGGACGGCAAGGCGGCCTGGAACGAGGGCCTGCGGCTGTCGCGCGACAACCCGGACATCCTGACCAATGCCGCCATGGCCCTGACCGCCCAGGGTGATGCGCGGGGCGGCGAGGTCCTGCTGCGCCGCGCCGTGGCCCAGCCGGGTGCGACCCTGAAGACCCAGCTGAACCTGGCCCTGGTGCTGGGTCTGCAAGGGAACATGGGCGAGGCCGAACAGATCGTCCGCCGCGCCCTGCCGCCCGAGGCCGCCGACCGCAACCTGGCCTGGCTAAGGGAGAAGACGGCTGCATCGGCTGCGGTGCCTGTTCCGGTGCAGACCGACGGTGCGTCGCCGGCTATGGCGCGGACCTGGGGTTCGTTGCAGGGGCAGTAGTCCGCCTCTTCTCTCGCCGCGGCCGAACCTCTATCTCTGTCCCATGATCGACGAGCTCTACAGCGCGCGCATCCTGTCGCTGGCGGCCAACCTGCCGCACAGCGGGCGGCTGGCCGCGCCCGAGGGCACCGGGGAGCGGGTGGCCAAGCTGTGCGGGTCCAGGGCAACCGTGGACGTGGTGCTGGACGACGCAGGCCGGGTCGCCGACTTCGCCCAGGATGTGAAGGCCTGTGCGCTCGGACAGGCCGCCGCCGGGGTGCTGGGGGAGAGCGTGATCGGGGCTACGGAGGCTGAGATCGAGGCCGCCCGCGACGCCAGCCTGGCCATGCTGAAGTCCGGCGGCGACGGCCCGAACGGTCGGTTCGAGGGCTTGCGCGCCCTGAAGCTGGTCGCCGACTATCCGGCGCGTCACGCCTCGACGATGGTGGCGATCGAGGCGACGCTGGACGCGGTGCGACAGGCCCAGACCTCGCGAACCAGGCTCGCCGGCGCCGCCTGAGTTCCGCCCGGCCCCGAACCGGGGTATGGCCGGACATCATGGCCCGCCCAGACACTGATATTGGCACCACCCTCTACGAACGCGGCGTTCGCGCGGCCCATCGGGGCTACAAGCTGACGCTGTCCCCCTGGTTCGGGCAGTCCTGCCGGTTCCTGCCGACCTGTTCGGACTATGGCCGCGACGCGCTGATCCAGCACGGACCGGTCAAGGGGGGATGGCTCACCGTGCGCAGGCTCTGTAAATGCCACCCCTTCGGTGGGTCGGGGTATGACCCGGTTCCGCCCGTTAAAGATTGACCACGATGATCGACCTGACCTTCCCCGACGGCGCCGTGCGCCAGTATCCCGCCGACGCCACGGGCCGTGACGTCGCGACCTCGATTTCGCCGTCGCTGGCCAAGAAGGCGGTCCTGATCGAGGTGGACGGGACCCTGCTCGATCTCGACGCCCCCGTGGGCCGGTCGGGCGCGCTGAAGATCATCATGCGCGACAGTCCCGAGGCGCTGGATACCCTGCGTCACGACGCCAGCCACGTGATGGCCCAGGCGGTTCAGGAACTGTTCCCCGGCACCCAGGTCACCATCGGCCCGGCGATCGAGGACGGCTTCTATTACGACTTCGCGCGCGACGAGCCCTTCTCGACCGACGACTTCAAGGCGATCGAGAAGCGGATGGCCGAGATCGTCGATCGCGACGAGAAGATCCGCCGCGAGGTCCTGCCCCGCGACGAGGCCATCGCGCGCTTCGAGGCCATGGGCGAGACCTACAAGGCCGAGATCATCCGCGACCTGCCCGAGGGCGAGGACATCAGCGTCTATCACCAGGGCGCGACCTGGCAGGACCTGTGCCGGGGGCCGCACTTCCCCTCGACCAAATTCGTGGGCAAGGCGTTCAAGCTGACCAAGCTGGCCGGGGCCTACTGGCGCGGCGACCATCGCAACGCCCAGCTGCAGCGCATCTATGCGACCGCCTGGGCCTCGAAGGAGGACCTGGACGCCTATCTGCTCCGCATCGAAGAGGCCGAGAAGCGGGATCACCGCAGGATCGGCAAGGCCATGGGCCTGTTCCACATGCAGGAAGAGGGCCGGGGCATGGTCTTCTGGCACCCCAAGGGATGGGTGCTGTGGCGCGTGCTGGAGGCCTATATGCGCCGCCGCCTCGACGCCGCCGGATACGTCGAGGTCAAGACGCCCCAGGTGCTGGACCGGACCTTCTGGGAGAAATCCGGCCACTGGGACAAGTACCGGCCGAACATGTTCGTCTGCGAGACGGTCGAGGGCGAGGTGCTGTCGCTCAAGCCCATGAACTGCCCGGGCCACGTCCAGATCTTCGATCAGGGCCAGCGGTCTTACCGCGAACTGCCGCTTCGTATGGCCGAGTTCGGCGCCTGCCACCGCTATGAGCCGTCGGGGGCCCTGCACGGCCTGATGCGGGTGCGCGGCTTCACCCAGGACGACGCCCACATCTTCTGCCGTGAGGACCAGATCGTCGAGGAAACGGCGGCCTTCATCACCCTGTGCCGGTCGGTTCACGCCGACCTGGGTATGGAGACGGCCTATATCAGCCTGGGCACCCGCCCCGACGCCCGCGCCGGCACGGAAGAGTTCTGGGACAAGGCCGAGGCCCAGATGCTGGAGGGTGCCCGCGCCGCCGGGTCGGAGCCCGTCATCACGCCTGGCGACGGTGCCTTCTATGCGCCCAAGCTGGACTTCGTGGTCAAGGACGCCATCGGGCGTGAATGGACTTGCGGGACGATCCAGCTCGACTATGTCCTGCCTGAGCGGCTGAACGCTGAATACGTCGGCGAAGACGGCGGCAAGCACCGGCCGGTCATGCTGCACCGGGCCATCCTGGGCTCCTTCGAGCGGTTCATCGGCATCATGATCGAGAACTACGCCGGGGCGTTCCCGCTGTGGCTCGCGCCGGTGCAGGCGGTGGTTGCGACGATCACCTCGGACGCCGACGGCTATGCCGAAGAGGTCGCGGCCAAGTTCCGCGCCGCGGGCCTGCGGGTCGAGACCGATCTGCGGAACGAGAAGGTCGGCTACAAGGTGCGTGAGCACTCGGTCGGCAAGGTACCGGTGATCGCCGTCGTCGGCAGGAACGAGGCCGAGAAGGGCGAGGTGGCGATCCGTCGCCTGGGCTCGCAGGCCCAGCAGGTGGTGTCGCTGGACGAAGCGATCCGGATCCTGACCGAAGAGGCGACGCCGCCGGATCTGAAATAGCGTCTCTTCCCGTCTAGATCCCTGCTGCCGCCGGTTCCGTCTCCGCCTCATCGTCCCCGGCGATGATACGGGTCGCGGCCAGGTCGGCGGTGACGTTGCCGATGGTGCGCAGGATGTCGGGGATGACCTCGACCGCCAGCAGCAGGGGCAGGACGCCGATGGGGACGCCCATGGCCAGGCAGATGGGGCCGACGGAGGCGAAGAAGCTGACCTGGCCCGGGAGGCCGACCGAGGCGATCGAGACGGCGATGGCGGTCAGGCCGCCGGCGATCAGGGCCGCGATCCCCAATGGCACGCCGTAGAGCTGCGCCGCATACAGACAGACGGCCAGGTTGGCGACCGGGCTGGTGAGGCGGAACACCGCCACCGCCAGCGGCAGAACCAGACCGGCCGAGGCGTGCGAGACGCCGAGATAGTCGCGCGCCCGCTCCACCATCACCGGCAGGCTGGCCAGTGAAGACTGGGTCGAGAAGGCGACGACCTGGGCCGGGGCGATCGCCTGGCTGAACCGGCCGAAACCGATCTTTCCGAAGACCCGTACCGCCAGATAGACCAGGATGATGACGCCGATCTGGCTGAGGCAGACGATGGCGATGTAGTGGCCCAGCACCCCGGCGGCGCCCACACCCGCCCTCAGGCCGACGCCGAGTGCCAGCGCAAAGACCCCGATCGGCGCGGCCAGCAAGACCCAGTGGACGATTACCACCACGGCCTCGGCGGTCGCCTCGAAGAACAGGGCGAGCGGGGTCCGCAGCCGGGGCTCCAGCCGGGTCGCGGCGAAACCGAAGGCGATGGCGAACACCACGACGCCCAGCACCCCGTCGTCGGCCGCCGCCTTGATCAGGTTGGAGGGGGCCAGGCTGTTCAGAAAGGCCCGCAGGCCGTCGGTGTGCGCGGCCTCGCCAACGGCGGCGATCGAATCACCGGGAATGCCCGACAGCAGGGCCTGGCCGGCCACCGGATCGATCGGCCAGAGGTTCAACAGGCCCAGCCCCGCCAGGATGGCGTAGATCGTCGCCGCCGTCAGCATGATGCCGAATACCACGAGCGCCCGTACCGCCAGCCGCCCGGTCGAGGCCGCATCCGCGATCGACACGATCCCCGTGACCAGCATGGCGAAGACCAGCGGTATGACGGTGATCCGCAGCGCGTTCAGCCAGACCCCGCCCAGGGGCTCGACCGCCTCGATCGCACCGGTCAGCGCCGCGGACCCCGACACCTCCACCATCGCCCCGACGAGCAGACCCAGGATCAGGGCCACCACCACCCAAAAGCTCATCGACGACAGAAGGGCGCGCAGGCGGGATCGGGGGCGTGAAATCGGCATTCGTTATCCTTAACATTCCCGCGACAGGACGCCAGAGAGCCCGTTGCACGCGTCACGCGCGACCCCCCATGGCCAGCGGCCAAAGCCGTGATAGCATCGCGACATGCGCGTATCGTTCCCGGTCCTGGCCGCCCTGTTGCTTGCCGCCGCCACGGCCCCCCTGGTGTCGATGCTGGCCGCTGGGCCGGCCGCCGCCCAGTCGGTCGGGCGGACCTGGGCCAACCCGGTCGACATCGATTACAAATACAATTTCGAGCAGACTCACGAGGGCGTCAGCTATCGCACCGGGGCCGAGCCGACCGTGGTCCTGCATCAGGACCGCTATTATCTGTTCGTGACCCAGGCCGACGGATACTGGGTGTCGCGCGACCTGGCCGAATGGAGCTTCGTCGAACCCAATCGCTGGCCGCTGGACGGATCGGTCGGACCGGCTGCCGTGTCGGACGGAGAGCGGCTGTATCTGATGCAGTCGTCGCTCGATCCCTTGGGAATGCTGGCCAGCGACCGGCCAGAGACCGGGCGGTGGGACTTCTATACCCGGCGAATGCCGCGCATCCCGGGTGCGGTGACCGGCCGCGATCCGGCGCCGGGCCCAAATACCGACCTGCCGGCCGGGCCGTGGTCGCCCGACCTGTTCATCGACGACGACAATCGCTGGTACCTGTACTGGGGGTCGTCGGACGTGTTTCCGCTGTACGGATCGGAGATCGATCCGATCTCGCCCATGGCCTTCATCGACGAGCCGACGACCATGTTCCGGCTCGATCCGGCGCGTCACGGCTGGGAGCGTTACGGGCAGGACCATTCGGGCACCCTGCCGGACGGCACGCCGGTCGCCCCCTTCATCGACGGGGCCTCGATGACCCGCAACGGCGGGCGTTATTACCTGCAGTATTCGGCGCCCGGCGCGGAATACAACGGCTCGGCCAACGGGGCCTATGTCGGGACCTCGCCGCTGGGGCCCTTTACCTATGCGCCGTGGAACCCGACCAGCTACAAGCCCGGCGGCTTCGTCCAGGGCGCAGGCAACGGCTCGACCTTCCAGGATCGCTACGGCAACTGGTGGAACACCGGCGGGGCCTGGATCGGGCTGAACTGGAGCTTCGAACGGCGGGTGGCGATGTTCCCCGGAGCCTTCCACACGGACGGCCAGCTGTATTTCTCCAGCCGGTTCGGCGACTTCCCGCAGCGGACGCCGGACGGGCCGGTCCTGAATCCCGAGACCCTGTTCACCGGCTGGATGCCGCTGTCCTACAAGGCGAAGGCGACCGCCTCCTCGACCGAGGGCGTGTTCAGCGCCGACCGGGCCGTTGACGAGGATCCCCGCACCTTCTGGGTCGCCGAAAGCAACACCCCGGACCAGACCCTGACCCTCGACCTCGGCGGCGTGAAGGTCGTCCAGTCGGTCCAGGTCAACTACGCCGACTACCAGTCCGGGATGTTCGAGAACGCCCCGAACCAGCGGACCCGGTTCCGTATCCAGTGGTCGCTGGACGGCGAGCAGTGGTTCACCCTGGCCAACCGGATGTCGTCCAACCGCGACAGCCCCAACGCCTATGTCCAGGCCGACCGCCCGACGCGGGCCCGCTTCATCCGCTATCAGCACGGCGAGACGCCGGGCGCTCATCTGGCCATCGCCGACCTGCGGGTGTTCGGCAATGCGGCGGGCCCTGTTCCCGTTGCGCCCGCCGAGATCACGGTCACGCGCGGCACCGACCAGAGGAACGCCACCGTCAAGGTCGCCCCGGTCGCCGAGCCGACGGGGGGGCGTATCCTGGGCTACAATATCCGCTGGGGGGTCAGGGCCGACCGGCTGCACCTGACCTACCAGGTCTGGGCCGACGAACTGGCCGCGCGAGATGGTCAGGTCGAGATCGGGGCCCTGAACGTCGGCGTCGACTATTTCTTCGCGGTCGAGGCGTTCGGCGACACCGGCGTCTCGCCCCTGAGCGCGGTCGCTTCGGTTCCGGCAGGGGCGACGACGGCGGCAAGGGCCCAGACCTCGCCCGGTCTAGCTGGATTGGGCCCGGCGACGGCGGGCGCGACCACGGTGAGGCCCGACGGCACGATCGTGACCGTGATCCCGCCCGTCTACATCAGCGGCGGCCCGGCCGTTTCGGGCACAGGCCTGCCGGCCAGCGGCAATGCGGCGACACCGCCGGGATCGGAGCCTGCATCGACGGTGCCGGCGACCGCGCCTTCGACGACATCGCCTTCCACAACGACACCGGTCGTGGATGAACCCGCCGACCCCGCGGTTCCTCCCCCTG